>JAFZBF010000039.1 GCA_017561885.1 Bacteroidales bacterium | reverse complement strand
TCGGAAAGCTCTTCTGGTCCTGTGCCATCGCCTGTTCGGCAACTTTCATTAAATCCATATCATTCAAATATTTAGCGCAACATCGCGACTTAAAAGCCTTCACACGAGAGGTTGCTGTAATTTTTGGGACTGCAAAAGTGATAAATATTTTTTATTAATGCAAATTATTTTTAATCAGCCTTTAAAAACAAAATAAACGGCCATTACCAGACAGATGAACGCTGCGAAATGATTCCATCTGAGGGGATCTCCCTTGAACACCAGGATCGACATCGCCGCGAACACGACAAGGGTGATGGTTTCCTGGATGACTTTGAGCTGCATCATAGAGAACGGTCCGCCGTTGCCCTGGAAGCCTATTCGGTTGGCAGGTATCATAAAGAAATACTCCAGCAAGGCGATGCCCCAGCTGACTATGATGATGCCGAAGAGTCCCCATTTCGGGAAGACTTTGCCGAAATCGAATTTGAGATTGCCGTACCAGGCCAGGGTCATCAGACAGTTCGATACGATAAGCAACAGAACCGTCGTTATTCCTTTAAGCATTGCATTAGTTTTAAAACGGCCGCAAAGATATACTTTTTTGTAAATTTGGGTCTATGAAATCGCGTTTGTTTACGATAATCGCAGTTCTCGCTGCAGCAGTGGCTTCCGTTTCCTGCCGGGGGCCGGTGGCGCGCTACACCGACTGGCTGTACGCATATATGCCTCTGCCCGACAGCCTGCATTATGACAGGTCTTACTGGGAGGAGAATGTCAGCAAGACGCTGGAGGTGCGCGACCTGATGGGCTGGGACATTCCGGAGCGGGAGTTCCGCCATTTCGTGCTGCCGCTCAGGGTAAACAACGAAACTCTGGACGATTTCAGGCTCAGGTATGCCGACACCCTTTGCTCCCGCGTGGCGGGAATGTTACTGGCAGATGCTGCGCTGGAAATCAACCACTGGTGCCACGAACAGGCCACCTATCAGCCCTCTGACGGTCGCACCGGCGGGCCGGAGTCGATAATGCTGAGGGGGCTCGGCCGCTGCGGGGAGGAATCGGTGCTGGCGGTGGCGGCCCTGCGCGCTGCGGGTATCCCGGCCCGGCAGGTCTATACTCCGAGGTGGGCTCATACCGACGACAACCACGCCTGGGTTGAGGTATGGACGGGCGACGGCTGGCACTTCATGGGCGCCTGCGAGCCTGAGGCTATCCTGGACCGGGCCTGGTTCAACGGAGCGGTATCCCGCGCGATGATTCTGCACACCAAGGTGTATGGCGATTACGACGGGCCGGAGGATGTGATCCAGCGGACTCCTTGCTATACTGAGATAAATGTTGTTCGGAACTATGTGCCTGTGCGGCGCACAAGTGTGACTGTGCTCTGCGACGGCGTCCCGGTGGAAGGAACTGCTGTGAGCTTCCGGATATACAATTATGCCGAATTCTATAATGTGGTGACATATCTGACCGGGCCGGACGGCAGGACTGCTCTTGACACGGGGCTTGGAGACATGTTTGTGCTGGCTTGGAAAGACGGCCGCTTCGGCTATGCTGTGGCTTCGTCTGAAGAAACAGTGGTAGAGTTGACCCATAGCTTCGGAGAGGAGTTCAGCGACGAACTGGACATCCATCCGCCGGTGGAGGACCCGCTTGCGGGCGATATCGACCCGGCGCTGGCGGCTGCGAATGCCGAAAGGCTGGCGCGCGAAGACAGTATCCGGCTCTCCCACGACCATTCCAATCCGGCAGTGGCCCGTTTCCGCGAGATATATCCCGACAGGGCGGAGAGCGTCCTGAGGCTTCTTTCGGAGAAGGACCTGGCTGACGTGACTTATGATGTGCTGGAAGATGCGCTGGCCGGCGTGGGCTCAGAGCGGGTGGAGCTCGAGCATCTGAGGCCTTACCGCCGGGAAATCCTTGCTTCCGGAGAGGTGTCTGGCCTGCACGACGCCGATGCTGTCCGCCGCTGGTGCGACGAGAACATTACTGTCGAGGAGGGTCGCAATCCCCAGGAGCTGCGGACTTCGCCCATAGCCGTGTGGCGCTCCCGCAAGACTGACGGCCTTGGCCTGAAGATATTCTATGTGGCACTGTGCCGCACTCTCGGGATTGACGCTGCCTACGACCTGGTCACCGGCGAGGTGGATTCATCCTCACCGAAGGCCAGTCTGCGTCCCGCTTCCGATGCATATTTCCGCGATTATACCCTTACCAGAGTGGATGCTGACGGTGCAACGAGGCTGCTGGACTATGAGAGCGGCCTGCCGGAGGTGCTGAACGTCGATGCCGGCTATTATCTGCTCACTACCGGGCTCAGGCTCTCCGACGGCAGTGTGCTGACGCGTCTGGAGTTCTTCAATGTGGCAGAGAACGAAGAGCGGGATCTGGTGCCGGTTGTGAGAAAGTCTGCTGAGAAACCCGCAGTGATTGGGAGTATGGATCCCGAGATGCTGTTTATTCCGGATATGCCGGGAATTCCGCAGGCTGGGGCAGGGACTCAGCCCGAGCCGCAGTCGCTGCTCTCCGCCACCGGGCGCGGATGGTTCCTGCTGGCGTTCATGGGATTCCGCGACGAACCGACGAGCCATGCCTGCACTGAGATCGAGGCGGCTGCTTCTGTGCTGAATGAGTGGGGGAGACCGGTCGTCGTGCTGGGACAGGCCCGGCCGTCCGGACTGCAGAACGCTGTTTTCGGAAAGGATGTCTCTATTCTGCCGACGCTGCCGGGTGAACACAAGCTGCCGGTGGTTGCCATCTGCGACAGTTTCGGTCGCGTGGTATATCTCTCCGAAGGTTACAACACCTCCCTTGCTGCCGACCTGGAGCGGCTGATTCCGCTGCTATGAGACCTTTCTGCGAAGTCTGCTGCCCGTCGTTCGATGCGGTCAGGAAAGCCGTGGCTGCCGGGGCGGACCGGATTGAACTCTGCGATAGGCTGGAGGTGGGCGGCGTTACGCCGTCAGAAGGACTCATCAGGGACTCGCTTGCTGTTGCCAGGCTGGCATCAGTTCCGGTGAATGTTCTGATCCGCCCGCGGGAAGGTGGGTTCATCTATGATGACGAGGAAGTATCTCAGATGCTTGACGCAATCTCTATGTGCAAGCGGCTTGGCGTGAATGGCGTGGTTGTCGGTGCCCTGCTTCCCGACGGCGCTGTGGATATGGATCTGATGCGACGCTTGGTGGATGCTGCGAGGCCGCTCTGCATAACCTTCCATCGCGCGTTCGACGAGTGCAGTGATGTTTTCGCCGCACTGGAAGATATCATCAGCCTTGGCATTGACCGCATCCTCACATCCGGCCACTGCGCTACCGCCTGGGAAGGCCGTTTCGTGCTGCAGGACCTGGTGACCCGTGCCGCCGGCCGGATTGTCATAATGCCCGGCTGCGGAATCACACCTGAAAATCTCCCGAAAATCGCCTCCGTCACCGGAGCAGCCGAATTCCACGGCTCAAGAATATTATTCCTTATATAACCCTTCCCGGGACAGGAGGTGGTTCAGGTTGGCGATGCCGTAGGCAGTGACAGCCTGGATTACGGCTGAATGCTCCAGGTATTCGGGGATGAGCTTGTCGTACAGGTCATCTTCGGTATGCCAGATATCACGGTAATTGAAGTCGAGGCCGAATACGTCGCTTTCACGGAAAGAGATGGCAGGAACGCCGTTCATCGCGAAATATGCGTGGTCGGAGCCGCCGGCTGAAGCAGGACGCGGCTGCGGTTCGCCCTCCCTCTTGACCACCGTGAAGGGAATATCCGGATTATAGTCGAAGAGCGGCTTGCAGGCAGTCACGAAATCGTCGTACATAGCCGGGGGAACTGTTATCGCATTTGCAGCCAGCGGACCGCCGTCGCGGTTGAAGTAGTTGGAAATCTTGTTCCAGGGAACGGTCTTGTTCTCTACGAAGAACTTGGAGCCCAGCAGGCCGTATTCCTCTGCCGTCCAGATGCAGAACATAATCGAGCGCAGAGGCTTTGCACCGGCGGCGGCAAGCAGGCGGGCGGCCTCCATGGTCACGCAGACACCCTGTCCGTCATCGGTGGAGCCCGTGGCTATGTCGTAGGCGTCCAGGTGGCTGCCCATCAGGACATATTCGTCTGGATATTTGCTGCCCCTGATGACACCCAGTATATTGTGATATGTCATGGGACCGGGGAAGAAATGGTTGCGGATGTCGAACTCCAGCAGGAAATCCTGGCGGTCCACCACCTTCTGCTTTATAATCTCATACTGATGCTCGTCCAGCAGGATATCGCAAGCCTTCGGCAGGTTGTCCATTGTAATGTCGAAGCAGCAAGCCCGGTTGTAGAGCACCTGCATCGGGAGTTTTGCCGGACGGATGAAGCCAAGCACACCGGCCTCCACCATCTGGCGGTACATGGGGACAGATACTTCCTCTCCGGCAGCCAGCTGAGCGGCCCTGGTGGAGTCGGCCTTGGCGCTGGCGTCGATGGCAAGCCCGCTGGCCGGCCCGGTTTCGAGCAGCACCCAGGCACCCTTCAGCGCACCCTTGACCCGGTCGAACTCACGCTGGTTCTTGGGCTCCAGATAGACCTTTCCCTTCTGCGGGCCGCGGGTGCCGGCAGTGTAGGCAGGAGTGCCGAAATGCAGCATCATGCCATCCTCGGAAAGCATCCGGCCTGACCATGGACCGCGGTCGAAACCGACGTTGATGGTGACTGCATCCTGGACAATGACTTCAAGCCCCCAGGAACGGAACTGCTGCGCAACCCAGTCCTCGGCGTGATGGAGCATATGCGAGCCGACGATGCGCCCTCCGATGTTTCGGGCGAAATAGTCGGCGTATTCCATGGTGTGGTTGTCCGTGCGTCCGGCTTCCAGGACAGCTTTGACAACTTTGTCTTGTGCAGTGGCGGGAAGAGCCAGCACCAGCATGATCAACAGGGGGATTATAGTCTTTTTCATAATGGTACAGTATTTTTCGGTGAAGTTACTCCATATTACCATATCTGACAAGAATGACAATCGTATATCTCAGGGTGTCGAGTTCCGCTACAGCCTCGACAAGATGGAAGATTAAGCCTTGTTTATCGAGTTCCGCTTGACGCAGATATCTGACCATTTTGGGGCGCAGTCGAACATTTCGGCCAGTTCTGCGAGGACGTCTGGGATGTGGATGCCCTGAGGGCAGATTTGCATGCAGGCTCCGCACTGGAGGCAGGCGTGCGGGAGTTTGTCTTCGGGCAGGCTCTCCAGACGCATCACGGGAGTGAGGGAGACCTGTACTTTCAGGTCGTTGTACTCGGATATCAGGGCGGGGATGTCCAGCTCTGCCGGGCAGCCTTTGCAGCAATAGCGGCAGGTAGTGCAGGGGACGGAGTCCTTCATTCCTTCAGCAATTTCCGCCAGAACGGTGCGTTCGCGCTCAGACAGCGGGTCTGGATGCTCGAATGTCGCCGTGTTCTCCGTCATCTGCTCCAGAGATGACATGCCGCTGAGCACTACTGCGACTTCCGGAATGCCGTGGAGCCAGCGAAGCGCCCATGATGAGTCGCTCCTTGAAGGATCCAACGCCTGAAGGCGTGCGTGTGCGTCCGGTGAGAGATGGGACAGTTTGCCGCCGCGAAGAGGTTCCATCACAATGATTGGAAGACCGTGCTCGCGGATGATCTCGCACTTGCGGCGGGCGTCCTGAAGGCTCCAGTCGAGGTAGTTCAGTTGGATCTGCACGAACTCGACGACTTGGCCGTATGGACCGTCCAGGATAGTCTGCAGATGATTGGCGGTGCTGTGGCACGAGAAACCCAGATGGCGGATGCGCCCTTTTTCGCGTTGTTCAACGAAATATTCCAGTATGCCCCAGCCAGGATCCATGTAGTCGGCGATGCTGTTCTCGCAGATATTGTGGAAGAGGTAGAAATCGAAGTAATCGACGCCGCATCTGCGCAGCTGGCACTCGAACACTCCGGCGGGGTCGAACTTGTCATAATGCTGATGTCCCGGATACTTGTCCGCGAGGTTCCACTTTTCGCGGGGGTGTCTGGCAAGAGCCGCTCCCAGTACCTGCTCGGAATGGCCGTCGTGATAGGGGAAAGCAGTGTCGAAATAGTTGATTCCGTTTGCGATGGCTTCGTCAACCATGGCGAAGACTGTCTCGCGGTCTATGCTTCCGGCAGGAAGCTGCGGCAGTCGCATCGCACCAAACCCGAGCGCTGACAGTCTTTCATCTTTGATCGTGTGGTAAAACATATTTGTAAAGATAGCAAATGTTTTGTTCTCCGAAACTTCCGGCAGTGAGCTGCCGCAGTGCCGGCACCGCTTTCCCATTTCGCTTCCGCGGTATGCGTGTAGAACCTCCCACACGCATAGCAAGGAACGTCTTTGCGGGTACAGGCCTGGTTTATGCTCCGCGGTATGCGACTTATGGCAGTAAGACGCATACCAAGGAATGAACGGAACACCCATCCGGACAGGTAACGTCAGCCGCTCCACTTGGTGAGCAAACCATTAAAAAGGCGGATTTTAAACTTTTACGGATTACCTTTGTATCGTGCAATAAAGTGAAGTATGAAGAAGTTGTTATTGACCGTGGCTATGGTCATGCTGGCCTGCGGCGCTTACGCCCAGACGGAAGGAAACGGCCTCCAGTCCGAGGACGTCAAGGGTTTCCAGTGGGGAGTTGCATTCCGGGCAGAGTATGTCAATTACATCAATGGGCATTACGCGACAAACATCTCTGCAGGATATCGTATAAACAGAGGTAATTATGTCGGCGTGCAGAGCGGTTTCGCATTCAAAGGAAGCACTTATATCGATGCCGATCCAGGACGGTATGAATACCGCGGGGTTCCCCTCCTGGCAGACTACATCCACTATTTTCCGCTGGGTAAGGCAAAAAGCCATTCGTTCTATGCCGGATCGGAGCTGGGATTCCTCTTCGCTCATTATTATGAAGGCTTCGGTGCGACAGTCGACCGGGAAAAGCAGACTTTTGTCAGGAACACCACCCCGGTCACAAGGACTTATCCATACATCGGGGTCAAGACCGGCTTGGACTTCAAGCTCGGCGACTGTCTTCATCTTCAGATAGGTACGATGATGAGCTATTTCGGATTCGGCGCAGCAGCAGGTATAACTTTCTAGACAATCAGCAGAGCCATGAGAAAACTACTTTTGATTGTCACCGCGCTTCTTTTTGCAGGCAGCGTCCATGCCCGGACCGGAGAGGCCAGGGCATTGCAGGTGAATGTCACTGCCAGATATGACTGGTATTTCAGGACAGAGAGCTATTGTAATGCATGCGTGTCGGCAGGATGCAGGTTCAACCGGGAAAACTACCTTGGTCTCGAGACCGGTTTCGGCATCGACACACACAATCCCAATAATTACTACAGCATACCTCTTCTTGCAGATTATATCCACTATTACCCGCTTGGCAAATCAGACAAGCATTCAGTGTATGTGGGAGCAGAGGCAGGTCTGATGCTTTACTATGGTCAGTGGACGCAGGATCAGAAAAGCTACCTGGACTACATACTTTTCCCCAGCGGCAAGATCGGTTTCGACTTCTCTCTCGGCAACAAAGGCCCCCACCTGATTGTAGGCGGTCAAATCAATTTCTGGGGCGCGGGAGCCACGCTCGGCCTGTCGTTCTGATACTTACTAGATAATCTTCGCTATAGCGTTGATGTAGGCCTCGGCAGCGGCAGTCACGATGTCGGGGTTGGCGGAGTAGCCGTAATAGAACTGGCCGTTGTTCTCCACCTGGATATGCACGATGCCGTTGTCCTCGGTGCCGCGGGTGATGGACTGCACCAGCATCTCCTCGAGGTTGATGCGGCGGTGCACCAGCGAGCGGATGGCAGTGAAAGCTGCGTCCACGGGGCCTTTGCCGCTGCAGGTGGCGCTGCATTTCTCACCGTCGATGATGAGGCCTACGGTGGCCATCGGAATCGAGTTCTTTCCGCATACTACCTGCAGATAATCCAGCTTGATCTTCTGGACGATGTCGTCCTGGCTGATGCCTGAGATGGCGTACAGGTCGCTGTCTTCTATCTCTTTCTTGCGGTCGGCAAGGTCGAGGAACTTCTTGTAGGCGTCGGCGAGCTCCTCAGTGCCCAGCACGATGCCCAGCCTGCGCAGATGGTGGTCGAGAGCCGCACGGCCGCTGCGGGCGGTGAGGGTGATGGTGGAATCGTTGACTCCGATGTCCTGCGGGTCGATGATCTCATAGCTCTCGCGGTTCTTCAGCACGCCGTCCTGGTGGATGCCGGAAGAATGGGCGAAGGCATTGCGGCCCACGATGGCCTTGTTCGGCTGGACAGGCATCCTCATTAGGGATGACACCTGGTGCGAAATCTTGGTTATGTTCTTGGTGAGGATGTCGGTATGTACGGGGAACTCCCTGCGGCTGCGGATGGCCATTACAACCTCTTCGAGGGCGGTGTTGCCGGCACGCTCGCCGACTCCGTTGACGGTGACCTCCACCTGGCGGGCGCCGTTCATCACTCCGGCCAGGGTGTTGGCGGTGGCCATTCCGAGGTCGTTGTGGCAATGGGTGGAGATGATGGCCTTGTCGATGTTGGGCACGTTGTTCACGAGATATGCGATCTTGGCGCCGTATTCGGCAGGGAAGCAGTATCCGGTGGTGTCGGGAATGTTGACTACGGTGGCGCCTGCCTCGATCACGGCTTCGATTACCCTGGCAAGGAATTCGTTCTCGGTGCGGCCCGCATCCTCGGCATAGAACTCTACGTCATCGACATATTTGCGTGCGTACTTGACGCAGGCGACGGCCCTCTTGAGGATATCCTCGCGATTCGAGTTGAATTTGTATTTGATATGGTAGTCGGACGTACCGATGCCGGTGTGGATGCGTTTCAGTTCGGCGAAGCGCAGGGCCTCGGCGGCAGCGTCGATGTCCTTCTCGACAGCTCTCGACAGGGCGCAGATGCGGGAAGAGGTGACGACCTTGGAAATTTCGACCACACTTTTGAAATCGCCGGGACTGGAAATAGGGAATCCGCACTCTATGATGTCGACTCCAAGGGATTCGAGCAGCTTTGCAAGCTCTATCTTTTCAATGGTGTTAAGCTGGCATCCGGGGACTTGCTCTCCATCCCGGAGAGTGGTGTCGAAAATATATAATTTGTCGTTCATGTTGGCAAAGGTATGGATAATTGCCAATAATCTAATAAAATTTTGTGAATTATGCAAAAAGAATTTTAACTTTGCACGCAGAACCGTTAATCAAGGATTCGCAATGCATAACGCCATTATCATCAGCAACCGACTCGTCCTCACCCTAGACCTGGAGGTGCTGGTCGTGAGCGCCGCATAATGAAGAATCCACAACGGAAATATAATATGCAGTTTCACTTGTTGGATTCTTTCCGATAAGTGAATTTTTTTTTATAGGACATATGAAACTTCGCAGCAGTGTAACGTTCGAGGGCGCAACGATGGCAGGAGCCAGGGGCCTTTGGCGTGCAAACGGAATGGACGACCGCTTCGTCGGCAAGCCGATAATCGCGATTGTCAATTCCTTCACCCAGTTCGTGCCCGGCCATATGCATCTCCACGAGATAGGCCAGATTGTAAAGAAGAAAATAGAAGAACTCGGCTGCTTCGCGGCAGAGTTTGACACCATAGCGATAGACGACGGCATAGCGATGGGTCACGGCGGAATGCTTTATTCGCTCCCTTCGCGAGAGATAATAGCCGACAGCGTAGAATATATGTGCAACGCGCACTGTGCAGATGCCATGATATGCATCTCCAACTGCGACAAGATAACGCCGGGTATGATGATGGCCGCAATGAGGCTCAACATTCCGGCGGTTTTCGTATCAGGAGGCCCTATGGAAGCCGGCAACGTGGACGGCAGGGACTGCGACCTGATCGACATAATGGTGAAGGGCGGAGACCCCGCCACTCCGGCCGACGAGCTGCTTCGCTATGAGAGGGCTGCCTGCCCGACCTGCGGCTGCTGCTCGGGTATGTTCACCGCCAATTCGATGAACAGCCTCACCGAAGCCCTGGGAATGGCGCCGGTAGGCAACGGCAGCATCCTGTCGACCCACAAGTGCCGCCGCGAGCTTTTCGAGAAAGGCGCCGAGCTGATAGTGAAGCTTGCCAACGACTACTATTTCAAGGATGACGAGAGCGTGCTTCCGCGCGCCATCGCAAACAAGGCCGCCTTCGAGAACGCAATGTCGCTCGACATAGCCATGGGAGGCTCTACCAATACCGTGCTTCACCTGCTGGCAATAGCCCACGAAGCAGGCGTGGATTTCACGATGGCCGACATCGACCGTCTGTCACGCAATGTGCCCGTACTCTGCAAGGTGGCGCCGAGCTACCATTACCACGTCCAGGACGTCAACAGGGCTGGAGGCATCATGGGCATCCTCGGAGAGCTGGCGAAAGGCGGCCTGCTGCATACCGATGTCAAGAGGGTGGACTATCCTTCACTCGCTGCAGCCATAGCTGACAATGACATCACCGCAGCGGAAGGACAGGACGCAGCTGCATTCGCGGCAGCGCATCCCAACGCCGCCAAATATCTGGCAGCGCCGCTCGGCGAGCGCACCGGAGTCCTCGGAGGCTGCGACAAGTATTATAAGGAATTCGACCTCGACCGCAAAGGCGGATGCATCCGCAGCATCGGGAATGCATATATGAAAGACGGCGGACTGGCCGTGCTCTACGGCAATATCGCCGTGGACGGCTCGATAGTGAAGACTGCAGGCGTGGATGAGAGAATCTTCAAGTTCAGAGGTCCGGCCGTGGTGTTCGAAAGCCAGGAAGATGCCGTGTCAGGCATCTTGGGCGGCAAGGTGAAGAAAGGTGACGTGGTGGTGATCCGCTACGAAGGCCCCAAGGGCGGCCCCGGAATGCAGGAGATGCTCTATCCGACATCATTCCTGAAGAGCATGCACCTCGGTGCGGAGTGCGCCCTGATCACTGACGGCCGTTTTTCAGGAGGTACCAGCGGCCTGTCGATAGGTCACGTGTCTCCTGAAGCTGCCAGCGAGGGCGCGATCGCCCTGGTTCGTGACGGTGATATGATCTCGATCGACATCCCTGCAAGGACAATGAATGTGGAACTGAGCGACGAGCAGCTCGCAGCCCGCCGTGCCGCAATAAAAGAATATAAACCCCTTCACAGAGACCGCAAAGTCAGCAAGGCTCTCCAGGCATATTCGATGCTTGCAGGCTCTGCAGACAAAGGCGGCGTAAGGATGATATAATATGGAAGGAAAGATGATGACCGGCGCAGAGGCGCTTATCAACACTATAATAGAAGAAAACGTAGACACCATCTTCGGATATCCGGGAGGCAGTATCATTCCGTTCTACGACAAACTTTACGACTATACCGACCAGCTCCGTCACGTGCTCGTACGCCACGAGCAGGGTGCCGTACATGCAGCTGAAGGCTATGCCAGGGCCACCGGTCAGGTGGGTGTCTGCGTGGCGACTTCAGGTCCCGGCGCCACCAACTTCGTGACCGGTATCGCCGATGCGATGATGGATTCCACTCCGATCGTCTGCATCACCGCCCAGGTGGATGTGGGCAAGCTGGGAACCAACTTCTTCCAGGAAGCCGACATGGTGGGTATCACGACTCCGATCACAAAGTGGAACTACCAGATCTCTCGCGCCGAGGACATCCCCATTGTAGTGCCCCAGGCATTCCATATCGCACGCAGCGGCCGTCCGGGCCCGGTGCTGATCAGCGTCACCAAGAACGCCCAGGTCGAGAAGTTCCGCTACCGCTATGACCTCAAGGCGGCCCTCGACCGTATGGTGCAGGTGCCCCGCAGGGACAATCTCGAGAAGCGTGACCTGAATGTCCAGAAGGCCATCGACTTGCTGAACAACGCCGAGAAACCTCTGATCATCGCAGGACAGGGCGTGCTCATCTCGGGAGCCGAGTCAGTGCTTGCGGAATGCGCCAACAAAGGCTGCATCCCGGTGGCATGTACACTGCTGGGCCGCAGCGCAATGAACTTCCACGACCATTATTATATCGGAATGGTCGGTATGCACGGCAATATGTCGGCGAATGCGATGACACAGCAGGCCGACGTAATCCTTGCTGTGGGAATGCGCTTCTCAGACCGCGTGACCGGCAATACCGGCGGCTATGCACAGAATGCACAGATCATACATATAGACATAGACAAGACCGAGTTCAACAAGAACGTCCAGGTTGACCTCCAGATCCACGGCGACGCCCGCCAGATGCTGGAAGCCATCTGCGAAGGACTCGTGTTCAAGGACCGGGAGGCCTGGAGGCGCTTCGGTTACGAACAGTACGACAAGGAGAAAGCGAATGTGATCGGCCCCATGCTTGCCAGCAAGAAACTCAATATGGCACAGGTGGTCGATGCCATCAACAGCCACTATATCGAGAAAGTCAGCACTGCGGACAAGAGCTACGGCAGCAACGTGGTGCTTGTGACCGACGTGGGACAGAACCAGATGTTCGCTGCCCGCTACCTGAAGCTCACCATGAAGACCGGCTGGATCACCTCCGGCGGCCTGGGCACCATGGGATTCGCCCTTCCTGCCGCTATCGGAGCGAAGTGCGGACGGCCCGACGCCCAGGTGGTGGCGATCGTCGGCGACGGAGGCTTGCAGATGAATATCCAGGAACTTGGAACCATACTGCAGAACGACATCGACGTGAAGATAGTGCTGCTCAACAACTCTTTCCTCGGAATGGTACGCCAGTGGCAGGACCTGTTCTACGACAAGCGCTTCTCTCACACCAGGCTCGTGAACCCCGACTTCAGCAAGATATGCGAGGCATATGACATCGAGTATCTCCGGATTTCCGATCCTGCCGAGCTGGAACCTGCCATCGAGCGTATGGCGGCGTCCAAGGGCGCCTTCTTCCTCGAAGCTGTAGTGGACCCGACGGCAAACGTGTACCCGATGATTCCGGGCGGCAAGACATTGAATGACCTTATAATCAGATAATATTTGAAATCATGAAGTACAGACTTGAAGCGACTGTAAGTGCGCGCGTCGACATCCTGAACCGTATTACGACTCTTTTCATCCAGAAGGGACTTCCCGTGGAGAGTGTGAACTACAAGGTGATCGACGACCGTCTGGCCAAGGTGGAGCTGATATGCTCCGATGCTGACGACATCCGTATGGACCGCATCATCAACCAGGCCGACAATATGGTGGACATCGCGCAGGTGCAGTATATCAGACTTGGATAAATAACAAACTTAAAATAGAACAATAATGGCAGAAATGAATTTTGGCGGCATCGTAGAGCAGGTTGTTACACGTGCCGAATTCCCCTTGGAGAAAGCTAAAGAAGTATTGGCTAACGAGACTATTGCAGTTCTCGGTTATGGCGTGCAGGGCCCCGGCCAGAGCCTCAACCTCCGCGACAACGGATTCAACGTTATCGTTGGACAGCGCAAAGGCGGCAAGAGCTGGGACAAGGCCATCGCTGACGGCTGGGTTCCGGGAGAGACCCTTTTCGAGATCGAAGAGGCTTGCAAGAGAGCCACAATTATAGAGTTCCTGCTTTCAGACGCAGGTCAGATCAGTGCTTGGCCCACAGTGAAGAAGCACCTCACTGCCGGAAAGGCCCTCTATTTCTCACACGGCTTCGCCATCACCTATCAGGAGCGTACAGGCATCGTTCCGCCTAAGGATGTTGATGTCATCATGTGTGCCCCTAAGGGCTCGGGCACCTCACTCCGCCGTCTCTTCCTGCAGGGCAGGGGAATCAACTCTTCATATGCCATCTTCCAGGATGCTACCGGAAAGGCTTATGAGCGCACGATCGCCCTCGGCGTAGGTATCGGCAGCGGCTATCTCTTCGAGACCACATTCAAGAGAGAGACCTACAGCGACCTTACAGGCGAGCGCGGAACCCTTATGGGTGCAATCCAGGGAATATTCGCAGCCCAGTACGACACTCTGCGCGCCCACGGCCATACCCCTTCAGAGGCTTTCAACGAGACAGTGGAAGAGCTCTCTCAGAGCCTTCTCCCGCTGGTGGCCGAGAACGGTATGGACTGGATGTACGCCAACTGCTCGACTACCGCACAGCGCGGTGCGCTCGACTGGTGGAAGCGTTTCCGCGATGCCACCAAGCCTGTGTTCGAGTCTCTTTATGAGAGCGTAGCTACAGGCAACGAGGCTCAGATCTCTATCGATTCAAACAGCAAGCCCGACTACCGCGAAGGTCTTGAGAAAGAACTCAAGGAAATGCGCGAGAGCGAAATGTGGCAGGCCGGCAAGGCTGTACGTGCATTGCGTCCCGAGAACAACTAATACTCCTGCCTTATGGTTGAACTTGACTGGAAAAACATAGGCTTCGGCTACATCAAGACGAAGTTCAATATCCGCTGCGAATATCACGAAGGCAGCTGGGGCGAGCCGTATCTGACTGCCCACGAATATATTCCCATGCATATTGCAGCCACGTCGCTGCATTATGGCCAGGAAGTGTTCGAAGGCGCCAAGGTATTCCGTGGCGTCGACGGCAAGGCTCGTCTGTTCAGGATCGAGGAAAACGCAAGGCGAATGAAGGCTTCTGCAGAGTATCTGCTGATGGCTGCTCCTCCGGAGGATCTATTCATAGAAATGTGCGAGAAGGTCATCAGGGCCAACGCTGAATATCTGCCTCCCTACGGCACAGATGCTTCGCTGTATGTACGTCCTCTGCTTATCGGCACGACAGCCGAGGTGGGAGTGAAGACAGCCCGCGACTATATGTTCCTGATATTCGTGACCCCGGTGGGCCCTTATTTCAAGAACGGATTTGCACCGATCGACGTGGTTCTCGAGAAACTGCACGACCGTGCAGCTCCGCGCGGCACCGGTCAGGCCAAGGTGGGCGGCAACTACGCTGCCAGCATACAGGCAGGCGCTTTTGCACATGAGAGAGGTTTCTCAAACGAGCTGTATCTCGACGCTGCGGAGCAGAAATACATCGACGAGTTCGGTGCGGCCAACTTCTTCGCCATCAAGGACGCGACCTACATCACTCCTCTGTCAAGGTCTGTGCTCGGCTCGATTACCAACAAGAGTCTCCGCACCCTCGCACACGATCTCGGACTGAAGGTCGAGGACCGTCCGATCGAGTATGAGAAGGAGATTGCCGGTTTCGACGAGGTGGGTGCCTGCGGTACTGCTGCAGTGATTTCACCGGTTGGCCGCCTGTACGATCCGAACAAGGACAAGTGGTATGTGTACGACGCTCCCGGAAAGTACAGCACCATGATGTTCCACGCACTCCAGGATATCCAGTACGGCCGTGCTGAGGATACCCACGGATGGACCCGCATCATCGAAGGAATTTAAAGAGTGTTGTCGTAAAACTCGCAGGGCGAGGCCGTCAGCGACCGGGCAAGTTCCTTGACCGGTTCAGTGAAGGCGGCGCTTGAATAAAAAGTGCAGAAAGGCGTATCATCGTGATGCGCCTTTTTCGCATACAGACGGTCGGCCTGGCGTGCGACGGCAGGGGCGGGGTTGACTATCTTCGCGCGGCCGTCGACTATTTTCTTTATGGTGTCCAGCAGGAAAGGGTAGTGGGTGCAGCCCAGGACGATGTGGTCTGCGCCCTCGTCGAGCATAGGTTCGATGTAGCTGCGCAGCAGGCCTTCCACCTCGGGTGAATCGAAGTCCGCGCGCTCGACGGCCTCCACGAGACCTTCTCCGATGCGCTCAATTACTTTCACGTCACCTTTGAAAGTTGCCAGTGTGTTGAGGTACAGCGCGCCCTTGAGTGTGCCTGCTGTGGCAAGGACACCCACGACTCCGCTCTCGGAGCGCAGTATCGCCGGCTTTATGGCAGGCTCCATCCCGACGAAAGGCATCCGGTAGTTCTCCCTGAGGTGCTTTATCGCGGCGGCCGTGGCCGTGTTGCAGGCTACAACAATGATTTCGGCTCCCTGGCCGATCAGGAAATCCGTAATCTGGCTTGAGCGTTCCTTTATGAACGGAGCCGCCTTGGGGCCGTAGGGGCAGTTCCGGCTGTCGCTGAAATAGACATATCTCTCATCGGGCAGAAGCCTGACGAGTTCCTTGAATACGGACAGACCGCCTATGCCGGAATCGAATATGCCTATCATTTCTGTAATATGACTTTTACAAAAATACGCATTTTTTAAATATCTTTGCGCCCTGTCAGACGATACTATATGGCTTTGATAAGAGAACTCAGGGGCTTTACGCCCAAGATCGGAAAGAACTGCTTCATCGCCGAGAATGCAGCAATCATTGGTGACGTGACGATGGGAGATGACTGCAGCATCTGGTATTCCGTGGTGCTACGCGGCGATGTCAACACGATAAAGATAGGTAACCGCGTCAATATCCAGGACGGCGCAGTACTCCATACATTATATAATAGGTCCGTAGTCGAGATCGGCGACGACGTGTCAGTGGGCCATAACGCCGTCATCCACGGTGCCAAGGTCGGCAACAACGTGCTTGTGGGGATGGGGGCCATCCTTATGGACAACGCAGTCATTCCTGACAATACGATCATAGCAGCCGGAGCCGTGGTGCTCAGCAACCAGGTGCTGGAACCAGGTATATATGCCGGCGTGCCCGCCAGGAAAGTGAAAGATGCCAGCGATGCGATAGCTGAAGCCGCCCATAAGAATGCACAGGGTTATCTGCTCTATAAAACTTGGTACGAGTGATCATTCGTAAGTATAATCACTTCTTTTGCTTCTGATTTTGAAGTGAAATTCGCAAATTGCTTTAAAAGTGTAAGGCGAATTGCTGAATGTTTGTTTATTTTATCCTTCCTGCTCTGTTCTTGAGCTGCAAAAAAAGCCCCGGATGTCATCTGGATTGAAGGAGGGATTGTTATAAAATATAATTTTTTTGATTTTTTCGATGAAAATTACCATTTTTGCAGCTTAAATGTGTTATTGTTGTTTGACCTGAAATACGGCTATTTCAAAAATTAACATATAATTCAATAACCTAAAAAAACAACAGATGAAAAAGATCAGACTTTTAATGGCAGCCGTTGCGCTTGTCCTTTCTGTCGGAATAGCATCCGCACAGAATGTACAGGTCAGGGGTACTGTCACTGATGCATCTACAGGTGAACCTGTTCCGTTCGCTTCCATCCAGGTTAAGGGAACTATGCAGGGTACAGCTTCCGATGCATTGGGTAGTTACGTTGTTTCCGCACCTGGAAACGGCGTGTTGGTATTCTCTTCCATCGGTTATACGACACAGGAGGTTGCAGTCAACAACCGCGGTACTGTGAACGTATCTCTCGTTCCGGAAACAGAATTCCTTGATGATGTTATTGTAGTAGGTTACGGTACCGTGAAGCGTGAGGCTAAGACCGGTTCCATCGCTACTCTTGACGCAGAGAACCTCGCAGAGGCCCCTGTTGCTTCAGTCGACAAAATGCTGGCAGGTAAGATGGCCGGTGTGATGGTGACTGCTCAGACAGGTCAGCCGGGTGCCAACTCAAACATCCGTATCCGCGGTATCTCTTCAGTCAATGCAGGTAACGAGCCTCTGTGGGTAATCGACGGTATTCCTGTAATGTCAGGCGACCAGGGTTACTTCACCAACACCTCCAATGCAATGACAGTCGTCAACCCTAACGATATCGAGTCAATCACTGTCCTGAAAGACGCAGCCGCCGCTTCAATCTACGGTTCACGTGCTGCCAACGGCGTCATCCTCGTGACCACCAAGAGCGGTTCACAGGGCAAGGCCAAATTCCAGGTACGTGCCAAGTACGGTATCAACCAGTTCGCCAACGACAACAATTACAGGGTGATGACCGGTTCCGAGCTCCTCGCCACCCGCCGTCAGGCCGCCATCAACGCTGGAATCAATCCTGACGATCCTACAGGAGCAGGTTACTTCCCGTATTCACTCCTCACCCGCGAGCAGACCAACTGGCTCAAGGCGTTCACCAAGATCGGCAACATGCAGGAGTACGAAATCAACGCCTCTGCAGGTAACGACCGCGGCAAACTCTATACTTCACTTTCTTACCAGAACACTGACGGTATCACTTACGCCAGCCAGTTCAGCAAGATCGTAGGCCGTGTGAACACTGACTATAAGCTCACCAACAACCTGACCCTCGGTTCACGCGTCAACCTCGCGTATACATACAACCGCGATACCGAGATGCAGGCTCTGTACTACGCCAACCCGTTCTTCGGCGGTCTGAGCATTTACCCTTGGACTCCTTTCTATGACGAGAACGGCGAATACAACACCCGCATTTCTGAGAACAACAACACCAACCCTCTCTACAACATGTTGAGAGACGGTGAGGTTCAGTGGGAGAAACAGTTCCGTACACAAGCCTCTATGTATCTCGAGTGGCAGCCTCTCGCAGGCCTCGTGTTCAAGACCAACAACATGCTCGAGACCACCAACGGTGAGGGCCGTCGTTACTGGGGTCCGGATCCCGGCGATTCAGAAGGAACCCTGCAGACCAGCGTTACCCAGTACGTACGTCTGACCACTTCCAACACGGCTACCTACAACACAATCTTCGGCGATGCACACTCATTCCGTGCAATGCTCGGTCAGGAAGCCATGAAGGAACTCTTCCATTACTACTATGCTTATTCACCTACCGTAGACGCATCTATCCCTTACGCTACCACTTCCATCGCTACTGACGACCAGATCGGTTACGACTACTCAGCCGAAACCCTTCTCTCATTCTTCGGCAACGTGGATTACAGCTACGACCAGAGATATTATCTGCAGGCAGCTGTACGTGCAGACGGAAGCTCACTCTTCGGTTCTGCCAACCAGTGGGGTCTCTTCTGGTCAGTCGGCGGTTCATGGAACATCAGCAACGAGGCATTCATGGCCGGTCTCAACTGGCTGAACCTCCTCAAGCTTCGTGCTAGCTACGGTGTCAACGGTAACAACAACATCGCCGCCTACAGGGCATACGGTGTTTACGGTGCCGCTGCATACAACGGTGCTTCAGGTATGCTTCCTTCTTCACCTGACAACCCCAGCCTTTCTTGGGAAAAGAACTACACCTGGAACGTCGGCCTCGACTTCGCAATGCTCGATTCACGCATCAACGGTCAGATCGATGTCTACACCCGTGATACCAAGGACATGCTCCTCGACAAGAGCGTTCCCCAGACTTCAGGTTTCTCAAGCAACTTCGTGAACATCGGTTCCCTCAACAACAAGGGTATCGAGTTCCAGATTGACGGTGACATCATCCGCACCAGGGATTTCAGCTGGAACGTAGGCTTCAACATTGCATTCAACAAGTCTAAAGTCCTCGACCTCGGTGACACCAATGAGATGTCATACAACAACCAGATCAAACATACCGTAGGAAAACAGTTCTACACATTCTATCTGAAAGATTACTACGGTGTAGATCCTACCACCGGTGCAGCTCTCTGGCGCGCCAAGGATCCGAGCGATCCCGACAACGACGACGCTTACATCCTGACCACCAGCTACAACAAGGCCCGTTACATCTATTGCGGCAGCCCCGAACCTAATTTCACCGGCGGTTTCAACACCAGCCTCTCATGGAAGGGCTTCGACCTCAGCGCATTCTTCGAGTTCAAGGGCGGCAACTACGTAATGCTTACCGAGAAACGCTATCTGAACTCTGACGGTGGCCAGAATATGAACCAGGCAGCTACTGCACTCAATTACTGGAAACAGCCGGGTGATACCGGAGTCTATCCGAAACCCCTCCTGAACAACGGTACCAACTCAGCAGCCGCTACCTCTACCCGTTGGCTTGAAAGAGGCGACTACCTGCGTCTTAAAGACGTGACCCTGTCTTACAACTTCCCGACCAGACTGATCGAGAAAGTTAAACTCTCAGGCCTCAAGCTTTATGTAAGCGGACTCAACCTCTACACTTTCCACGATGTCGAGTGGTTTGACCCCGAGCGTGGTATAAACGGTATGGGTTCTGGTATTTATCCTATGAGCAAGACACTCGTCGGTGGTGTTGAGGTATCATTCTAAAGTATGGGAGATAATATCATGAAAAAATATATTGTTATTTTGGTTTTAGCCGTTGCATCATTGACTTTCACTGGATGCAAGGACTTTTTGGTGGAAGCGCCCATTCTCAGCCAGACTACTTCACTCACCCTCGGTGACTACAACGGACTGGACAAGGCTGTTACCGGTGCATATTCACCTCTCGCTGACGGTTCATGGTACGGTGCTATGTACGTTCTTGACGCAGAGATGCGTTCAGGCAACGCCATGCGTCCCATCAACAATGACTTCACGTCTGGACGTATGACCGTTCCTTACACAATGAGCTACAATGAAAGCAGTACCTCAGGTCTCTGGGGTTATGCATACTATGTGATCAGTGCTGCCAACAACGTTATCAATGCAATTGATGAGAAAGGTGACGAGCTTCTCACCGGAGGCGTTACCCAGCAGGATGTCGACAACCTCAAGGCTGAGGCTCTTGCACTGCGCGCATTTGCTCACTTCGACTGCCTCAGGCTCTATGCCCGCACAGACGGCAGCAACGATGCTCTCGGTATTCCGATCATCACTACTCCGCAGTCACCTGACGAGATGCCTGCAAGAAACACCGTTACCGAGACTTTCAACCAGATTGTAAGCGACCTTACCACTGCAGAAAGCCTTATGTCTCCTTCATATGCAAGGTCAGGCGGCGTATCTTCAAAGTGCTACTTCAACCTGAATGTGATCAGGGCTCTGCTTGCCAGGGTATACCTGTACAAGAAGGACTGGTCTAATGCAGCCGCTTATGCTACCAAGGTTATCGAAAGCGGTGACTACCAGCTCTGGACTGCAGCTGAATATCCTACCGTATGGAACAAGGATGCTGCCGACAAGGGCGGTGAGGTTATCCTGGAGGTCTATGGCGCTGCAAGCAACGACTACGACGAGTACTGGGAGGGTCCCTCACATATGACCAACCCCATCGGTTATGCCGACTGCGCAGCCAGCTTCGACCTTATGGGTATCTTCGAGGAAGGTGACGTCCGCGGTTCAACCGGTATCCGCGGCAAAGACGACGGTAAAGTAATGTTCTGCACCGACAAGGACGAGAAATCTCTCGGTCAGATGTGGACTATGAAATATCAGGGTAAAGGCAAGGGCGACGGTACCAGCACCCCTGACTTCAGCAACGTTATCGTCATCCGTCTTTCAGAAATGTATCTGATCCGTGCAGAGGCCTGTGTCAATGGCGCTGGCGGAACCGCACTGAGCGACCTTAACGCTATCCGCAGCAACCGTGGCGCAAGCCTTCTGTCTGCTGCCGGCGCTGCAGCCGTAGCCAACGAGCGCAGACTGGAACTCAACTTCGAGGGCCACTACTGGTTCGATCTTGCCCGCACCACTGCTACACTGAACTATGATGACGGCGTTGTTACCCGCAACCTCGACAAGAGCAGCAACTACTGGGCTCTTCCTATTCCCAAACGCGAGACCGACGTGAACGAGAATCTCGTACAGAATCCCGGTTTCTAAATCAATAGGAGATAAGGAAAATGAAAAAAATGTACAAATATTTTACTTTGATTACTGTCGGTATCGCTCTTCTCGCGTCTTGCCAGAATCTCAACACGGTTCCCGTTTTTGATGAGGACGACGCATTCGTTGCATTCAGTATTGCAACCAAGAGTGTATCCGAAGATGCAGGTATTATATCCATCCCCGTTTCCCTCGCTTCGATAGCAGGTCTTTCTTCTACTGTAAGCTATGAATTCGTCGATGGAACAGCGAAACTCAATGAGAATTTCAAACCTGTAGATGAGACCGGAATCCTGAATTTCTCGTCGAATGCGCGTACTGCCAATATCGACATCCAGATTCTTGACAAACCCGGCGTGTTCACCGGTGACCTTAAGTTTACCGTGAAATTCAAATCAACCGGTTCTGTCAAGGAAGGCGCAGAGAATTCTTGCGTAGTTACCATTACTGACAATGACCACCCTCTGAGTGCAATCCTCGGTACCTATATGGCTTATCCGGCCGGCAGCAACAGGGGCTTCACACAGTATGAGGTTACTATTACCAAAGACGAAGAAGACCTTACTCTCGTATGGATCCACGGTCTTTCACATCGTTCTGTGCTCAATGACGGTCTCACTCCTGCCTATGGCAACGTCCAGTTCGACGAGGACGGCAATATCGTAGGTATTACAGTTCCGAGCCTCCAGGGTACAGGAGTTGACGCCGGTTATGGCGAATGGATGATCGTAGGTCTCGATACTGAGAAATTCGATGATGCCAACGATGAAACCCCTACAGTTGATTTCGTAGTTACCGACGGTGGCAAGACCATCACCATGACAAACTGCTTCTATGTACGTGATGAAACTTACTTCTGGGAGTACATTGATGCACCTATGCCGATGATCAAGCAATAAACTTAAACAATGACTGATATGAAAAAGATATATTCAATTCTTTTAGTAGCACTGGTCGTTTTCACCGGCTGCCAGCAGTGGCTTGAAGAGGATCCGATCGCCAAGGTCGGCACAGTGGATCCTTCAATCACCACTTCAGCCGTCAGCGATTCCAGCTTTACTGCCAAGATCAGCGGCGTTGACGGTACTTCATACTATGCATACGCTGTGTTGAAAGGCGAGGCTACTTCTGTCAATGCTGACAAACTTTTCCAGAAAGGTCTTGGAAGCGCATATGCTGAAGGCGTAGTGAACTATGCAGAAGCCCCCAGCACTACCATCGTTCTCAAGGACCTTGTTCCGAACACCAAATATACCGTGTATGCTATAGCTGGCAACAGCCAGAGCTTCACCGGTAATGTGGTTACCGCAACTGTGCTTACTTCAGACAGCCTCGTTCCTGAGATTACTAAAGTCGCAACAGCCGACAGCATTTTCTCAATCACTTTCAACGAGCCTGTTGAAAGAGGTGAGGGTGCAATCAAAGCTTACATAATTGCAAAGAACTATTCCTGGTCAGAACCTGTAGATGTCATCGCTGTTCCTGAGGAGGACATCGAAGTCAAAGGTACGTCTCTGTCAGTGGTTGTTCCCGGCGCTCCTGCTGGTGCATATGTTGTCCTTTCTTTCGCAGAAGGCGTTGTCGTCAATAAGGTCGGTACACCTTCAGAGGCTTACAGCCCGTTTGAGAATGGATATTATGAGGATTGGGAAGACGCGGACTTCGATAAGTACGAGTTCTATTATGACATCTATTCTCATATGACCAACGATACGTGGGAACTTACCTGGCTTGATGAGAATGAGGCCCGCGACACTTGTGTCTATATCTCTCCTGACGAGTGGGCTGATACATATGTTGCGTTTGCTTTCGACAGGCAGATCGCCGCTATGGGTGAAGCCACTGAAAAGAACCCGTATCCTGTAAGGGTAAAGTACAGCGAAGGCGGAAAAGTTTCATCTATCCCTGCAGACTGGAAGTTGACCTCTGACTACGCATTCATGTATTTCCCTCTTCCTGAAGAGCTTGAAGTTCTTGGAACTGTGGATCTGTCTGTTGAAGCAGCCATGTTCGAGGATATCTATGGCAACCCCAGCGCTGCATTCGGCCGTGACGTAGCTTACAGCTGTCTGCTTGTCAGCACCGGCATCGAAGGTGTTTACAAGATCAGCTACACCAACCTTTTCGACGAGTCATACAGCGGTAAAGTTTACTTTGAGAAGAATGAAGACGGCACTTACTCAATTTACGGTCTGAGTCCTTACCTGTCACAGTATGGTTACTGGGGTGAACTCATCGCCAGCGCAAATGAGGACGAATCAGAACTTACCGCTGCATCAGGTCAGCTTTATGACGCTGACTTAGGCGCAACATTCTATGCTTTGGATGATGAATTCGAAGCGCCTATCGCTGCCGCCAAGTTCTCTGTCCTGGAGAGCGGATGGCTTACGTTGGATAACAACTGGGGACTTATCAACGCTGCAGGCCAGTTCTACGACGCAGTTCCTGCCGGAGTGACATTCATCAAGATCAGCAATGAACTTCCTGCTCCTACTGCAGCTCCCGCTGCAAAGCAGGCAACATCTGTCAAGTCAAGGAATCTCAAGTAATCCTGTCTGATTTCAATAAAAGAGGCACTCCCTATGCGGAGTGCCTTTTTTTTTTCTAAATTTGTGAACTATACTCGGTAAAATTGAATTGAAATGAAAAGGATTTTTACTTCGGTTGTTATGACCGTACTTTTTGCGCTGACCGTATCCGCCCAGAATACAGTTATGTCGACATGGCCTTATCTGTATCCTGAATTTGTCAACGGCACCGTATATATGACCGATGGTAAGAAATATGAGAAGGAGATGAATATCCACCTGGCCAAGGGCAGGCTGCATTTCATCGACGAAGGCTTCATAAAGGAAGTCAAGACCAATGACATTGTCCTGATAGAACTGAACGGAGAACAGTTCGTAGTTCTGGAGGGGAATGTGGTAAAGGCTGTAGGAGACCTGGACAAAGGATATGTGGCTGTACATACTACAGTCGATTTCCAGAAGCTCAACGAGAGTCAGGGCGCATACGGTATCACAACTACCAACTCGGCGACGATGAAGATGTCTTCTGTCGACCTGGTAGGCGTGAATACCAACCATATGGAACTCCGCCAGAACCGCAACACAGGCAAGGAAGTGGCCCTCAAGAATGTCTATTATATCGTTACTGGCGGCAAGGTGTTCAATGCCAACAAGAAAGGCATCGAGAGCCAGCTTGACGATGCGGGTAAGGCAGCCTTCAAGACTTTCCAGAAACAGCACAAAATCAAATGGCAGGATCCGCAGAGCCTTCTTCAGCTCGTGGACTTTATCAATCAACAATAGACTATGAGATTATTCAGGATATCGCTGGCTGCGGTCGCAGTTATGCTGCTGCATTGCAGTTGCCAGAAACAGGACGTAAGTCTTATGCCTCAGTTCCAGGATGAGATGGTTACTGTAGAAGATGGCTCGAAGGTCCGTTCTTCATCTCTGGAACAGGGACATTTGAGGATACAGCTGTCGGATGAGATGACGGAACTGGCAGAGAACGATCACGACGCTTTTCTGGAACTGTTCAGTTCGCTCGGCGTGAAGTCGGCCGAGAGGACATTCCCGGATGCCGGCAAGTTCGAGGCAAGGACGCGCGCTGAGGGTATGCACCGCTGGTACGACCTCTATTTCGACGAAGAAATACCTCTGACCAAGGCGGGAGAGGAACTGTCGCTGATAGACAATCTCGGTTATGTGGAATATCGCCCCCGTGTGGTGCGTATCACTAGCCAGGACGTGAGCTGGAGGAGTGGCAGCGCATCTTCTGCTTCCAATCACGTGGAGAGGATGGGGTCGAATACGTTCTTCAACGACCCGTTGCTGGAAAAACAGTGGCATTATCTCAATGACGGCAGCAAGTATGGAACCAGAAGCGGTTGCGACGTGAATGTCGTGCCGGTATGGAGAAACAAGACTACCGGAAGCCCTGATGTTGTCGTGTCTGTGGTTGACGGCGGCATCGATTTCCGCCATGAGGACCTGGCAGGCAATATGTGGCACAACCCCGAAAGGACAGGCGAGTATATCTACGGATATAACTTCGTGAGGAACAACTATCAAGTTGAACCGGAAAATCACGGAACTCATGTGGCAGGCACCATAGCGGCTGTCAACAACAACGGCCTGGGTGTGAGCGGAATTGCCGGAGGTGACCTGGTCAAGGGACGTCCCGGTGTCAAACTGATGAGCTGCCAGATATTCGTTTCAGACAACGATGATATATCCGGAGACGGTTCAACCGCCATCAAATGGGGAGCAGACCACGGCGCCATCATTTCCCAGAACAGCTGGGGATATAAGGACGAGCGTACCACCGTCCCCAAATCCGACAAGGATGCGATAGATTATTTCAACAAATATGCGGGTGTCGACGAGAACGGAAACCAGACCGGTTTGATGAAGGGCGGTGTGGTTATCTTTGCCGCCGGCAATGAAAACCGCGATTTCGGCGCTCCTGCCGCATATGAAGGTTGTGTAGCCGTATCCGCCCTGGCAGCAAATTACAGGCGGGCCAGTTATTCCAACTTCGGCGACTGGGTCGACATCGCAGCTCCCGGTGGTGATGTCGAGACTGGTCCGAGCGTTTTGAGCACCCTCACGAACAACAGCTATGGCAACTATCAGGGTACTTCGATGGCATGTCCTCATGTTTCCGGAGTGGCCGCCCTCATCGTTTCGGCGGTCGGAGGTCCGGGATTTACCAGGGATATGCTTATTGACAGGCTGCTCAAGAATACTACCGACCTTTCGAAGTACGGAGTCAAGGATGTCGGCAATCTCGTGAATGCATATGCAGCCATAGCCGGTTCAAGCACTGTGGCTCCCGACCAGGTCACATCAGTCGAACTGTCCGTATCAAGCAATGTCATTCATTTCAAGGTCAAGATTCCCAAGGACCAGGACGACGGATCTCCGTATGGCATCACTGCATATTATGACACTCTGGCGTTCCGTTCATTGGAAACAGTCGAGCAGCAGAACTTTGAGATCGGCAACCTGGTTGCAGGCGATTACCTCGAGGGTGACATCATGGACCTCAAGTTCGACAAGAAATATTTCGTAGGCTTTGATGCATACGACCTGTCATCTAATCACGGCGCCATTTCGACACTGAAACAGATTACCACAGGCCACAACGCAAAGCCCGTCATCGAATGCGACGTTCCTACCGAGCACGTGGAGGTAAGGACTTTCGAGACCAAGGTGTTCAACATTTCCTACTACGATCCTGACGGACATGAACTGTCCACCCGCTTCGAGGACAACGGAGCAGCGTCGTTGCACGAGACCGGGAAGCCGGGTCAGTGCAGGATACAGATAAACGGCAAGGGTGCTCCTGCAGGCAGTTACGAATTCAAACTCGTAGTTTCCGACAAGTATGGTGCAGCCGATTCCCTCGTTGTTCCATATGTGATTAAGCCCAATACCCCTCCGGAGAAGCTCAAGGATATCGATAATATGGTGTTCGGCGCGCAGAACGAAACGCTGACGCTGAATCTTGCCGACTACTTCCATGACGAAGACGGCGAGCCGCTGTCTGTCAAATGCACCGTGAGCGACAACAACGTCGTCAACCTGTCTCCGACTTCCAAGTTTACGCTCATCGTCACGGCGTTGATGTATGGAACGGCAGATGTGACCGTTTCGGTATCGGACGCTATGGAGAAGACCGTTTCCACTTCTTTCAAGGTACTTGTGCGAGACGCTTCCCAGCCCTTCGACATTTATCCCAATCCCGTGACCGACGGTATGCTCTTTGTTCGCAGCGGCGATTCAAACAGCACCAAGATTGTGGTGTCCAGCGCTTCCGGAGCGATAGTCTATGACTCTACCGTTACCACAGATGCTTTCAATCCCGCAGCTATCGATATGAGCGGCTGCAGTTCCGGCGTCTATAGCGTCAGGGTTTCAAATTCTTCAGCAACGATAACAACTTCAATTGTCAACATACACAATGATTAGGAGAATATTGTCAATAGCGGCATTAATGCTGGCTTCTCTGGCTGCATCAGCCCAGAGTGCATCGTTCGTGAATCTTGCTGACAATGCCCGAAGGATGGCTCTCGGCGGTGCCGATGCGGCATATTCTGTTTCAAAGATACTCGACGACAGTTTCAAGGGGTCGGCAGATGCCACTTATGTGATGTGGCAGCCCCAGGCTCTGGGAAACAATATAGTGATGCTTGACGGTTATTTCAAGGTCGCTGACAAGTTCGCCCTCAGCGCCGGAGGCAAGTTCAATATGTACAAGCCTTACGAAAGCGTCAATCAGCAGGGCAATCCGGCCGGATCTTTCACTCCGTCCGAGATGATGGGATTCCTCGGATTCCATTACGGTGTCAACGACAATCTTGCGCTAGTGGCCGATATCAAGTTCGTCTCTTCGAAACTTGCTGCCAAATATGCAGGACAGGCCATAGGTGCTGACCTTGGACTGGCTTATGACATTGACGGTCTGATGCTCGCCTTCACGGCAAGGAATGTCGGAACGAAAATTACATACTCTACATCAGTGCAGAGCAATCTGCCTATGACTGTGCTGCTGGGTGCAGAAAAGAGTATCGACATGGGTGACAATGCCCTGGATTTTGCCGTCGATGCAGGTTATATGCCTCTGCACTCATGTATGGTCGCCAAGGCCGGCGCAGAGTTCTCAATACAGCGCATCTTCGATATCAGGGCCGGTTTCCATTTCGGCAGCAACAAGGCTGTCGAGCCCAGCTATGCTACTGTAGGTATAGGCGCCAACGTAAATGTCGTCAGGCTTGGCTTCGCATATTTCATTGCGGGAGGCGACTCTCCGCTCAAGAATACACTCGCGTTCTCTGTTGGAGCGCAATTTTAAGGTTCCGTATGGCTTGCCGCATCGAAGAAGCATATAATCAGCTGATAATCCATTCGGATGCGGATGGCCTTTCTGCCGCAGGGCAGATTTCTGAGCTCAATGAAGCTTATCTGGATTATGTCGCCGGGATGGCCTCGCGAGGCGACCGGAGGCGCGCCCTTCTGGGCAGGTATTTCGCCCCTGCGGAGGATCTTCCTTTCCTGGAGGGTTTCTGTTGCGCCGGCCAGCTGCCTGCAGAAGGCGGCTCTGCATTGTGGGTGATGTTCAGCGATGACGACAACCTGATCTATACGCCGATAATGTATGACCGCAGCGGAGCCGGTACGGCCGGGAACACGTTGTCTGTTTTCAAGGAGTATTCAGGCATCCTGGCAGATGCCGGACTCACTCTCTGCGACAACTGCGTGCGTACCTGGTGCTATGTCGAAGACATCGACGACAACTATAAAGACTTTTACAAGACCCGTACTTCATACTTTGCAGACCACGGACTGACACCTGAGACTCATTACATAGCAAGTACCGGCATAGCCGGGACCATGCCTGCCGGCTGCGGAAAGGTGGGGCTTGATGCCCTGGCCGTGAAGAACCCCGTGAAAGCTGACATAAAGTACCTAAAGGGCAGTTCGAACCTCGGCCGCACCGATGCTTACGGTGTGACCTTCGAGAGAGGGACCACACTGATGATGGACGGCTTGAGGACGGCTCTCATTTCAGGTACGGCCAGCATCGACACTGCCGGGAACGTGCTTCACGTGGGTGATATCGAAGCCCAGACTCTGCGTTCGTGGGAGAACGTGGAAGTGCTCCTGAATGAGGCCGGGATGTCTTATGACGATGTCACCGTCATGATTATATATCTACGCAACCGTGAGGACGCCGGTGCCGTGCACAGGCTGTATGATGCAAGATTCGGCGACCGGATTCCCAAGGTATTCCTGCACGCTCCGATATGCCGCCCTGCGTGGCTGATGGAGACGGAATGTGTTGCCGTAAAACGATAAATACGATGGGCAGGGGAAAGATTATTAAATCAGGCTATGTAAGGTACGAAAGATTGTTCCTTGCTGTGCTGCTTTTCGTAGTGCTTTTCCCCGTGCTGGCCTTTGTCTTCAGGGATGTGGTGGCAAGGTTCGGCGAACTGAGCCTGTTCATTTTCGACCGCTCGTATTTCGAAGAGGTTGCGCTCAAACCCGGGGGATTCCTGGAATATATCTCTGCGTTTCTGTCTCAGATCCTGTATGTGCCGTGGCTCGGCAGCCTTGTGGCAGTGCTGTTGTGGGAGGTTGTTTACTGGCTTGTCATAAAGGCATTTGACATCCCAAGGGGATACAGCGTGTTCGGCCTGGTGCCGGTGGCTCTGCTGCTTTTGACCGTTATGGGTTACGGTGACAAGGTGAACGTGCTGCTCTATCGCAATGTGTTCTATACCGCCACTTTGGGATTCCTTTCCAGCCTGGCCATAGTGCTGTGCTGCAAGAAGATCCGCAGCTTCGCGCTGAAGATGGCGTCGCTGTCAGCCCTGGGCGTGGCCGGTTATCTGCTGTTCGGAGCCTACGGCCTGCTTGGCGCGGCTCTTGCTGCGTTGTGCCAGCTTTCTCACGACCGTTCTGCGGTGAAGGCTCTTGTGGCTCTCGCAGTTGCAGCGGCTGTCATAGTCCTGCTGCCTCTGGCATTCGGACGCGACTGGCTGGCCGGCGTTCCTATTACTGAATTCTACAATTACGACAAGGTCAACGTACTTCCATATGCATTGCTGGCGGCATTCTCGCTTATGTATGCGCTGCTGCTCAGGGGCGGTTCCCGTCAGGAAGATGAATACAGGCCGGGCAGTATGACTCTAAGTCTGGCGATGCTCATCTCCTTAGCGGTCCTGTGCAACCTTCAGTGGAAGGCTGATGCTGACTACAGGGCCGAATCTTCTATGTACAGGGCGTTGGAAAGGCAGGACTACAGGAAGGTCGTGAGCCTGTATGACAGGGTCGTAAAGAGGGAAGACGCTGCGAACGCCCGCAGCTATTCCAAGTTGATGGACAAGGTCCGCAACCTTGGCGGAGATGAACGCAGGGACCTCTATGCGCAGTATTATTTCGAGACATACCAGAGGCCTTCAAGGCTGATGTCAGAGTTCAGGATGCTGGCGCTTGCCTATATGGGCGAATCCGGCAGCCAGTTGTTCTCGGCTCCTCAGGGACTGGTCAGCGAGAAATACACGCCCTTCGTGAGCCAGTACGGTCCGACCATCTACCGTCTCTGGGGCCTGTTCAACAGCTCCTATGTGTGGTCTACTGCGACGAGCATCCACGGCGGCTGGAGTTATTATGACCTGAAGGAGGCCGCTCTTGCGATGCTGCTGGCAGGCAACGAAAAGGCTGCGGCCAAATACCTGGATATACTTGACAAGACTCTTGTCTGCTCGAAGTGGGCGGAAAAGATACGCGGATACTTCTCAAACCCGCAGCAACTTCAGCTGGACTTTGCACAGTGCCTGCAGCTGGTGGTTCCCCGCGATGATCAGTTCTATTCGGAAGACGGCCAGATCGAGCTGAAGATAATGGAGCATTTCGCTCTGTTCGAGCAGCCGGACGCTTTCGTCCAGACACCTATCTACTCAGAATGTTCGGTGATGTGGGCGATGCTCTCGAAGGATCCCGGAGCATTCTGGAAAGCGCTCGACAATTATTACGGGGTCAATATGCCCGAGAAGCTGCCGCGCTATTATCAGCAGGCTGCGTTTCTCTTCTCTGTATTGAGCGGGGACGGAATCGCTGCAAACCTGCCGATCGACGAAGAGGTTTACAGGCTGTATGATTCCTTCGAGACATATATGACAACCCATCAGGGTACAGTCAACGAGCTGAGGCAGGAGAGTTACAAGCGCTTCGGCAAGACCTACTTCTACTTTTATTTCTTCGTAGACAACTTCATCTAAGCGTCCACCTCAATGAAAGCCATATACAGAGTTATTTCGATATTGACTGTCCTGGGCGTGCTGGCAGCCTGCTCGGGAGTGCCCCAGAAGGCTGAACCGACCGGAAGGACTCCTGCGATGACGCCGGACTGTGCGGCTGTCACCGTTCCTTCGAACATCGCTCCGCTGACTATTGCCTATGACGAAGGTGGAAGGCGCTATGTGACCGTGTTCACTGCCGGTGACGTGAAGCTTGTGGTAAAGGGAAAGGACAGGGCTGTGCCTTCGGCTAAAGACTGGAGAAAGCTGATGTCTGCGGCCAGGAGGGTGGAGGTTGAGACCTATATGCGCAAGGATGGTTCATGGAGCCGTTTCGAGCCCTTCTCTTTCGATGTCGCAGGGCCGATAGACCGATACCTCTCTTACAGGCTTATCCCGCCTAATTTCGAGAATTTCGAGCATCTGTCGCTGATGATCCGCGACCTGACCAGTTATGGCGAGCGGGAGTTCTATGACAATGAACTGCTGCGCAGCGGTAACCAGGTGCAGTGCATGAACTGCCACCATTTCCGCAACTACGGCACTGACGAGATGCAGATCCACGTCCGCCAGTATCTGGGAGGTACGATGATACTTCGTAACGGAGAGGTCCGCAAGGTGAATATGAAGAACGACTCTACCATTTCGTCCGGAGTCTATCCTGCATGGCATCCTACGCACAACTATATAGCGTATTCGACGAACTTCACATATCAGGAATTTCACAGTTTGGACCGCAACCTGCTGGAGGTTATCGATGACAACAGCCAGCTGATCCTGTACGACCTGGACAAGGACGAGGTCTCGCTGGTCTATGACGATCCGGATGCCCTGGAGTGCTTCCCGGCGTGGTCTCCCGACGGCCGCAGGCTGTATTTCACCTCGGCATATATGCCGTATGAAGGTGAGCCGGAGCGCAAGACCAGCTATTTCTACGAGCATTACAAGGACATCCGCTATGACTTGTGCTATATGGATTTCGATCCGGACAGTCGGACCTGGGGAGAGCCTGTGAAACTCATCGATGCAGCCGGCATGGGCAAGAGTATATCTCTTCCGAGAGTTTCTCCGGACGGCAGGTATCTGATGTTCGCTATGGCTGAATACGGTGTCTTCCACATCTGGCACGAGGACAGCGACCTGTATCTGCTTGATCTGGCTGACGGCAGTTGGCGTGCCATTGACGAGATCAACAGCGAATGGCCGGAGAGCTACCATTCCTGGTCGAGCACGGGCGAGTGGGTGGCTTTCACCAGCCGCAGGGACGACGCCCACTATACACGCGTTTATTTTGCCCACCATAACGGCGACGGAACTTTCGGCAAGCCTTTCGCCCTCCCGATGAAGAATCCACGCTGGTCAACTTTCTTCATGTTCTCATTCAATGTCCCCGAATTCACCGTACAGGACATTCCTTACACCGCCCGCGAACTCGCCAACCTTGTGCGCGACACCGAAACGAAAACCATCCAACCCGCGAAATAAAAAAAGGGAACTATATACCTGTTGTCCAGAAAATCTATATAATTTGCTGAAAATTAGTTAAAATAACTGGACTTTTTCGTAATAAAACCCCATGATAGAGGTATATAATACTAGAAACACCTCTTGATTGGGAACATTATGATTGATTTCAGCAAGTTTAACAGCATTTTTGAGCTTACCACTTACTTTAACTCCGAAGACAAATGCAAGAAGGCCATCTTTGAATCACGATGGACCAAGGACGACATTATATGTCCTTTCTGTGGTGAGCATCATTGTACGAAAAGAACTGACGGTAGGTTCCATTGCAAGAAGTGTGGTTCCAACTTCTCCGTGCTTGTGGGTACTATCTTTGAGAACACTAAGATATCCCTGAGGAAGTGGTTCATTGCAATGTACCTTATTTCCTGCCATAAGAAGGGTATTTCCTCTGTTCAGCTAGCCACCGATATTCATGTTACCCAGAAGACTGCATGGTACATTCTCCATAAGGTAAGGACACTTTTCAAACAAGACGATGATATTGTACTTTCCGGCGTTGTGGAGTGTGACGAAATGTACCTTGGTGGAAGGGAAACCAACAAGCATGAAAGCAAGAAGACGGAGAAGACCCAGGGTAGAAGCACGAAGACCAAGACTCCCATATTCGGCATGACGATGGTGTGGAGGGAGGAAAATGTTGATTTTTCCACCGGCGAAGTGAAGACCGAGGTTAATACATATACCGTTGCAAAGAGAGTAGCCGATACAAAGGCAGTTACATTGATGCCCATTATTGAAAGGTTCATTGCTGAGGGTAGCACCATCGTTACTGATGAATTGAATGCCTACAGCTCAATCAACAAGGAGAAATATGAGCATCTGTTTGTTCGTCATGGTCAGAAGGAATTCGTTGTAGGTGGTTTCTCTACCAACGGTATTGAAGGCTTCTGGGGGCACTTCAAGAGGATGGTGTTCGGTACATACCACTTCGTTTCAAAAAACTATCTGGACAGGTATATTGATGAGGCAGTGTATAGGTACAACACAAGGAAAGAAGGTGGGGCGCACAGGTTCAATGACCTGTTTCATAAGGCATTGGGCACTTGTTATTATAAAGACGTAAAAATTGCCGCTTAATTATTAGATTTGCAAAAACAAAGGATTATGCAAGATACAAAATTCAAAGCGGGTGATGTTGTTCGCCTTAATTCCGATACGGAAAAAAACACTCCAATGACCATTTCGGCTTACTATTGGGAAACAGTAAAACAAGGTCTCTTTACTTTTGACCTTCTTACAGAAGAAGAAAAGCATAAAGTAAAATGCGTCTGGAGAGACAAAGAGGACGTTTCTCACACTGAGTGGTTTTCCGATAAGGCACTAACTATTATCAGTTGATTTCCAGAAAACCTTGTGGTAAATAGTTATTCCGAACAACTTTACAATTGTTTGAACACCCTCGTGTTTTAATATACATATAGGTGGCTTTATTTTCATATTACAATCTATTTATAAATAAATAGTAACGTATTATGAAAAACGCTAAAATTAGGCTGACTAGAAATGAGCTAAAGCACATTATAAAAGAATCCATTGTTCGCCTTATGAATGAGGGACCAGAGACAATGGGAAAACATAGAAGATTGATTAATCAGTTAAATAAGGAGTATTCTGACGGGAAAGCCCCGACACGAATTTATAATAAAGGAAAAGCAGAATATTACAATAGCAAAAACTACAAGACCGTTGATAATGGCGAGAGAACAAAGAACAGTTTAAAGTTACATCATGAGATTTTAGGAATGGATGTTATTAATACTATTGGCAGAGATTGCTACTTAACATTTGACTTGTATATGGACGATAAACTATATGCAAAGTTTGACTATACAATCACAGACATTAAGGATATTAACGAAAAAAGAATTTATCTGAGAGGAACCACTGACACCCCATTATTTAAGAGAGAATTATATTTAACATACAACATTGCTAATGGTTCATTTAAGAGACCTAATGCGAGTGGGGTTTATAAGTTCGTTTTAAATACAAACACAGCAAGCCCACAAGGTTCGCATAATGCCTCTGTTATGCAAAGATTGCTTCAATACAAAGACATTTATTTGAAGGAAGTAGTGGACAACGAAGAAGACAATAAATCGTTATAAACTAAAAGCCGTAAATATCACCTACGGCTTTTCTTCTAGTCTGTCTTGGACAACTGGTATATAGTTCCCTAAAAAAAAGTCCGGAAATTGTTCCGGACTTTCTTTTCATATAGAATGTCAGGTCTATTCGGCAGTTTCTGCAACGACGGCCTGGCCGGTCATGCGACGGTAGTCGTCCATAGACGCAACGACCAGGTTGTCGAAGTCGCGCTGTCCGGTACCGGCAGGGATCAGGTGACCGCAGATCACATTCTCCTTCAGACCCTCGAGGTAGTCGACCTTGCTGCGGATTGCGGCGTCGCCGAGAACCTTGGTAGTCTCCTGGAATGAAGCTGCAGACATGAAGCTGTTGGTACGCAGAGCCGCGCGGGTGATACCCTGCAGGATCTGGTTTGAAGTAGCGGGGATGGCGTCACGAGCCTCGACGATCTTCAGATCCTGACGCTTCAGGACAGAATTCTCGTCGCGCAGACGGCGTACGGAAACAATCTGACCGGCGTGGAGCTCCTGAGAATCACCGGCGTCAGTAATCACCTTCTTGTCGAAGATGCTGTCGTTCTCCTCGAGGAATTCCCACTTGTCCACAAGCTGCTCGGGCAGGAACTTGGTGTCGCCCGGATCGATGATCTGCACCTTGCGCATCATCTGGCGGACGATGACTTCGAAGTGCTTGTCGTTGATCTTCACACCCTGCATACGGTAAACCTGCTGGATCTCGTTGACGATATACTCCTGTACGGCGATAGGACCGAGGATGGAAAGTATGTCGCTGGGAGAGGTGGCACCGTCTGACAGAGGCATGCCTGCACGTACGTAGTCGTTTTCCTGGACCATGATCTGCTTAGACAGCGGAACAAGGTAGCGCTTCTCTTCGCCTGAACGGGCACGGATGATAATTTCACGGTTACCGCGGCGGTTGGGACCCATGATAACCTCACCGTTGATTTCGCTCACGATTGCAGGGTTGGAAGGATTGCGGGCCTCGAAGAGCTCGGTTACACGCGGCAGACCGCCCGTGATATCGCTCGACTTGCCGGTAGCGCGCGGAATCTTGAAAATTATGTCACCGGTGTGGATTTCCTGGCCGTCATCTACGTTCAGGTGGGCGCCGACAGGCAGGTTGTACTGCTTGATTTCGTTGCCTTCCTTGTCCTTGAGGATGATGGCAGGGCTCTTTGACTTGTCACGGCTCTCGATGATAACCTTGTCGTGCTGGATTGACATCTCGTCAGCCTCTTCGCGGTAAGTCATACCGTCGATAAGGTTGTCGTAGTGAACTGTACCGGCAACCTCGGAGATGGCGAGCGCATTGTATGCATCCCACTTGCATATGAGGTCTCCCTTGTGTATCAGGTCGCCTTCCCTGAAGAACAGCTCGGTTCCGTAAGGAATGTGGTACTGGTTGAGAGTAATGTCGGTCTCAGGGTGTGCGATGATCATCTCAGCCGTACGGCCTACTACGATGGTGTGCTCAGCGCCGCTCTCATCCACCTTGATGATGGTGCGGAGCTCTTCGAACTTCAGCACGCCTTCGTTCTTTGACTTGATCTCGCTCTCAGCAGCGATGTTGGAAGCAGTACCACCGACGTGGAAGGTACGCAGGGTCAGCTGGGTACCGGGCTCGCCGATTGACTGGGCGGCGATAACGCCGACAACTTCGCCTTTCTCCACGAGACGGCCGGTAGCAAGGTTGCGTCCGTAGCATTTAGCGCAGACGCCCTTGCGGCTTTCGCAAGTGAGGACGGAACGTATCTCGACCTGCTCGATAGGAAGAGACTCGATGAGCGCGGCGACATCTTCAGTGATCATTTCGCCGGCAGAGAGAATCTTCTCAGCAGTCAGAGGGTTGTATATGTCGTGGACAGATGTGCGGCCGAGAATTCTCTCTCCGAGAGTCTCGACGACTTCGTCCTTGTCCTTGATGGCTGTTGCTACGAGGCCTCTGAGAGTGCCGCAGTCTTCCTCGTTGATGATGACATCGTGAGAAACGTCGACGAGACGACGGGTCAGATAACCTGCGTCGGCTGTCTTCAAGGCAGTATCGGCCAGACCTTTACGGGCACCGTGGGTAGAAATGAAGTACTCGAGTACGTTAAGGCCTTCCTTGAAGTTCGCGAGGATAGGGTTCTCGATGATCTCGGCTCCCTGGCTACCGCTCTTCTGCGGCTTGGCCATCAGACCACGCATACCGCAGAGCTGACGGATCTGCTCCTTGGAACCACGGGCACCGGAATCAAGCATCATATATACGGGGTTGAATCCCTGGTTGTCGTTCTTGATCTGCTCCTCGACGATCTTGGTAAGGCTGTTGTTGGTCTTGGTCCAGATATCGATGATCTGATTGTAACGCTCGTTGTTGGTGATGAGACCCATATCGAAGTTGCCCTGTACGCTTGCCACTTCGTCATATCCTTTCTGTACCAGGTCAGTCTTCTGCTCCGGAACGAGCACGTCTGCGAGGTTGAATGAAAGGCCTCCGAGGTAAGCCATCTTGTAACCGAGGTTCTTGATGTCGTCAAGGAACATTGAAGTACGGGCTACGCCTGTGTACTTGAGGACCTCGCCGATGATGTCCCTCAGATTCTTCTTCTTGAGAAGGATGTTGATGTAAGGAACTTCGTCAGGAATCACCTGGTTGAAGATGATACGGCCTGCGGTGGTCTTTACGATCTGAGTGCCTTCTTCAGGTTTCAGCTTGTTCTTGGGCAGGCGTACGTTGATGATTGACTGATGTGTCAGACGGCCTTCGTTGAGGGCGATGATGACCTCTTCAGGACCATAGAACGTCATTCCTTCTCCCTTGGCTCCCGGGCGCTCCTTGGTGATATAGTACAGACCAAGCACCATATCCTGTGAAGGAACGGTGATAGGCGCACCGTTGGCAGGGTTGAGGATGTTGTGGCTTCCAAGCATCAGAAGCTGTGCTTCCAGGATGGCTGCATTTCCGAGAGGAAGATGGACTGCCATCTGGTCGCCGTCGAAGTCGGCGTTGAAGGCCGTACAAGCCAGAGGGTGCAGCTGGATAGCCTTGCCCTCGATGAGTTTCGGCTGGAAGGCCTGGATACCGAGACGGTGCAGGGTAGGAGCACGGTTCAGGAGCACAGGGTGTCCCTTCATTACATTTTCAAGGATATCCCAGATGACAGGGTCCTTGCGGTCGACGATCTTCTTTGCACTCTTGACGGTCTTCACGATGCCGCGCTCGATGAGCTTGCGGATGATGAACGGCTTGTAGAGCTCGGCTGCCATATATTTAGGCAGACCGCATTCGTGCATCTTGAGTTCGGGACCTACGACGATAACGGAACGTGCTGAATAGTCGACACGCTTACCGAGCAGGTTCTGACGGAAACGTCCCTGTTTTCCTTTCAGGCTGTCTGAGAGAGACTTGAGAGTACGGTTGGCTTCTGTCTTGACTGCGTTGCTCTTGCGGCTGTTGTCGAAGAGCGAGTCGACGGCTTCCTGAAGCATACGTTTCTCGTTGCGGAGGATGACTTCGGGGGCCTTGATCTCGATGAGTCTCTTGAGACGGTTGTTGCGGATGATCACGCGACGGTAAAGGTCGTTTAGGTCAGAAGTGGCGAAACGGCCGCCGTCCAGAGGAACGAGGGGACGAAGATCCGGCGGAATCACGGGGATGACCTTCATGATCATCCACTCGGGACGGTTGATGTCCTTCGATTCGCGGAAGGCTTCGATGACGCTCAGCCTCTTGAGGGCCTCGTTCTTGCGCTGCTGCGAAGTCTCGGTCTCAGTCTTGTGACGAAGGTCGTAGCTCAGCTGGTCGAGGTCGAGCTTGGCGAGCATATCATAGATGACCTCTGCACCCATTCCTGCGATGAACTTGTCGGGATTCTCGTTGTCGAGCGACTGGTTCTCAGCCGGGAGCTTGTCGAGAACGTCGAGATATTCATCTTCAGTAAGAAGGTCGTTGAGGTTGACGCCGAACTGTGCGGCAGCACCGGGCTGGAGCACGATATATTTCTCGTAATATATTACAGCCTCGAGCTTCTTGCTGGGAAGACCAAGCAGGTAGCCGATCTTGTTCGGAGTCGAACGGAAGTACCAGATGTGGGCTACAGGCACCGTAAGGGTGATGTGACCCATACGCTCGCGGCGTACTTTCTTCTCAGTGACTTCCACACCGCACCTGTCGCAGATGATGCCTTTGTAGCGGATTCTCTTGTACTTTCCGCAGTGGCATTCATAGTCTTTGGTCGGACCGAAGATCCTTTCGCAGAACAGACCGTCGCGCTCCGGCTTGTATGTGCGGTAGTTGACGGTTTCCGGCTTGAGGACTTCACCTGAAGAACGTTTGAGAATGTCATCCGGGGATGCCAGTCCGATACTGATGCGGTTGAAATTGGTTTTGACTTTGGTATCTTTATTCATAATGATCAAGTAATTAATTAATCCAGGTGAATGCTCAGGCCGAGACCGCAAAGTTCGTGGATGAGCACGTTGAGGGATTCAGGAATGCCTGCAGCAGGCATCGGATCTCCTTTGACGATAGCTTCATAAGCCCTGGCCCTGCCTGTAACATCGTCAGACTTGATGGTCAGGATCTCCTGCAGCACATTGGCAGCTCCGAAGGCCTCGAGGGCCCATACCTCCATCTCTCCGAATCGCTGGCCTCCGAACTGGGCTTTACCGCCGAGAGGCTGCTGAGTGATCAGAGAGTAAGGACCGATGCTGCGGGCGTGCATCTTGTCGTCAACCATGTGACCCAGTTTGATCATGTAGATGACACCTACAGTTGCCGGCTGATCGAAGAGTTCGCCGGTTTCACCGTTGCGCAGATATGTCTTTCCGAAGCGGGGCACGCCTGCCTTGTCGGTGTATTTGCAGATATCATCGAGAGTTGCACCGTCGAAGATAGGTGTGGCGAACTTCAGACCGAGTTCCTTGCCGGCCCATCCGAGCACGGTTTCGAAAATCTGTCCGAGGTTCATACGGCTGGGCACACCCATAGGGTTGAGGACGATGTCGACAGGAGTACCGTCCTCGAGGAACGGCATATCTTCGTCGCGTACGACCTTGGCAACGATACCTTTGTTGCCGTGGCGGCCGGCCATCTTGTCTCCGACTCTGATCTTACGCTTCTTGGCAACGTAAACCTTGGCCAGTTGCATGATGCCGTTAGGCAGTTCGTCGCCGATGGTAAGGTTGTACTTGATGTGCTTGAGCTGCGCATCCTGCTCCTTATAAGCAATCAGGTAATTGCCGATAAGGGACTTGATCATGTTGTTTGTGTTCTTGTCAGAAGTCCATTTGACAGGATTGATGACATTGTAGTCGATAGCTTCGAGGGCTTCGCGGGTAAAGTCTGCGCCCTTTGCTATCACCTCTACATTGAACAGGTCGATGACTCCGGCGCTCTTGCGGCCCTCGGTAAGGGTGCAGAGCTTGTCGATGAACAGCTTGCGGAGTTCACCGGTCTTGCGGAGGAATTCATCTGTAGCAGCCTGCTCCTGGGCTTTGATCTGAGCCTTTTCTTTCTTGCCGGTCTCCTTTGAGTTGATGCGGCTGTAGAGGCGCTTGTCAATGATGACACCTGAAAGTGAAGGAGAAGCCTTGAGAGATGCATCCTTCACGTCACCGGCCTTGTCACCGAAGATGGCGCGCAGGAGCTTCTCTTCAGGAGAAGGATCGCTTTCGCCTTTCGGGGTGATCTTGCCGATAAGGATGTCGCCAGGCTCCACAGAGGCGCCGATGCGGATGATACCGTTATCGTCAAGATCTTTGGTGGCCTCCTCGCTTACGTTAGGGATGTCGCTGGTGAGCTCTTCCATACCGCGCTTGGTGTCACGGACTTCCATTATGTATTCATCCACGTGGATAGAAGTGAAGATATCTTCGCGGATGATCTTTTCGCTGAGGACGATGGCATCCTCGAAGTTGTATCCTTTCCAAGGCATGAACGCTACCTTGAGGTTGCGTCCGAGAGCAAGCTCTCCGTTCTGGCTTGAATAGCCTTCAGTGAGGATCTGTCCCGGTTTTACCTTGTCACCCTTGCGTACGATAGGGGTGAGGTGGATGGTGGTGTTCTGGTTGGTCTTTCTCCAGAGCGGGAGCTTGTAGACTGTGATCTCGGGATCGAAGCTGACAAACTTCTCGGCCTCTGTGCGCTCGTACTTGATGTGGATCTCGCGTGCGTCGACGAATACTACTTCGCCTTTGCCGGTAGCGGTGATCTGTGTACGGCTGTCACGGATAACCGGACCTTCGAGACCTGTACCTACGATAGGAGCTTCAGGCTTGATGATAGGAACAGCCTGACGCATCATGTTACTTCCCATCAAGGCGCGGTTGGCGTCGTCATGCTCCAGGAACGGAATCAGGGAAGCGGCGATAGATGATATCTGGTTGGGGGCTACGTCCATCAGGTCCACGTCGTTCTTTCCTGTTACAGGGAAGTCGGCCTGATAGCGGCAGCTGATCCTTTCGTCGATGATCTCACCGTTATCGTCAAGATGCACGTTGGCGAGGGCAACCTTCTTGTCCTCTTCTTCCTCGGCGCTGAGATATACGCAGCCTTCGTCGCTGAGGTCTACCTTGCCGTCCTTCACCTTGCGGTAAGGAGTCTCGATGAAACCGAGCGGGTTGATGCGTGCATATACGCAGAGAGAAGAGATCAGACCGATGTTCGGGCCTTCAGGAGTTTCGATAGGGCAGAGACGGCCATAGTGGGTGTAGTGTACGTCACGTACTTCGAAACCTGCACGGTCGCGGCTCAGACCGCCGGGACCGAGGGCGCTGAGACGGCGTTTGTGAGTCATTTCGGCAAGCGGGTTGATCTGGTCCATGAACTGGCTCAGCTGGCTTGTGCCGAAGAAACTGTTGATAACGCTGCTCAAAGTCTTGGCGTTGATGAGGTCGATAGGGGTGAAGACTTCATTGTCGCGGACGTTCATCCTCTCGCGGATGGTACGTGCGATACGGCTTAGACCTACGCTGAACTGGTTGGCCAGCTGCTCGCCTACGGTGCGGATACGACGGTTGCTGAGGTGGTCGATATCGTCCACTGCGGCTTTGGAGTTCATCAGCTGGATCAGATACTTGATGATCTCGATGATGTCTTCTTTTGTCAGGACCCTGGTTTCAGCGGGAGTCGACAGGCCGAGCTTGCGGTTGATGCGGTAACGTCCCACGTCGCCGAGGTCATATCTCTTGTCAGAGAAGAACAGTTTCTCGATGACATCCCTTGCTGTAGCTTCATCCGGCGGTTCGGAATTGCGCAGCTGGCGGTATGTATAGAGGATGGCTTCCTTTTCGGAGTTGCACTGGTCTTTCTGCAGTGTGTTGTGGATAATGGCATATTCGGAGCTGTTCGCATCGTCCTTGTGGACAAGGATGGTGGCGACTCCCGAATCGAGGATGTCTTCTACATCGGTCTCGTCGAGAATCTTCTCGCGGTCCACGATGATTTCGTTACGCTCGATGTAAACCACCTCTCCGGTGTCCTCGTCTACGAAATCCTCGTTCCAGGTCTTGAGTACCCTGGCTGCGAGCTTGCGTCCGATACATTTCTTGAGATTTGTCTTGTTGACCTTGATTTCTTCTGCAAGGTCGAAGATGTTGAGAATGTCCTTGTCACTCTCGTAGCCGATGGCACGAAGAAGGGTGGTGACAGGCAATTTCTTCTTGCGGTCGATGTATGCGTACATGACATTGTTGATGTCAGTGGCAAACTCGATCCAGCTTCCTTTGAAGGGGATGATACGGGCAGAATAGAGTTTAGTTCCGTTTGCGTGGAGATTCTGGCCGAAAAATACGCCGGGAGAACGGTGCAGCTGTGACACGACGATGCGCTCGGAACCGTTGATGATGAATGTTCCGCGGGGAGTCATGTAGGGGATGGCTCCAAGGAAAACGTCCTGGATCACCGTGTCAAAATCTTCGTGTTCAGGGTCGGTACAGTAGAGTTTCAGCTTAGCTTTAAGCGGAACGCTGTAAGTCAGACCTCTGTCAAGGCATTCTTCAATCGAATAACGGGGAGGGTCGACGAAATAGTCGATGAACTCCAGCACGAAATTGTTGCGTGTGTCCGTTATTGGAAATATCTCCTGGAACACCTTGAACAAACCTTCACTACGACGATTCTCAGCGGTGGTGTCGAGCTGGAAGAAATCCTTGAAGGATTTGAGCTGCACCTCCAGAAAATCGGGATAGTCAAGGAGTGCTTTGGAAGTTGCGAATGAAATTCGCTGGTTATTAGACTTTTGAGGCATTTGTTAAGATAGTTGTTATGAAACGTGTTTTATAACGACAAAAAGGTATAGGGCGTTTTATGACCCTATACCTATTGCTTTAGAGAGCTCTTGCTGAAAAGCTGGTGAAATTATTTGATTTCAACTTCAGCACCGGCCTCTTCGAGAGCAGCTTTGATAGATTCAGCTTCTGCTTTAGATACTTTCTCTTTGATTACTGAGTTGGGAGCTGCATCGGTGAGGTCTTTAGCTTCCTTAAGTCCGAGGCCTGTAATTTCCTTAACGGCTTTTACAACCTGGAGCTTAGCCTGACCTGCTGATACGAGGACTACGTTGAATTCGGTCTGCTCAGCAGCAGCGGCTGCTTCACCGGCGGCTGCGGGAGCTGCAACAGCGACAGCTGCAGCTGCAGGCTCGATACCATATTCTTCTTTGAGGACCTGTGCGAGTTCCTGAACGTCTTTAACAGTAAGGTTTACCAACTCTTCTGCCAATTTTTTAATGTCTGCCATAATTGTTATTTATTTTTAATTGTTTTTGTTCTATGTTTTTATTTTTCCGATAAGGTCTTGACAAGGCCCGCGATGGTCTGTCCACCTGCATTCTGAAGAGCAGAGATGACATTCTTCATCGGAGACTGCAGCAAGCCAATGATATCGCCGATAAGTTCCTCACGAGACTTGATGTTGATGAGGGTCTCGAGATTTTCGGCACCTACATAAGCACATTCCTGGAGATAAGCGCCTTTAAGCTCGGGTTTGCCGAGGCTTGACTGCATCTCTTTGATGAGCTTGGCGGGAGCATTCACGACATCTGAGAACATAAGGGCGGTAGATCCCTTCAGAGTCTGGCAAAGTGACTTCTGTTCGTCAGTACCTTTGTCAAGAACTTTTTCGAGAAGGGTGTTCTTAACCACCATCAGTTTGATGCCATGTTCGAAGCAAGCACGACGAAGCGTAGAAGTCTGTTCAGCATTGAGGCCTTCGATGTCCGTAATGTAAAAATCCGGAGTGGCTTCGAGTTGTGCCGCTAACTGTTCAATGATTTGTTCTTTGAGTTCTTTCTTCATGATACAAATTGTTAATCGGCGACACCTACAGACTTGCTGTCTACATTGATACCGGCGCTCATTGTAGAAGACATATAGATGCTCTTCACATAAGTGCCTTTAAGTGCTTGGGGTTTCAGCTTTATAATGGCGTTGATGAATTCTACGGCATTCTCGTTGAGCTGTGCGGCAGTGAAGGAAACCTTTCCGATCGCTGAGTGCACGATACCCGTCTTGTCTACCTTGAAATCTATCTTACCGGCTTTAACTTCTTTGATGGCTTTGCCGACTTCCATAGTGACAGTTCCTGTCTTGGGGTTAGGCATGAGGCCACGGGGACCGAGAATACGGCCGAGAGCACCGATCTTGCCCATCACTGAAGGAGTACAGATGATGACGTCGACATCGGTCCAACCGCCTTTGATCTTCTCTACATAGTCATCCAGACCGACGTAGTCTGCTCCGGCTTCCTTTGCTTCGTTCTCCTTGTCAGGAGTGCAGAGGCAAAGTACGCGGGTCACCTTACCGGTGCCGTGAGGAAGAGTCACGACGCCACGGACCATCTGGTTCGCTTTACGAGGGTCGACGCCAAGACGTACAGACAACTCGACAGAAGCGTCGAACTT
>JAFZBF010000038.1 GCA_017561885.1 Bacteroidales bacterium | reverse complement strand
CGGAACAGGCGAACCCGGCATTGAGGCTAAACTCACAGATATGGGCGTGGGTACTCAGGTCAACGCCGAAATGTGGATGAAGGTTGAGCGCGGCCCCGAGGCGGGTAAGGTTATCCTCGAGATCCGCCATCTTCCCCGCCAGGGCTTCAGGCCCGGGATGATGGGTGGCGGCGGAGCCCCTTCAGGCGCATCGACAGCTTCGCCCATAGTGAACCCCGACAATACTGTCACATTCAACTACCGTGATCCCAACGCCAAATCTGTCAAGGTCAACGCCCAGTTCGCAGGCACCCAGGATATGGTGAAAGGCCCCAATGGCGTGTGGACTCTCACTCTCGGCCCCGTGGAGCCCGATATGTATCCTTACAGCTTCATCGTGGACGGCGTGACCATAATGGACCCCCAGAATCCCGACTGGTTCCCTAACGAGACCTTCAAGAACAGCATCGTGGACGTTCGCGGCACGGGTGAACCATTGCTGCACGCTCTGACCAACGTGCCTCACGGCAGCGTGGATTACGTGAACTACTGGTCAGAGAGCCTCGGCACATGGGGAAATGCGATAGTCTACACTCCTCCGCAATACGACAAGAACAAGAATAAAAAATATCCTGTATTCTATCTCATAAGCGGAACTACCGACACTGAAGAAGTTTATTTCAAGGTAGGTCGCATGAACCTAATCCTTGACAATCTGATCGCCCAGGGCAAGGCGAAGGATATGATCATAGTGCTGCCCTACGGCAACCCGTCGAAGTATTTCCCGACTGGCCAGGCACCGCGCGGTGACCTCTTCACCACCGACATGGTCAAAGACCTCATGCCTTACGTAGAGAAGAACTACCGTACCATCAACGATCGCGACCACCGCGCCATCGGAGGCTTCTCGCGAGGAGGTAACCAGGGCCTTTCTATCGGTCTGACGAACCTTGACAAGTTCTCATGGCTGTGCTCTTACAGCTCGTTCACCAGCACGACTCTGCCCGGCGGTGTCTATGACGATCCGAAGATCAACGACAAGATCCACCTGTTCTGGCTTGGAGTTGGCACCGACGACTTCCTCTATGGCAACGCCAAGGACTATATGGATTTCCTCGACAGTAAAGGCATTGAAAACGTCAAGGTGTTCACCACCGGCAAGTTCGGCCATACCTGGATGAACGCCAAGTATTTCCTCGATGAAACCCTGCCTCTTCTTTTTCAGTTATAACGAGATATGGAACACAATATGAAAACATATAGAATACTTATCGCAGCGGCTCTGCTCGTGATGCTTCCGCTGCTCAGCCAGGCTCAGCCTCCCCAGGCAGGTGAAAACCAGCGGCTCACACCGCAGACTATGGCGCGCCTCTTCCCGGCAGGCGTAGTTTCCCCCGAATATAATGCCGACGGCTCGGTGACTTTCCGCTGCCAGGCCGCAGATGCCAAATCTGTCGAGCTTGACTGCCAGATGCTGCCGCAGGCAATGCCGATGAGCAAGGATGCCAACGGCGTCTGGACTGTCACTGTAACTCCCGGCAAGCCGGACATCTACCCCTATGCCTTTGTCATTGACGGCACCAAGGTGGCAGACCCCAACAATATGTTCATCTTCCCCAACGAGGGTTTCAAATACTCGCTGGCTGACGTGAAGGGTCCTGTTCCTTCAGTCCAGGACATCCAGGACGTGCCTCACGGCAAGGTGACGTACCGCTTCTACCACTCCAACACCTGCGGCATCGACCGTCAGATGTGCGTCTATACCCCTGCCGGCTACAATCCTGCCGGCAAGGAGAAACTCCCCGTGCTCTATCTCATCCATGGTATGACTGACACCTGGGAGACCTGGTTCAAGGTAGGTCACGTGAACAACATACTCGACAACCTCATCGCAGCTGGCCTTGCCAAGCGCATGATAGTTGTCATGCCCTATGCCAATCCTTATCCGGAGATGATCCTCCAGGGCAAGGCCGAGCGCTATGACTCAATGGATACCGACCTCGTGGCTCGTGAAATCATCAACGACGTGAAACCTTTCATCGAGGCCAACTACGCAGTGAAGACCTCTGCCCGCGACCGCGCGGTGGCAGGCTTCTCGCTCGGCGGTCGTCAGGCTCTCGCAACGGGCCTCGGCAACCCCAAGGAGTTCCAGTGGGTATGCGCTATGGCTCCTGCCATCTTCGGAGAGGAGTACAAGACCAACTTCGAGAACGGCACCTATGCTCCCGTCAACACCCTCAACAAGAACTATAAGCTTGTATGGCTCGGTACCGGCACTTCTGATTTCCTGATCGCAGCATCACGCAGCCTGGATTCATACCTGACGGAAAACGGTGTGAAACACACTTTCTACACTCCCGACGGCGGCCACACCTGGATGAACTGCCGCGACTATCTGACTCACATAGCACAGTTGCTCTTTAAATAGCAGACGCATATGAAGAAGATTCTCATCTCTTTCTTTTCGCTGGTACTGCTATGTACCGCCTGCGGCCCGAAGCAGACATATGAGTATCCTTACCTCAATCCCGACCTTAACATCGACGAACGCATCGACAACCTTATGTCGATGCTCACGGTAGAGGAGAAGGTGGGCCTGCTGATGAACAAGAATGCTTCGATAGACCGTCTCGGCATCCCTTCTTACAACTGGTGGAGCGAGGCCTGCCACGGAGTGCGCCAGGACGGATATACCGTCTATCCGCAGCCTATCGGTATGGCGGCCGCCTTCAACCCCCAGCAGATGTACGAAGTGTTCTCGCAGGTGTCTGACGAGGCCCGCGCCAACTGGAACCGCTCTAACCACGACATCTTCAACGTGCCGATGGGAGTGACCTACTATCCGGGCAATCCCGAGCTCTCTTTCTGGTGTCCTAACATCAACATCTTCCGTGACCCCCGCTGGGGCCGCGGACAGGAAACCTGCGGAGAGGATCCTTATCTGACCGGTGTGCTCGGCCTTCAGACCGTTCTCGGAATGCAGGGCAACGACAAGCACTATTTCAAGACGCACGCCTGCGCTAAGCACTATGCAGTGCACAGCGGTCCTGAGCCTCTGCGCCACACCTACGACGCCCGCGTGTCGCAGCGCGACCTGTGGGAGACATATCTGCCGGCATTCAAGAAACTGGTGGTGGAAGGTAACGTACGTGAGGTGATGAGCGCCTACAACCGCTACGAGGGAGTGCCCTGCAGCTCCAACGACCGTCTTCTGAACGACATTCTCCGCGGCAAGTGGGGATTTGACGGAATCGTGGTCACCGACTGCGACGCTATCAACAATTATTACACCCGCGGTCAGCACGAAACTCAGCCCGACGCCCTCAGCGCAGCGGTTGAGGTGGCCGCCACCGGCGCCGACCTGGAATGCGGCAAGGTGATGATGGTGCTCCTCGAAGGTCTCGAGAAAGGCCTCATTACTGAAGCCGAGCTTGACGTACACCTGCGCAAGGTGCTGCAAGGCCGCTTCGAGCTCGGAATGTTCGACCCTGCCGACCGTCTGCCCTGGGCCAATCTCGGCGAGGACGTGATCAGCAGCGAAGAGCATGACGCTCTGGCCACCCAGGCAGCCCGCGAGGCAATGGTGCTTCTTTACAACGACAAGGGAGTCCTGCCTCTTTCAAAGGACATCAAGACTCTGGCTGTGGTCGGCCCCAACGCCGACAATGCAGCCCTTCTGAACGGTAACTACGGCGGCACTCCGACCGAGGCTCACACCCATTCCCTGCTGGACGGCATCAAGGCAGCCCTGCCCGGAGTCAACGTGGTATACTCGAAAGCCTGCGAGCTCACCGACGACTACAACACCATATATCACCTGCCTGACTTCAACGAGGGGCAGGGAATGTTCGTGGAGTTCTATGACAACAACTTCCTGATTGGCAAGCCTGTCACCAGCGGTTATTACAAGTCGCTAAACTTCAGCACCTTCGGAGCATACGGCTTTGCTGACGGCGTGCCCACCGACAAGATTTCGGTACGAATCAAAGGCCGTTATGTGCCTGACTTCACCGGTCCGATGAGCTACTCTGTCAGCTCTGACAACGGCTATGTCCTCAAGGTCAACGGCCGCGTTGTCGAGAATGCCAAGGGCGGCGGATCTGCTATGCGTGGCTTCGGCCGTCGCGGTGGAATGGAGTACAAGACTTTCGATGTACAGGAAGGCAAGCCTGTCGACGTGGAGATCGAATACCGTCGCGGTTTCGGCTCTTTCGCCATGTTGCGTGCCGACTTCTGCCAGCGCAAGTTCGCTGACTTCGCAGAGGAAAAGGCACTCGCGAAGGATGCTGACGCCATTATCATAATCGGCGGCATCTCTCCTCAGCTCGAGGGTGAGGGCGGCGACAAGGCCGACATCGAGCTTCCGGCAGTACAGCAGCGTCTTGTCCGCACAATGCATGAGACCGGCAAGCCTGTCATCTTCGTAAACTGCTCTGGCTCGGCCATCGCCTTTGCAAGCGTGGAGGGTCAGTACGACGCTCTGCTGCAGGCCTGGTATCCCGGCCAGGGCGGCTCGAAGGCACTTGCCGACGTAATCTTCGGCGACTACTGCCCTTCAGGCAAGCTCCCCGTAACCTTCTATGCATCGACCGACGACCTGCCTGATTTCCTGGACTACAGCATGGACAACCGCACCTACAAGTATTTCCGCGGCAAACCTCAGTACGCCTTCGGATATGGCTTGAGCTATACCACTTTCGAGTATGGTAAAGGCAAGCTCAGCAAGTCTTCGATGAAGAAAGACGGAAAGGTGACCATCACCGTGCCTGTGACCAACACCGGCAAGATGGAAGGTGCCGAGATCGTGGAAGTATACGTGCAGTCGCTCGACAATCCTGATGCTCCCATCAAGGCCCTCCAGGGCTTCGCAAAGCTCCAGATTGCTCCGGGTGCCACCAAAAAGGCCCGCATCACTCTGGACGGAGAGGCATTTTCGTTCTACGACGAGGGTGTGGACGGCCTGTCGGTCTATCCCGGCAAGTACCGTATCCTCTACGGCAGCTCTTCACGCGACGAGGACCTCAAGGCAATAGATTTCCAGGTTATCTAACAATAAGTATATATGATTAAGAAAATACTGTTGACAGCAGCCCTGATGTTCGGCGCCATCGCCGGACTTCAGGCTCAGCAGCCGGGGGGAATGACCTCGGCCCAGCTCGCCGGTTTCAGCTTCAGGATGCCTGAAGTGCGCTGCAGCGAGAAATTCATGGATGTGGACTATGCCGGTGACGGCCAGGTATACCACAAGCTGGACATTTATCTGCCGGCCGAGAGAAAGGCGTCATATCCCGTAGTCATCCATATCTACGGCAGCGCGTGGTTCTCCAACAGTTCCAAGACTATGGCGAATCTCGACAATATCTGCCAGTCCCTTCTGGATGCAGGCTATGCCATCGTGACGCCCAACCACCGCTCGAGCATGGACGCCAAGTTCCCGGCACAGATACAGGACATCAAGGCGGTTGTGCGCTTCGTCCGCGCGAAGGCTGAGGAATACCGCTTCGACACTTCGTTCATCGGCATTTCCGGCTTCTCTTCAGGAGGACACCTTGCTTCGCTGGCAGGCTCAACCTCTAACGTGAAGACGGCTCAGATAGGCAAGCATTTCGTGGATCTGGAAGGCTCTGTCGGCCCCTACACCGGATACAGCAGCGCAGTGGACGTTGTCTGTGACTGGTCAGGCCCCATCGACCTGCTGAACATGGAATGCGAGTGGGAGAGACCCTGGGGCGGAACCCCTGAGGAGGCTCTGCTCGGAGTGAACTATGACGGCGACGACGACCTTTTCCGCACCATAGACCCCATCCAGTACCTTGACCCTTCAGATCCGCCGACAATCATCTTCCACGGCACGAAGGACAACGTGGTTCCCCACTGCCAGGGCATGGAACTCTATGAGGCTCTGGACAAGAACGGTATCAAGAGCGACCTGAACCTCGTGGAGGGTGCCGGCCACGGTATCAACCTCTTCGTGGAGCCCTGGCTCTCTGAGATGGTGGAATTCGTAGATGCAGCCCGCACCGAGAAGGTCCTGGCAGCTCTTGCACCGAAACTTGAGAATGCAGTTTCGCCTGTGACCAACATCAGCGCCAACGGATTCCCGAAGATCCTTGCCGACAATTCGGTTGTCTTCAAGGTCCGCGCTCCGCAGGCTGAACGCGTGCAGATCGATCTCGGAGGCCGCAACGACGGTGTCAAGGACGCCACCGGCACCTGGACCATCGTCACAAAGCCCCTTATGCCCGGCTATCACTACTATTCACTGATAGTAGACGGCGTGTCCGTGGCTGATCCTGCCAGCGAGTCGTATTTCGGCACCAGCCGCATGGCCAGCGCCATTGACATCCCCGAGCCCGGCATGGATCTCTTCGAGACCCAGGACGTGCCTCACGGACAGGTACGCGAGCTTGTCTACTGGTCTAACTATGCCGAAGCATGGAGGCCGGTGTTCGTATATACCCCTCCGGGATATGAGAAGGGCAACAAGAAATATCCGGTGATGTACATTCACCACGGAGGTGGAGAGGACCATCGCGGATGGATGCAGCAAGGCCGTACCGCCACAATCCTGGACAACCTCATCGCCCGCGGCGAGGCTGTGCCTATGATTGTTGTCAGCGTGAACTCCAACGTGCCGCGCAAGGCAGGAATGCCTGCAGGTCAGGGCACCTACAGCTGGGAGGGTATGCAGCCCTACCGCGAGGAGTTGCTCGGCAACATCATCCCGTTCATCGAGAAGACCTTCCGCGTGAAAGCCAATGCGAAGAACCGCGCGATGTGCGGTTTGTCGATGGGAGGCGGCCAGTCGTTCTTCATCGGCCTTCGCGAGCCCGGCATCTTCGCCAATGTAGGTGTTTTCTCGACGGGCGTCTTCGGTGGCATAAACGGTGCATCTAACTTCGACCTCGAGGCCAATATCCCCGGTATGCTTACGGCTCCCGACAAGTTCAACTCAGGACTTGACTGCTTCTTCATCTCCTGCGGCGAACAGGATCCGCGTATCGAGTACACCCGCGCCATCGTGCAGAAGATGCGCGATGCAGGCGTGAAGGTAGAATTCCAGTCATTCCCGGGCGATCACGAGTGGCAGCCCTGGCGCAAGTCGGTGGCAGCATTCGCCCGTATGATTTTCAAATAGACCGTATAAAGAAATCAACCTTTCCAAGATGAAAAGATTGCTGATCATTGCCGCAGCGCTCCTGGCGCTGTGCTTCCAGATGTCTGCACAGGACCGCCTGTACGACAATGAATTTCCGATCGGAGACGTGACGCTGCTGGACGGCCCGTTCAAGCACGCCCGCGACCTTAACATCGATGTGCTCCTCCAGTATGACGTGGACCGTCTGCTGGCCCCTTTCAGGGCTGAAGCCGGCCTGCCCAAGAAGGCCGAATATTATCCCAACTGGGCTGGTCTCGACGGCCATGTCGCAGGCCACTACCTGACTGCGATGGCTATGAACTATGAGCAGACAGGCAATGAAGAGTGCCGCCGCAGGATGGAGTATATGATATCTGAGCTTGCGGACGTGGCTGCTGCGAATGCGGTGAACAACGCCGACTGGGGTGTAGGCTATATCGGCGGCATCCCCAACAGCGCTTCTATGTGGACTGCTTTCAAGAAGGGAGAGTTCAGGCAGTATTCTTCGGCCTGGGCGCCTTTCTACAACATCCACAAGATGTATGCTGGTCTGCGCGACGCCTGGCTGTACTGCGGCAATGAGAAGGCAAAGGAACTTTTCCTTGGATTCTGCGACTGGGGCATCAACATCACAGCCGATCTTTCGGACCAGCAGATGGAACAGATGCTGCGCAACGAGCACGGCGGTATGAACGAGATGTTCGCAGACGCCTATGCGATAACCGGCGATGAGAAATATCTCACAGCTGCCAAACGCTATTCGCACAAGGCTATCCTCAGGCCCCTTACACGCGATGTGGACAGCCTCGACAACCTTCACGCCAACACCCAGGTTCCGAAGGCCATAGGTTTCGTCCGCATCGGCGAGCTCAGCGACTCTCCGGATTATGCCGAGGCAGGCCGCTTCTTCTGGTACACCGTATCCCACAACCGCTCTCTCGCCTTCGGCGGAAACAGCCGTCGCGAGCATTTCCCGAGCGCTGATGCCTGCATCGACTTCGTGAACGATGACGACGGACCGGAGACCTGCAACACCTACAATATGCTCAAGTTGACCGAGGATTTGTTCCGGGTGTCTCCTAAGGCCGAGTATGCCGATTTCTACGAGCGTGCGATGTTCAACCACATTCTCTCCACCCAGCATCCCGAACACGGCGGCTATGTTTATTTCACGTCAGCCCGTCCGAGGCACTATCGCGTATATTCAGTGCCGAACGAGGCTATGTGGTGCTGCGTGGGTTCCGGTATGGAGAACCAGTCGAAGTACGGCCAGTTCATCTACACCCACGAAGGTAAGGCTCTTTATGTCAACCTCTTCGTGGCGTCAGAACTGAACTGGAAAGACCGCGGCATTGTGCTCCGTCAGGAGACTTCTTTCCCCGAGGAGGAAGGAACCACTCTTCGCGTGGTGTCCGGCAAGGGCCGCTTCCCCATTATGGTCCGCTGCCCCGGCTGGCTGAAGCCCGGCACCATGACTGTTTCCATCAACGGCCGCAACAAGAAGGTGAAGGCGGCACCGTCATCTTATGTGGCCCTCAAGCGCAGATGGAAAGCCGGCGATGTGATAAAAGTCGGCCTTCCGATGCAGAACACCGTGGAGCATATGCCGAACGTGCCTGACTACATCGCCATCATGCACGGCCCCATCGAACTGGGTATGCGTACAGGCACTGAGGATCTTGTTGGTCTGCTGGCCGACGACGGACGCTGGAGCCAGTATGCAGCCGGTCCGAAACTTCCGGTGGACCAGGCTCCCATTCTGGTGTGCGACGATGTCGACAATCTGGGCGACCATATCGTGCCTGTTGCTGGAGAGCCTATGCGTTTCCGTTTCGACGGCATCCAGATGCTGAATCCTATCGAGGCAGAACTGGAGCCTTTCAGCGGTATCCACGATTCGCGCTACCAGATCTACTGGCTGGCTCTGAACCAGGATGGGTACAGGGATTATGTGGATTCCCTGTCCCGCAAGGAGGCCGAGATGCTGGCGCTGGAAGCCCGAACTCTTGACAAGGTCGCCCCCGGTGAACAGCAACCCGAGACAGACCACAAGATCAAGTCCGAGCGTTCCAATACCGGAGTCACACGCGACCACCACTATCGTGACGCCCGTTCGAACGGCTGGTTCAGCTATGACCTTGCTACCGGCGGTGTCTCCGAGGACGTAACCCTCTATGTCCAGTACTGGGGTGTTGCCGAGTGGGCTACCCGCAAGTTCGACATCTTCGTTGATGATGCTCTCATGCTTTCTGTAGACAATACCGGCAAATGGATGAAGTCTCAGTTCGTAAGCGAGGAATATCCCGTTCCGGCAGCGATGCTGAGGGGAAAGAGAAGCGTACGCGTCAAATTCCAGGCCCAGCAGGGTGCAACGGTAGGCGGCATCTATGACCTCCGCCTGCTGAAGAAATAAGTCCCGGTGTTGCGGAAAAAGGAAGGATTCCGTAATTTTATAACAATGAAAGCCGTTGCGTATAGCATAGCGCCTTGCCGGGAGCGGCAAGCGAACTTCGATGAAAATGTCACCGGGGGGGGGTAATGGCTTAGTATACAATGACTTGTGATATATGGGCCGTGTCGGAAGAAATTCCGTCACGGCTTTTTTGTGTCCGGAAGGGATAAAAAGACAATAACCTGAACAACCAAAACAGAAACTATGGATAAATACAAGAAAAGAAAAACAGGAATCCGCCGGCTGCTGTCCGGAGCGGCGGTACTGATGCTGCTGGCATTGCCGGTGACCCTCCGGTCGCAGGGAATCAAGGACGGCACATTCGGCCTGAGACTTGATGGCGGTGTATCAATGCCTGTAGGAAGCGTTATGGAGAACGTTGCCTCGAGCAACCTGAACATGATGCAGCCGTATGGAAGAGTCGGGATAATCTACAATTTCAGTCCGGCGCTTCGTGCCGGTCTTGACTACGGCTACACAAGAATGGTCCGTGAGCAGAGATTCTCGCAGCTGCAAACGGTTGCTGGAGTCGACGGCGGGGTGGCATACCGCAAGCTGACTTCCCACTTTCACGGTCCGGCGCTGACCGTAGAGTACAACCTTGCGGAACTGATGGGCAGCGAAGGCAAACTGGCGCTGTATGCCGGTGCCGGCCTCGGATGTATGTTCGACCGCAGCGGAGACTACACCTTTTCGGTGATCAACACGAAGCAGAATGCAAAACAGACATTCGGCATAGGAAGTCATACTGAATGGAGCAGCAGTGTGGATCTTTACCTGCCGCTGTCGCTCACTCTGGAATATGCATTCCTGCCGGAGGTGGCTTTGGCCGCAGGCTGTGAATACAGGATAATTCCGGTCCGTGGGCAGTACGCGCCTGAAGGAATGGCTCTGGCCAGACTCGGGCTGGTGTTCAATATTGGCGGCAGGATGCTGAAGTAACATGTTTAAAAGAGAAGACATTATTATACTAAAAATATAAAGCTATGAGACTTAACAGGAAGAGAAGCATATGGGGCGGCATCGCAGGAATGCTGTTCCTGACAGGAGTGGTGGCGCCGGTGACTTTTTCGGCGTGCGACAGCTCGGCAAGCATGCCCGAGATCAATATCATGATGGAGTCAGACTACAGTGACATCATCAATGCAATTAAGGAAATGGACGGGACACTGGCCGACAAACTTGCTGAGATACTGAAAGCCGTGAATGACAACGGAGGGAAAACAGTGAGCGCGCTGGATCTCATCAAGGCTGCGATTGAAAGCATGGACGGGACAATGGAAGAGAAACTGGCTGCGATAGAAGAAGCGATATCAGAAAGCACGCTTTCGCTGGCGGGTAAACTGGACTTGGTTTCGGCAGCACTGGAGAGTGGTTTCGCAAGCAGCGAGGAAGCAATAGATCTGTTGAAAGACGCTATAGGCTCGCTTCAAGGTACGGCAGAAGAAAAATTCGCGGCATTGCAGGAAGCCATCACCGGCTCATCGGCATCGCTGGGAACGAAGCTGGATGCCATCGAGACTGCGGTCAATGAAGGCCTCGCCGACAATGCAGAGGCTCAGGAACTGATAAAAGATGCGATTGAATCACTTGAAGGCACCGTCGACGAGAAGCTGGATGCACTGGAAGATGCAGTAAAGAACTCATCGGCATCTCTTGAGAAGAAACTCGCGGCAGTGGAGAGTGCCGTGGAAAGCGGAGCGGCTGACAGCGAAAAGGGAGTCGAACTTATCGTAGAAGCAATTGAGGCCCTTGGCGGGGACATGCAGAGCAGACTGTCGTCGATCCAGAGCGCAGTCAGTTCCCAGACAACGTCGCTTTCGACAAAGATAGCGCTTGTGCAGGGAGCCGTCGAGACCGGAGCAGCAAGCAACGACCAGGCACTGGACCTTATCAAGACAGCACTGGAGACCATGGCGGGCAACGTTGACGGTATCGATGTGGCAGGAATCCTCTCGGCCATCGAAGGCATTTCGGACTACAGTGAAGCCCTGGACACTATCATCGAGATGCTTGGAGACATGTCTGCCGATGAGCCTGAAGAGCCGGCCAAAACTATCAACGGACACGAATATGTCGAGATGGGCCACGGCTTGAAGTGGGCTACTATGAACGTTGGAGCAACGATGCCGGAGGAATATGGTGACTATTATGCATGGGGTGAGACGGAAGCGAAGGACGATTACGATTGGAGCACATATAAACATATGCAGAGCGGCCAGTCTGATTGGAGGTACATAAATAAATATACTGCTGATGATATGTACTACCAGGGTACATGGTACGAAGGATACGAGTTCATCGGTGACGGCGTAAAATGGCTCGGCGATCCGAAATACGACTATGCCGACGATGTGGCACGCCAGATATGGGGCGACAGCTGGCGTATGCCTACAGACGATGAATGGACAATTCTCCGTAACGGGGAAGAATACGACTGGACCTGGACAGACGATTACGACGGAAGCGGTGTGGCAGGCATGATAGTGACAAGCAAGGTTGCGGGTTATGAAGGTAACACAATCTTCCTTCCTGCAATGTTCGAGGGAGAGGCTCAATACTGGGCGTCAACTCTATACAATGGTTCAACTTATGGCGCCAATGCTCTGAGATTTACTGAAGAGGGAAGAGGATATGCCGGCTACTACCGTTACTCCGGTTTGCCTGTCCGTGCTGTCTCAGGAGATGTCATAACTGATGACGGACCGGCGATGCCGGACATAAAGAAACAGTGGACCAGATTGTATGATGGTTTGGTAGTGGATTTGGGCTATACATTTGAGAATTACTCCCTGGGCTGGTGGTCGACGACAGATCCCGAATATGAAGCCTGGCTCCTGAACTCTGAAAGTCGCATGAAGGTGTCGATGATGCCGAACGGTTGGGTAAAGGTTGAGTGGGAAGCAATGGATTACTATTTCATGGTTTTCACAGAAGTGACTGAAACAACAGCGAAAGTGAGGTCCTATTACACTTACGATCCGGTAGAAAACGGAATTTACAACTGGCTGGAGGATGAATACGGGTGGCATGGCGCATGGTATGACTATGTTGTCAACGATCCGGCTTATCCTCTGACCTGGAGAGACTATGGAATCCGTGCCGGTGAAAAGGTTTATCAATTGCGTCATTCCAACTCCTATCCTGATGGTAACTACAATGACCTGAAAGATTTCTTTGATAATATTATCGGGGGAAGTGACGTGTCAGCCCCGATAGTATTGATTAATGGTTACGGATATGCAGAGGACTTCGAGGCTGTGGACGTAAAAGGCAAGATAGTGATGCTCAACAGAGGTAAGATCAAGTTCTATGAGAAGCTGAACAATGCCGCCGCAGCCGGAGCCGTGGCTGTGATTTGTGTTGATACAGAAGATATTATAGATACAAGATATGCTAATGTCTTTGGATCTACCTATAACATACCTTTCTTCCGTGTATCGAAAGCAGTCGGCGATTACTTTGGCCTTGATGCTTCCGATGTTTTCAGGTTTAAAGAGATGAGCGTATCATTTGTGACTGTCCATGACCCGAATGAACTAGAGGATCTATAATTAAAATAACAACAGCGGCTTCCTCATCCGAGGAAGCCGCTGTTGATTTGCTCCGGGCCAAAGGAGAAACCCTTATCCCAGATCCTTTTCGCTGAGATATTGCAGTCCGTCGGCTGCAATAGTCTCGCGGGCTTTCATCTCGTCGTCGGTGCGGAACACCAGGATTCCTTTTCCGCCGAGAAGGAATGCATACATATAGGCAATGTCGATGCCTGCATTGCTGAGGACCTTCACGACGTCAGCGGCGCCGCCGGGATGGTTGTCAAGTTCGAGGGCGAACACGTTTGACAGAGCTACGGCAATACCTGCATCCTTGAGTTCTTCGAACGCACGGCGGGGTTCGGTACAGATGATGCGGAAGATGCCGTACTCTGCAGTGTCGGCTATCGTGCAGGCAATCATCTGGATGTTGGAACGTTTCATCTGCTCAAGTACCATCGAAAGGGTACCGGAACTGTTCTCTATGAAAATGGTGAGTTGCGGGATAGTCATATCGCTTAGGTTTTATTTCAATTGTCGTTTATCGATGACGTGTGCGCTCTTGCCCTGGCTGCGTTCTATGGTGCCGGGGGCTTTGAGCTGAACCTTGGCGCCGATGCTCAGCACGCTGCGCAGCTTGGCTTCGAGTTTCTTGCTGAGTTCCTCGATGGCAGCGGGAGTGTCAAGGGTGGCGGTGAAGTACTCCTGGCGCAGCTCGACCTGTACCTGGAGAGTGTCGAGATTGTTGACGCGGTCTACAACGAGCATATAGCGCGGTGCGAACTCTTCCATCGACAGCACTACGCTCTCGACCTGTGACGGGAATACGTTGATGCCCCGGATGATGAGCATGTCGTCGCTGCGGCCGTAGATTGGTGACATACGGACATTGGTACGTCCGCAGGGGCATTCTCCCGGAAGCAGCGAACAAAGGTCGCGGGTACGGTAACGGAGCACGGGCATTCCCTCCTTGGTGAGGGTGGTGAACACGAGTTCGCCTGTCTCGCCTGCGGGCAGCGGCTTGAGAGTCACGGGGTCGATTATCTCAGGATAGAAATGGTCTTCGTTTATGTGCGAGCCGTGCTGCTCAGAGCATTCGTAGCTTACGCTGGGGCCCATGACTTCGCTGAGGCCGTAGATGTTGTAGCCCTTGAGGCCGAGGCGCTCCTGGATTTCAGTACGCATGTTTTCGGTCCAGGGTTCGGCGCCGAACGCACCTACGCGCAGATGTATCTGGTCTTTGGCAATACCCATCTTGTCCATTGTCTCGGCGAGGTAGAGGGCGTATGAAGGGGTGCAGCAGATGCCGGTGATTCCGAGGTCGCGGATCAGCCGGACATGCTTTTCGGTATTTCCGGTTGATGCCGGGACCACAGATGCTCCGACCATCTCCACACCGTTGTGGGCGCCCAGACCGCCGGTGAAAAGACCGTAACCGTATGCCACTGACACGATGTCGTTGCGGGTGACGCCGTATGCGGTAAGGCAGCGTGCCATACATTCTGTCCATACGCCGATGTCGCGGCGGGTGTATCCCACGATTGTGGGATTGCCGGTGGTACCTGAAGAGGCGTGGATACGGATGATTTCATTCTGAGGAGCGGCCTGCAGCCCGAAAGGATAGTTGTCGCGCAGGTCCTTCTTGGTAGTGAAAGGAAGTTTGACGATGTCGTCAATGGTACGGATGTCATCCGGGGTAAGGTCCATCTCCTGCAGGCGGCTGCGGTAGAAAGGGACGTGATGGTAGACGTATTCCACAATCTTGTGGAGGCGTTTGCCTTGGAGCTCGCGCATCTGGTCGCGGCTCATGCATTCTTTGGCTTGATTCCAAATCATTTGTTAGTTGAATAATGCAGGCCGATGTTGAAGGCCCGCAGATTGGCTTCTATTATTGCTTCTCCCTTGCGGGCGAAAATACTTCTGATGGCATCCCTGAGGTCGTCGGCCGACAGCAGAGGAAAGTGAGGGGCGGCGAGGCCCAGCAGTATCATATTGGCGCTCTTTGGCACCTCTGCTTCGAGAGCCATCTGCTCGATGTCTACGCGGATTACTTTCGGCAATGCGTCGAGCTCTGCCAGAAGTGAGGCCTGGTCGGGATAATTGGGGATGTTGACCAGCGGCTTTGACGAGGTGATTATGACGCCGTCCGGGGTAAGCCAGTTACTGTAGCGGAGAGCCTCCATAGGCTCCATGGAAATGAGCAGGTCGACACCGCCGCGGGCTATGAGGTCGCTGTATATGGGCTCGGTGCTGAGGCGAAGGTCGCTCTGCACGTCGCCTCCTCGCTGGCTCATTCCATGGACCTCGGCCTGTTTGAGATACAGTCCTTCGGTCAGTGCGGCCTGGCCGATTACGGTTGCAATAGAGAGGATGCCTTGTCCTCCCACGCCTGAGAGTTTGATGTCAAGTTTCATCCCGGTTACTTTTTAGCGTTCTTGGCCCTCATCTTGCGGGCGAGGGTCTGCATACATTCGCGCTCGGCGATGATCACGGACAGGCCTTCGTATTCCATCTCGCGACGGATGATCGCCTCGATCTCGTCGATATTCTTCGGCAGGGGCACTACGCGGTGCAGGTGCTCGCGCTCCACTCCGAGCGCAAGGCAGATAGCCTCGTACTTGTGGGTTCCGGCCGATTCCTGGCCTCCGGTCATTCCGGTGGCAAGGTTGTCACTGATTATTACGGTAATGGGGGAGTTCTCGTTCGCAGCGTCCAGAAGGCCCGTCATTCCCGAATGGGTGAAGGTGGAGTCGCCGATTACGGTCAGCACTGGGCGCAGACCGGCGTCGGCGGCACCTTTGGCCAGCGTGATGGCAGAGCCCATGTCCAGACAGCTGTCGAGGGCCTTGTAGGGAGGCAGGGAGCCGAGAGTATAGCATCCCACGTCGCCGAAGACACGGCCTTCGGGATGCTCTTCGTAGATCTTGTGAAGCACGGTGAAAACATCCCTGTGGCCACAGCCCTGGCAGAACTGCGGAGGTCTAGGAGAGATGTTCTCAGAAGGAGGGAAGGTTGTCTTTGCCGCGATGCCGAATGCAGCGGCTACATTGTCGGGACTGAGTTCGCCAACGCGTGGCAGACGGCCGGTCAGACGGCCTTCCACCTTGTATCCGGCTCCGAGAAGCGCAGGCACCTGCTCTTCGACGAAGGGTTGTCCGTCCTCAACCACAAGTATGCTGCTGCAGTGCTCGGCCAGTTTGCGGACCAAAGCTGCCGGCAACGGATATTGAGACACCTTGAGCAGGGAGATGCCTTGGGGTGCCGCTTCTTTCACGTAGTTGTAGGCGTTGCCGCAGGCAATCACTCCGAGTCCGCCTTCAGGTCCCGGTTCCAGCCAGTTGTAGGGCGAAGCCTCGGCACGGGCTGCGATTTCAGGCTGCTTTGAAATGAGTACCTTGTAGCGTCTGCGGGCATTGATGGGCAGCAGGTTCCAGTTGGAAGTCTCGGTTTCGGGATTCAGGACGTTCTGGCTGCGCATTTCACCCGGGGTTACAGCTGCGCGCGAGTGCGCAAGACGGGTGACGGTGCGCATCAGCACCGGAAGTTCGAGTTCCTCCGAGAGGTCGTATGCCGAAGCCATCATATCGAAGGCTTCCTGCTGGTTCGAAGGCTCGAAGAAAGGAATCAGGGCGAACTTGCCGTAGAATCGGGAGTCCTGTTCGTTCTGTGAAGAGTGCATGGAAGGGTCGTCAGCTGCAAGGACCACGACTCCGCCGCGCACACCTGTGGATGCGGAGTTTATGAAAGGGTCTGCGCAGACGTTCATGCCCACGTGTTTCATGCACACAAGGGCACGCTTGCCGGCAAAAGACATTCCGAGGGCGGTCTCCATAGCCGTCTTCTCGTTCGTACACCAGCGGCTGTGAACTGCGCCGCTGCGTCCCTGGGGGCTTAGCTGTATGTATTCAGTAATCTCGGTCGAAGGAGTGCCGGGGTAGGCGTAAACGCCGGAGATACCGGCATACAGCGCTCCCAGAGCAATGGCTTCGTCGCCGAGCAACAATTGTTTATCGCACATGACAATCACATAAATAGCAGCGCCAAAATTAGCTATTATTTGTCAGATAACAAATCGCAAATAACCCGGAAATGGCTTAAAATTAGGCATTTAAACCAAATCCGGGTTAATTGTTCGGAATTTGATCCGAAGTGCGCAATTCACTTATAATAATGAAGAATTATCGCCGTTCAGATTCAAATCCGTAAGGGGCATGACTTTCAGCTACTCTATTTTCGGAAGTTCTGGAGTGTCGATGTCCGAGGTGTCATCATTGAAGACATAGTCCTTGCCGGGAAGGATAGCATTCAGGATAACTCCTACCAAAGCGGCTACCGCAAGACCTGAGAGCGTAGTGAAGCCGATAGACAGGGCATCGTTGGCTCCATACTTGATACCAATGGCGAGCACGAGTATGAGGGCTGCTACAATCACGTTGCGGGAAGCGGTGAAATCCACGTGGTTCTCAACCATGTTGCGGACACCGACAGCCGAAATCATACCGTAGAGCACGAGAGAAACACCACCGATGGTAGAGGCAGGCATAGCTCCGATGAGTGCGGAGAACTTGGGGCAGAACGACAGGACGATTGCGAAGACTGCCGCCAGGCGGATAACCCTCGGGTCGAACACTCTGGTGAGGTTGAGCACGCCGGTGTTCTCACCGTATGTAGTGTTTGCAGGAGCTCCGAACAGTGAGGCCAGCATAGTGGCAAGGCCGTCTCCCATAAGGGTGCGGTGGAGACCAGGGTCGCCTAGGAAGTTCTTTCCAACTGTAGACGAGATGGCGCAGATGTCGCCGATGTGCTCCATCATAGTCGCGAGAGAGATGGGCACGATGGTGATGATGGCAGAAACCAGAAGGCCCCAGTTGGGATTCTGGAATACGGCGAAGGCGGTATTCTGCATCTTGAACGGAACGCCGATCCATGCAGCTTCCTTTACTGCAGAGAAGTCGCAGAGTCCGAAGCAGGCGGCTACGATGTATGAGCCGAGCACGCCGAGCAGGATGGGAAGGATCTTGACCATTCCCTTGCCCCAGATGTTGCAGACAATGATGATGGCGATAGCAAGCAGGGCGATCCACCAGTTGGTCTGGCAGTTGTTGATGGCAGAACCTGAGAGGGTAAGACCGATGGCGATGATGATGGGACCGGTAACGATCGGAGGGAAGAAGCGCATTACTTTCTTTGCTCCGAAGGCTGCGATGAGCGCTGCAAGAATGAAATAGATGAGGCCGGCGCAGAAGACACCGATGCAGGCGTAGGGCAGAGAAGTGGCTGCATCCATTCCCTGCTCGGCACCCATTGCGACAACGGAGGCGTATCCGCCGAGGAATGCGAATGAAGAACCGAGGAATGCAGGAACCTTCATCTTGGTCATGAGGTGGAAGATCAATGTGCCGAGACCTGCGAAGAGCAGGGTGGCTGACATCGAGAGGCCGGTGAGCACCGGAACCAGGACTGTCGCGCCGAACATTGCGAACATATGCTGGAGTCCGAGTGTGAACATCTTGCCGCGTCCGAGTGCGCGTGCATCATAGATTGCTTGCTGATTCTGTATCATAGGTTTTGAAGTTTAAGTCTTATCTTACATCCTTTGCTGCGATGGTGCTCTGTGAGATGTTGATGATGAAGTCTCCCATCTTCTCGAGGCCGTTCACTACGTCCATATAGAACGAGCCGGTCTCATAGGGATAGCTGCGGTCCTCGAGGCTGGCCAGGTGCTCTTCCCTGAGCAGGTCGCGGTATGCGTTGATGCGCTCTTCGGCGCGTTCCGCATTGGATATGTCTTTCAACTTTACGAGCGGAGTCTCCAGGTTGACGTGCATCTCCTGGAAGGCTTCGTCCACCAGCATCGTCATACGGTCGATCTTGGTGACCATTTCGGGAGTGAAGGGCTTCTTGTGCGCCCAAGCGCGGGCTATCGAACGGCCGATGCTCTCACCGCTGTCGCCCAGCGATTCCATCTCGCCGATGATGCGGTAGAAGCTGCGGACACGCACGATACCTTCGTAACTGGTCTCACCCTTCGTAACCTGGCCGAGGTAGGTTGCGATTTCCTTCTCCACCTGGTCGGTGATTTCCTCGTACTTGATGAGTTTGGCGTTCCACTGCTCGAAGTCGCTCTCGGTCGTGGCGTCAGCCGCGTTCTTGATGAAGCCTACCACGCGCCGGCAGAGGTCGCCGTAGCGCACGAGCTCCAGTTTGGCGGAGTTGAGGGCCAGGTCACCGGTCTGCATAACAGCGTTGGCTCCGATATATTTGAGGCGGAAGGTTTCTTCTTCTGCTTCGCGGCTGGGAACCATCAGGGTCACGATCTTCACGATCTGAGGTATGAACCAGACGAGGATGAGGGTGTTTATGATGTTGAACAGAGTGTGCAGGGTTGCCACGCTGTAGGGCAGGGAGGCCACGAGCGCTTCGCGGGTGGCTGCGTCTGCCATAGTGAAATCAGTAATGTAGGGGTTCGGGAAGCCGAACAGGGTGACGATCTTGCCGATGAAGCTGAGGAAGGGCTTGAACAGGCAGGTGACCCACACCACTCCGAAGAGGTTGAACAGCAGGTGGGCCCGGGCAGTGCGCCGGGCGCTGACGTTCGCCACCGAGGCTGCGATGTTCGAGGTGATGGTGGTTCCGATGTTTTCGCCGAGCACCATTGCTGCCGCCATTGTGAAGGGGATGTAGCCCTGGGCCACGAGAACCATGGTAATGGCCATAGTCGCGGCAGAAGACTGAAGCATCAGGGTCATGCAGGCGCCGGCCACCATAAACAGAAGTATGCTGCCGAAGCCCCAGTCGGTCAGGCCGCCGAGGAAGTGGCGCACCGGGTCGTTGTCGAGCAAGATTGTGGAGGTCTCCCTCAAAGTGGCGAGACCAAGGAACAGCAGGGCGAAACCCATCAGGAATTCACCCATATCGGTCCTTTTCTTAGTCTTCGACACGAACAGCAGGTATGCGAAAAACATCAGGGGCACGGCTATCGCGCCGAGGCTGAAGCTGCCGCCGCCGAAGCTGAGGGCGAAGATCCACGCAGTCACGGTGGTGCCGATGTTGGCTCCCATAATGACCGAGATAGCTGTGGCGAGGGAGAGCAGACCGGCGTTCACGAAGCTGACGAGCATCAGCGTGGTGGCCGTAGAACTCTGGACAAGGGCGGTGACTCCGATACCGGTGAGGATACCCTTGAAAGTGTTGGAGGTCATCTTGGCCATAAAGTGACGCATACGGTCACCGGCCATCTTCTGCAAACCTCCGCTCATAAGGGACATTCCGTACAGGAACATTCCCAGCGAGCCAAGTAGCGTCAGAATTTGCAGTATCAGCATACTACTCTATTTGTATCTGTGCGAAGATAATACTTTTTGTAGAATACTCTAGAATATGTAACCGGCGTTCACGTAAACTCCGAAACGGTTCCATTGCGAAGACCAGTGTCCCTGGATGCTCAAAGGTCCGATGATAGAATCGTACGACAACTTCAATCCTGCTCCGTGGAGGTCGTATGTTACGAGCGGTGACTGGATATTCTTGAGATCAGATGTAGATATTCCGTAATTGTACATTGCGTAGGCATACAGTTTCGGAGAAAGTTTGACCCTTGCGTCGATTCTGCCGACACCCAGATAGCTGTATCCGAGATGAGCGTCTATCAGACCGACGAACGGAGCCTGGGCTTCGTAGTACCTGCCGGGGAAATCTCCGCCTAAGGCATTGCCGACAGGAGTGTAGAACAGCTGGTTGTCGTCATTGAGGATACCTCTTATGTAGAACGAAGTTTCGAATGCAAACCTTTCCCCCAAGGGGATCGCACCCAGGAAATCCCAATAAAAAATAAGAGGATTCAGAGGGTTTTCCTGGTCTGCCTCATAGAAATCCTGGGCCAGCATATACTTCAGGGTAAAGTTGGTCTTGATGCCGCGGGTGGGGTAGTAGGCGTTGTCAAGGACGTCGTAATCCAGGTTGCCGATGGTTTCGATCACGTGGTTCTGCGGCTCCTCGACAATTGCAGCCATATTTTCGTAGGTGCTCTGATACATCCTGTAACGGCTGTATCTCAAGCCAAGGTGTGCGGTGAAATATTTAGAATATGTCTCCTTGATGAAAAATTCGGACTGTAACCTCTTGTACCCCACGAAACTCGGAAAATGGTTTGCGTTAGGAACCGTATAATCGAGTCCCAGGGTCTTGTAGGAATAGCTGATTCCGACGCTTGGGAAGTAATAGGGCACATAGAGCAGTTGGGCTTCGAATTTGGGATAGAAACCAAGCCTGCTGTTGAGATTGAGCCTGAATGCATTGATCCTGTGGGCGTTGATTCCAATCTCGGCAAGGATATTGGCGGCTTCGTCGCTGTCATATCTCAAGCCGAATCCGAGCTCGTGAGGGGGCCTCTTGTTGAGGTCGAAGAAGAGTATGTATTTTTCGCCGTCCGGCTCGAACCGGTATGATATGTTGTTGTATACTCCGGTTCCGCTGAAGACAGAAAGAGCTTTTTCGATATCGTTTCCCGTGACTGAGTCCTTGCCTCTCAGCTTGGTCTTGAGCAGGAGCCATTTCGTGTCGCGTTCAGATACGCCGTTGATTATGATCGAAGATATGTCGAAAGACTGTCTGTACATGTTGACAGCTCTCGGAATAGTGTCGCGGGAAGTGTCGGCGTCATATTTGTCGAGCGCCTCTTTGATCTTGAGAAGTTCGGGAACGTGGGCGAGGGCTGCTTTATGTCCTCTTTCTATCAGCGTGTCGATGGATGCGCTGTCGAAACTGAGGGAACCGTAGCCGCTGATGTCCGGAATGATAAGCACGTCGCACATTTCGGAATGTTCTATGTGTGCTTCGTTCGTGGAGATGTTGAGGAACTGCTGCATGATCTGGGGCAGGGAGCGGGTGTTTTCGGCATCGTGCTCGCCCTTGTCGCTTACGTCAACACCGATGATGATGTCAGCCCCCATCTCTTTGCAGACATCCGTAGGGAAATTGTTCCTGAAGCCGCCGTCGATCAGGGTCATGTTGTCCAGCTGGACGGGGGAGAACACTCCGGGGATTGCCATGGATGCCCTTATGGCTGTAGGCAGGTGGCCGCTGTGGAACACTACCTCCTCGTTCGTAATCAGGTCTACGGCAACGCAGGCGAACGGTATGGGAAGGTCGTTGAAATCGATGTAATCCTGGTAGCCCACGCTGAGACCGGTCAGCAGGTTCAGCACGTTCTGCCCGTTGATGACTCCGGCAGGAAGACTGGTGGTGAAATCAGGGACGCCGGGGGCGTTGCCGTCTCTCCTTCTGTCCAGATTGTCGAGAAGTCCCAGACCGGTGACGAACGGCACGTCCAGCAGATAGCGCATATCGCTCCTTTTCCTCTGTGTGGACAGTTCGCTGCGTTTTACGGTGTTGCTCATGTAGATGGACCAGTCCATACCGCGGATGATGGTGTCCAGCTCGTTAGCCTTGTAGCCGAGAGCATACATTCCGCCCATTATTGAGCCCATGCTTGTGCCTGTTACATAGTCCACGTGGATGCCTAAGTCTTCCAGCACCTTCAGCACTCCGATATGGGCAGAGCCCTTGGCTCCGCCGCCGCTCAGGACGAGACCCACTTTAGGCCGGGTAGTGCAGTTGGCAAGCAAAGAGTCAAGCCTTTCCGCAGCATTGCTGCTGATCGTAAAAGAGAAAACAAGAAGTAATACAGCGACGAGTCTTGCGGAAGATGATTTCATTGTTCCTGTGTTAGATCAGAAGGTTATAGATGAAGAACCCCAGATAATTGCCCAATGCAAAGCCGATGATGCCCACGGTGATGCCGGGGACAAGCACTTTCTTGTTGTTCATAGCGCTCACGACGATAGGAACGAAAGGAGGAGAGTTGATAAGCGCTACGGAAGTTGCAATCATCATGTCCGGGTCGACTTTCAGCAGCTTTGAAAGGATTACCTGCAGCAGCAGCGACACGAAGATCACGAAGAACAGGAACAGGAATGCATAGAGACCTTCGCGGATGTTCAGCTTGGTGATGTCGGCCATCGAGGCGATTGCGATTGAGAATATATATATGAGGTAGAGTCCGAGGTCGTAGCTGAAGGTCAGCTTCTTGACGGGCTTGAGGTTTGCGGCGACGAGGGCGAAGGTGCTGATGCCGAGGATGAATACGGGCATGAACCAGCCCTTCGGGAAGAGTTTGGTGAGGCCGAACGCCAGGGCTACGCAGATGACAACTGCAAGCAGAATCCTCCATACCTGGCCCCAGCCTTTTGCTGTCTTGAGAATCTTGTACGGATTGTGGTGTCTCTCGATAATCTGCTCGTTGACTTCGGCCTGACTCTCGGTAATCCTTGTCTTGCTGTCTGCGGGAGACAGCTTGAGGAACTTGCGGAACAGGCGGATTCCGACGCTCAGCAGGAATATGAAATAGAGGAAGCAGACGAGCATGTCGTAACTGTTCAGCATCACGAAAGTTTCGCTCGGAACGCTGAGCATCGCCTGCAGGGACGCCATATTGATGGTGCCTCCCGTCTCGCAGCCGGTGATGAGCGCGGCAATCTCGGGACCCTGGGTGCTGATGTGCCTGCCGAACAGCCAGTATCCGACGAATATCGAGACGATTATGGCAACCAGGCCGGCGATCAGGGAACGGAAGATGCCCTTGAGGCTGTCGCGTGTCAGCGCGCAGGCGAAGAGCATCATCGGCAGCGCCATCGGGATGAGCGCGGTGGTGAGGGTGTCTTTTATTCCGTAGTTGCCGTCGTTGATCCAGGGCAGGTTGCCTATGATGACACCGAGGATGTACAGGATCAGGATGGGCCCGATCTTGCCGAAGAACGGGACTTTCTTGCACAGCCACAGCACGAATGCCGGAGCGAGGCAGAAAATCAGGACAAGGAGGATTTTTGAAACCATAGCGGTAGTTATAGCGACAGGATCAGAAAAGCCCGTGGAGCTGGGCGTCGATCATATCAGTTACTGTATTGAAGTCGTCTACACTCTCTTCGAACCTCAGTTTGTCGACATCCACGATGAGGAGCTTTCCGTCGTTGTACTCGCTGATCCATTTCTCGTAGCGCTCGTGAAGTCCGGTCAGATAGTCGATGCGTATGCTGTTCTCGTATTCGCGGCCGCGCTTGTGGATGTTGTTGACAATGTTGGGAATGCTGCTGCGGAGATAGATCAGCAGGTCCGGCGGCCGCACCAGGGATATCATCAGCTCGAACAGCTCCTGATAGTTGTCGAAGTCCCTGCTCGACATCAGCCCCATATCGTGAAGGTTAGGGGCGAAGATGCAGGCATCCTCATATATGGTGCGGTCCTGTATGATGACGTCTGGGCTTTTGCTTATCTCCACTATGTCGCGGAAACGCTTGTTGAGAAAGTATATCTGGAGGTTGAAAGACCACCTTTCCATATCTTCGTAGAAATCTGCCAGATAAGGATTGAAGTCTACGGGTTCGAAGCGTGCGGTCCAGTGATAATGCTTGGCGAGAAGATTGGTCAGAGTGGTTTTTCCGCTGCCTATGTTGCCGGCTATTGCAATGTGCATAACGAGAATCGTTTGTATATGGTTATTCACACAAATTTACAAACCTTTTCGTAATTTTGTGAAAAACGGAGAGCCGAAAATGCACGTGATAAATACTTTTTACGTCAACAGCCTGAGGGAATGCCTGTATGTATTGTCTTCCGAAAGCAAGGAGTGTGTGATAGTGGATCCGGGCTGCCAGAACGACAGGGAGAGGGCCAGAGTGGAGGAATATCTGGAGACGGAAGGCCTCAGGCCTGTGTGCATCCTGCTGACTCACGCTCATTTCGACCACGTCCTTTCACTCGGCTGGTTTGCCGGAAAGTACGGCATTCCGGCAGTGATGAGCGCAGCTGACAGCGACTTGCTGTCGAAACTGCGGCAGTACACCAACCTCTTCGGAATGGAATACATTCCTACAGACAGGGTGACGTTCCGCTATGTAAGCGACGGCGAAGAAATCTCGTACGCTGGTTTCACTTTCAAGGTTATCGCTACTCCGGGACATACAGAGGGTGGAATATGCTATCTCGAACAGGCCGAGAAGATCCTTTTTACCGGAGATACGCTTTTCGAGGGCAGTATCGGCCGTACAGATTTCGAAGAAAGCGGCGAAGAGGACATGTGTATCTCTCTGGAAAAGCTCAAGAGACTCGACAAAGACATTGCAGTATATCCGGGTCACGGTTATTCTACCACCATAGGAGAAGAACTGAGGTCCAATCCATACCTGCGCTGATATGGATTTCATAGAAATCACGGGTGCTAAATCCCATAATCTGAAGAATATATCCCTCAAGATACCGAGGGACAGGCTTGTCGTGGTCACAGGTCTCTCCGGCAGCGGCAAGTCGTCGCTTGCTTTCGACACGATATATGCCGAGGGGCAGCGGAGGTATATGGATACCCTGTCGCCTTATGCCAGACAGTTCATGGGGATGATGGAAAGGCCTGATGTGGATGATGTGCGCGGCCTGAGCCCCATAATCGCCATCGAGCAGAAGACCACCGGACGCAACCCCCGCTCTACCGTCGGCACGATGACCGAGATCTATGATTTCTTCCGTCTTCTGTACGCCCGCGCGGCCACAGCCTATTCTCCCGCTACAGGCAAGGAGATGGTGAAGTACACCGACGATATGATCGTCGACCTTATCATCAACGAATATGAAGGCGAGAAACTCCTGCTGCTGGCACCTGTGGTCAAGGGCCGCAAGGGACATTACAAAGAACTGTTCGAACAGCTTGTGAAGCGCGGTTATTCACAGGTGCGCATCGACGGCGAGATATGCTACCTGCGCGACGTGGAGCCGCTTGACAGATACAAGACCCACTTCATAGAACTGGTGGTGGACAAGCTGGTGCCAAGCCCGGAAGACCGCAAGCGCATCCGGTCTTCGACAGTCACGGCGCTTTCCCAGGGTAAAGGATCCCTGGCGCTGCTGAGGATGGACGGTAAAGGCGGACTTCGCTATCTAAGCAAGAACCTGATATGTGCCGACACCGGCATTTCCTTCCCGCTTCCCGCTCCGTACACCTTCTCGTTCAATTCTCCACAGGGCGCCTGTCCTCATTGCAACGGCCTTGGCGTGGTGGCGCAGCTCGATATGTCGAAGGTCATACCGGACGACCGCAAGTCCATAGCTGAAGGAGGCATAGTCTCCCTCGGAAGCCTGAGGAGCAATTCTACTTTCGACGTGCTGGAATCCATCGCCCGCAAATATGCGTTCTCCCTGCACGATCCTATTAAAGACATTCCGCAGCAGGCGCTCTCCACCATACTCTACGGCTCCCAGGAACTTTTCAGAGTGGGCAGCGGGCCTACCGACCAGATGGTGACTTTCGACGGAGTGCTTGCCCGCACCCGCATCACAGGCGAGGAAAGCGAGGAATCGCTCGAGAAGAAGGACAGTTTTATGAACATGACTTTATGTCCTGTCTGCAACGGCACGAGGCTTAAGAAGGAAGCCCTCAATTTCAAGATTGCGGGGCTGGACATTGCACAGGTGTCGGCGATGGACATAAACGAACTGTACGACTGGATCCAGGCTTTGCCCGCCAAGTTGACAGACCGGCAGAAACTGATATCGAACGACATACTCAAAGAGCTGTCAGACAGGGTAGGGTTCCTTAAAGAAGTCGGACTGGGATACCTGTCGCTTGACCGTCCAACGGCCACCCTCAGCGGAGGAGAGAGTCAGCGCATAAGGCTCGCAACGCAGATAGGCTCGAAGCTCGTGAATGTGTTGTATATCCTGGACGAGCCTTCGATAGGCCTTCATCAGCGGGATAACCGCAAGCTGATAGATTCGCTTAAGAAACTTCGTGACGAGGGCAATTCGGTGATGGTGGTGGAGCACGACAGCGAAATGATGGAGAATGCCGACTGGCTCATCGACCTCGGGCCCGGGGCCGGCGAACTGGGAGGGGAACTGCTCTACAACGGCGAGCCTTCGAAGATCGGTGCTGTGCCGGAAGGCAGGAGCATGACCATCGACTACCTTCTCGGCCGGAAGAGCATTGCGGTGCCTGCCGTGCGCCGCGAAGGCAACGGGCTCTTCCTCAAACTTCACGGCGCCCGCGGCAACAATCTGCAGGACGTGGACCTTACGCTGCCCCTGGGGACTTTCATCGGAGTGAGCGGAGTGAGCGGCAGCGGAAAGTCGTCCCTGGTCAACGAGACTCTGATGCCGATACTCTCCTCGGCTCTGTACAGGTCTTTGGCAAGGCCCCTGGCGTACAGCTCCATCGAAGGGATAGAGAACATCGACAAAGTGATAGAGGTAGACCAGTCGCCTATCGGCCGGTCTCCGCGCAGCAATCCTGCTACATATACAAATGTGTTCGGCGCGATCCGCGAGCTGTTCGGCCAGACTCCAGATGCCAAGATCAGGGGATTCAAGGCCAACCGCTTCTCTTTCAATGTCAAGTCCGGCCGCTGCGAATGCTGCAAGGGCGCGGGAATCCAGGAAATCGAGATGAACTTCCTTCCTCCCGCCCACGTGGTGTGCAAGGAATGCGGAGGCAAGCGCTACAAACCCGACACTCTTGCCGTCCATTACAAGGGCAAGAACATCAGCGACGTGCTGGATATGACTATCTCGGCGGCGGCTGAATTCTTCGAGTCGAATCCGTTCATCTATCCCAAACTCAAGGCGATGGTGGATGTCGGCCTGGGCTATGTGCGGCTCGGCCAGCCGTCGACCACTCTCAGCGGCGGAGAGAGCCAGAGGGTGAAACTGGCAGCCGAACTCGCCCGCAAGAGCACCGGGAACACCCTCTACCTGTTGGACGAACCCACAACGGGCCTGCATTTCGACGATATCAAAAACCTTCTGGAAGTGTTGCAGAAACTGGTGGACCAGGGCAACACGGTGCTGATCATCGAGCACAACCTGGACGTGCTCAAGAGCGTGGACTGGCTGATCGATATGGGACCTGAAGGCGGACGCAACGGAGGACTCATTATTGCCGAAGGCACCCCCGAGCAGGTAGCCGCCAATCCGGCGTCATATACCGGTCAATATCTTAAGGAAATCCTTGGCTGAAACCATAAGTTGTTGTAACTTTATCGACATGACAGCCTTCGCCCATACCCCATATGCAGGATTCAAGAGTTCCGTGAATGTTCCTGTTTTTTCGTTGGGGGGGGGGTAATGCATTAGAAGCCAGATATTTGAACGCGAAATAGCCGTGCCGGACAGAAGTCCGCCACGGTTTTTTTGTGTCCTGGCGGGAAGACAGGGAACAAGAAAAACCAGATAAGAAAAGCAGAAGTATGAAGAGAACCGAAACAGGGAACCGCGGCGGGAGGCTGGGCCTTGCCTGCTGCGTTTTGCTGCTCCTTGTGCCGTGGACGATGTGGTCGCAGGGGCACAAGGGAGCGATGGGCTTCCGACTGGACGGAGGAGCGTCGTGGTCGCTCGGTGGGAGCTTCGCCAACGAAGGCGCAGGGAACCTGGGCGTGACACAGCCGTTCGGCAGGGCGGGAGTGTACTACATGGCGAGCCCGCAGCTACGCGTGGGCGGAGAATACAGCTACACGCGGATGGCGCGGCGGCAGATCGACGGTAAGGTGAACCAGCTTGCCGGAGGAGGGAGCGAGGCCACGGTGTACCGTGACCTCACTGCGAATTACCACGGGGTAGCGGTAACGTGCGAATACAACGTTCTTGGGGAAGGACCCCTTGCGCTGTATGCCGGCACTGGGGCGGGCTGCCTGATAGCCGCAGGAAACACTTACACGTTCGGAGTCAGGAACGAGGTGAAGCCCGCGGGGAGCTCGGTGAGCTTCACGGCGCACAACGAGCCACAAGTGCAGGCGGTGCCGTACATACCGGTGACGGTGTCGCTGGAATACGCGTTCCTGCCGCAGACGGCGGTGAGCGTGAGCTGCGGATACAGGATGCTGATGGCGGGAAAAGAGAGCACGGCCCCCAAGGGACAGGCATATGCCGCCGTGGGGTTGAGGATAGACCTGCAGTAGCAGAAAAAGGAAACAAAAGAGAAAAAAAAACGAACAAAAAGGAATACAGTTATGAAAAGGACAAAGAAGACAGTAATGGGCGGAGTGCTGGCGATGTTCCTGATAGCGGGAGCAGCGGCGCCGCTGGCGATGACGAGCTGCGACACGGCACAGCAGCCGGAGATAAACCTTACGATGGTATCTGACTACAGCGGGATCGAGGACATGCTTAAGGCGATCGAGACTGCGATCAAGCAGGGAAATGCGGCAAGCAGCGAGGAGCTGGCGCTCATCAAGGAAGCTATCAAGGCGATGAACGGCACGGTAAGCGAAAAGCTTGCGGCCATAGAGGATGCGATCAAGTCGCAGACCACGAGCCTGGAGACTAAGCTGGGGCTGATCGAGGCTGCAGTGAAGGAAGGCTTCACAAAGGACGGCCAGGAGCAGGACCTGCTGCTGGAGGCCATCAAGTCGCTCGGCGGCACGATATCGGAGAAACTTGCAGCGATAGAGGCAGCGGTGAAGGGCCAGACAGCGAGTCTTGAAACGAAGCTGGGCCTGATCGAGGCTGCGGTAAAGGACGGCCTGGCAACGGGCAAGGCGGAGCAGGACTTGATAAAGCAGGCGATCGAATCCCTCGGCGGCACGCTGGCGGAGAAGATAGCAGCTATAGAGGCAGCGGTGAAGAGCCAGACCACTAGCCTTGAGACGAAACTTGCAGCTATAGAGGCCGCAGTCAAGAGCGGAGCCGCCGACAGCGAATCACAGCAGGAACTTATACAGCAGGCACTCGAATCACTTGGAGAAGCGATAGGAGACAAGCTGGAAGAGATCAAGAATGCTATTGGCAGCCAGACGTCAGGACTGCAGACGAAGATAGCGGCCATCGAGACGGCGGTGAAGAACGAGATGATGAGCGACAAGGATGCGCTCGGCCTGATCGAGACGGCCATCAATACGGTGAGCAGCGGAATGGGCAGCCTGAGCACGGACATGCAGTCGGCAGTGGCACAGGTTCTGTCGGCGCTCAGCGGCCTCTCAGGTTCATCCAATGATGATATCGTGGCAGCACTGGAAGACATCTTCGGTGCGATCGACGGCCTGACAGACTTTGATAGCATCATCCCCGCAATCCTTGCAGCAGTGCAGGAAGCCACCAAGCCGATACCGAATGTCGAGAGACAGTGGATACAGAGACACGCCTGGGATGGAACACAATATAAAGATGTTGTCAGGGATCTCGGATATACCTTCAAGAATTACTCTATAGGCTGGTATTCAACAGATCCTGAATATGAAGCCTGGACTCTGAACAGTTCTGAGCCTTATTCCGTCTCTATGCTTGACAATGGTTGGGTGAAATTATCCTGGGAGAATAGTAAAGGAGGTTTTTACTATCTTTTCAAAGACGTGACCGAGACCTCAGCTTCTGTGAGACTTTATTATAATTATGATCCTAGTAATGATTATGAAAGTTATGATCCGGATGAATATGGCTGGACAAAGACTTCAATGTATGGATCAAATGGTTGGTGGAATTGGGAAGTGATCGACCCGGCCTACCCCCTGACCTGGAAGAGTCCGGCAATACATGTTAATAGTTCCAACTACTATTTCATGTCAAGTTCTCTTTGGGACAAGGAGACGCAAACTTATTTATACAATTCAGAGGATGTCCTTTTCAACGATATCCTGGGAGGTGAATCCGGCACCCTGCCGCTTGTCGTCATCAACGGCTTCGGTTATCCGGAGGATTTTGAAGGAATGACCTTAGACTTGGATGGCTGTGTAGTGATGGTCAAACGAGGCGAACTGAATTTCGCTGATAAAATGCGTAATGCTGCAGCAGCCGGAGCGCTGGCCGTCGTGTGTGTAGACAATCAGGAAAAAGGTGTTGACGGTGCCGGCTGCTACTCCTTGTCTGATGAAAAACGGATACCTTTCTTCACTGCACCGAAGGCTGTCGGCCGGCAGTATCATCTATACGATGATGCTTACGAATTTCATGCATGGTTCACGGGCATCAGTATCGTAACGGTTTACGATCCCCGCAACATGACAGAGTAGTGGATGTTTACCTCAGCCAACTTTCAGGATTCTGCTTGTCGGTGCCTTTCCAGATCTGGAAGTGCAGCACTGATGAGTCGTCAGAAACGTCGAGAGTGCCGAGTTCGTCTCCGGCCTTGACTTTCTGGTTGGCCTTGACGGCTACCTTGCCGAGACGGCAGTAGAAAGTGTAGTAGGTGCCGTGCTGTACGAGGACGCACTGGTTGTATCCCGGCATCACGAGCACCTGCTTCACTGTCCCGTCAAAAACGCATTTGACGCTTGCATTGCGTGCAGCGGTGATATCGATGCCGTTGCTAGTGGGCAGTTGTATGTTCTTGTAGACAGGGTGGGTGTGGTTGCCGAAACGTCCGGTTATGACACCCTGTACGGGCCAGGGCAGTTTGCCCTTGTTGTCTTCGAAACGTCCGGCAAGAGTGTAGTCGATGCTCTCGGCCTTCTGTCCTGACACTTCTTTCTTGAGGATTCTCTCGATCTCCTTGTTGAGAGCCTCCACCTGCTTCTTCTTGGTCTGGAGATCCTTGGTGTACTGGTTCTTGCTCTTGTTGAGACTGTTCACGAGCGACCTTGACTTCTGCTCGTCAGACTTCATGTTCTCATACTCACGCTGGCGCTGCTGCCTGGTGGCGGTCGCCACGACTACCAGGGAGTCCAGCCTCGCTTTCTCGGTCTGCAGCTGGGCCTGGGTCTGCAGTATGGCGTCAGCCTGTGCGTTCGCAGATTCCGACAGGTTGCCGAGGTATGCGAAGCGGCGGTAGCCCTGTCCTATGTTCTCGCTGCCGAGGATATACATGAACCAGACCTTGTTGTCGCGGTTCTTGTAGGCGTTGTAGATAAGGTCGTTGTAGTAGTAGTTGAGGGTGTCGAGGTTGGCCTGCAGGGCGTTGATCTGCGCCGTGGCGCTGTTGATCTGGGTGCGGAGCACGCGAATCTCGGCGTCGGCCTCGTCCACCAGCTTCTTGCGGTTGCTAACCTGCTTCTGGACGATGGTCAGCTGCTGCGTGGTGGCCTTCTGCCTGTTGATGATGTTCTTGAGCTGGTTGTCGATGAAAGCGATCTCCTCCTCGAGCTTGCGCTTGGCCTCCCTCTGGGCCGAAACATCCTGTGCGGCAGCCTCCAAGACGGCTGCTGACACTATCAGGATGATGGCTAACAGTCTTTTCACGTTATTCGTCAGGTCCCAGTGCTTCCGCCTGTTTGAAATATACATTTGCGAGGTCGTTCTCGCCGAGAGTCTGCAGAACGGTGGCGTAATGCTCGAGGATAGTGCGGCTCTCCTTGCCTCCGTAAAGCATGGCGTGCTTGAACATCGCCTTTGCCTCCACGTCTCTTCCAACCAGGTGCAGCAGCCAGGCGTATGTGTCCACGTATGTAGGATTGTCGGGCTCCTGCTGGATGGTCTTGAGGCTCATCTGCATCGCCTTGCGGAGAGTTGCGTCAGGTCTCTTCAGCGGCTTGTCGTAAGTCTCGGTAAGGTAATATGCGTAGTTGTTGAGCACGGGAGCGTGGTCAGGATTGATGCGGAGGGCCTTGTCATAGCATTTGTAGGCCTGCTTCGGATCGCCGGCCATATGGTACAAGTCACCCATGGCAGTGTAGCAGCTCAGCGCGACGGAACTGTCCTTCGGAGCCATCGACAGCATGGTGCGGTAGTCCTCCATCGAATTGTCGTACTCCTTGAGCTGCCAGAAAGCGATACCCCTCAGTTGCAGGAAGTCCAGTGGCATGTCGAAGCGCTGGATGGCGGCAGTGGCATAAGTGACCACATTGTCCCAGTCTTCTGCATAATAATAAATCAGGCAGTGGGTGAACGCAGCGCCTGCGTCGTCGGGGTTTTCTTCCAGTATGCCCGCATATACGTCAAGAGCCTTGTCGACCTGGCCGGTCTGGTAGTAATATGCTGCCGTCAGGCCTGTGACAGTGGTGTCGGTAGGGCTCGAAGTGTACATTTCGGTCATCAGGGTGTCGATCTGGGGAGCGAACATCTGTGCGAACTGACCGCTGCCGAGCAGGTCCTGCATATACGCTACTTTGTCCTCTGCGGGCACTTCGTCGCTCTTGATGAAATCATTGATGTGCTTGAAATACATGTCGTACTGCCCGAGCGACCGGTAGATGTGGGCAAGGCCGTAAGATGCCTCGACGCAGTCCGGGTCCATCTCGAGAGCTTCCTCGAAGTATTTTATAGCTTCCTGCTGCTGGAAAAGGCCGGCATAGTATTCTGCCATAATGCAGGCCAGACGGGGAGAACGGTAGTCCTTGTAATAGTCTTTCAGGAATTCGAAGGCTTTCTGCTGGTCTCCTTTCTGCATATAGACCTGCATCCTGGCCATAGCCAGGGGGTCGCTCTTGCCGGTCTGGGCCTCGATCACGTCAAGCGCTTCCATAGCCTTGTCGCTGTAGCCCTTGGCCATATAGATGTTCACCACGTCGTAGTAGAGCGATGTCTTTTTCGGATTGTCCCTTATGAGCTCTTCGAACAGAGCCAGGGCTTTGTCGGCGTCCTTGTTCGACATATAGTCGGAAGCCAGGGCATACTTGTACCAGAAATTGCCGGGATCGAGTGCAATCGCCTGCTTGAAGTTCGCTTCCCTCTCCAGGAAATCTTCCGAGAGGATGGCCAGATAATAGTATGCGGCGTCGTTGCCGGGTTCGGCATCTACGAGGTCGCTGAACTGTCTGTATGCAGCCTGCCGGTTGCCGGAATTATACGCATCCAAAGCGTCGAAATAGGCCTGTGACTGGGCGTTGGCATAGATTCCCGTGAAGAGGAATATGGCGGCAAGAATTATCTTTCTGATGAATTTCATTATATGAACTCTGTTCGCAAAATTAATTATTCCGATAAAAAATAACTATTCAATGCAGCATTTTGGAGTAAATTTGCATCATTAATCCAGTAGTCCTGTGAAGAACAACCTTGAGTCTCTCATTGAAGGATGCAGGAGGCATGATCCAAGAGCCCAGCGCGGGCTCTATGATCTATTGGCTCCCAGTATGCTATCTTTGTGCCAAAGGTATATGAAGGACAGGGAAGTGGCGAAAGATGTACTTCAGGACGGATTTGTCACGTTGTTTGAAAAGATATCGACTTACAAGAGCGAAGGTTCTTTCGAGGGCTGGGCACGGAAGATATTCGTGAATACGGCTCTGATGCAGCTGCGCCGCAACGATGCGCTTAAGTTCTCTGACAACATCGAGGACTCTCAGGTGATGCAGATGACGCAGAGCAACACGCTCGAGAAGATAGGGGCGGACGAGATCTTCAAGCTGGTAAGTTCGATGCCGGACGGTTTCCGGACGGTTTTCAACCTGTACGTGATAGAGGGCTATTCGCACGAAGAGATAGCGAAGATGCTCTCGATAACGGAAGGAGGGTCACGCTCGCAGCTTAGCCGCGCGCGTGTCTGGCTCCAGGGCAAGATAAAGACTAATGACAAATATGACTGAGTCACAGTTCGATCAGATTATCAGGGAAAAGCTGCAAAGCTTTGAGTGCGAGGTGGACGACTCGCTGTGGGACGGTATTGTAGCCAGGATGGCTGCAAGGGACCGCCGCCGCAAGGTCATTTTGCGTACTGTCTACAGCACCGTAGCGGCTGCTGCATGCATCGCTCTCGGTCTTTTCCTCTTCAACGGCAACGACGCTCCTTCGCAGCTGCAGTCAGCTCCGTCCGTAGCGGTCGTCGAGTCTGTAGTCCCGCAGGAGCTTGACACTCCCGAGGACGCACAGGACATACCTTCAATTGCAGACCAGGTGAGGGCTCTCCGCTCCGGCGGATATCTCGCCGAAGTTCTGCCCGCCGAGATTATGAAGGAAGTTGCCGAAGTCCGGGAGCCCGTATCTGAGACTGTGGCCGCAACAGGTCAGGAGCCTGCCGCAGAGGCAGCAGAAAGCAGCCAGCCTTCATCAGACGTGACCGAGCCGGCCGGCCAGCCTTCAAACGGCGGCTACCGCACTCCTTCAGGCACCAGACTGATGGATGACTACTATCTCTTCGAGGAAGAGGAGACTTCTAACAGCACACACGCAAGCCTCTCTATATCATCAAATGTATCAGGAATAGCGAAGCAGGGTGGCTTCATCTATCAGATGGCCCCTTCACACAGCGCTTCGGTTTCAGGCCGTTCAGGTGCTGTCGTGGTGGAAGAGCTCACTGAGTCTTCTTATTCGATTCCTATGTCGTTCGGGGTGCAGATGCGTTATCCCGTCATCGACAAGTTCTCTATAGGCGCCGGAGTGAACTACACTTATCTGCAGCGCAGCTTCAGCGCTATGGTCAACAAGGAGAAATTCCCCAATGCATCTTCAAGGTTGCATTACGTCGGCCTGACGGCTTCAGCCTTCTATAATTTCATCGAGGAAGGAAGGCTGACAGTCTACGGTCGTGCCGGCGGCGCTGTCGACAAGTGCATCAGCGCAAGGTATATCTTCGGCAATTATGGTATGGACCAGGACGCTTCAGGTCTGCAGTGGTCTGTGAATGCAGGTGTAGGCATCGACTACAAGCTGACAGGCCCCATTTCGATATTCCTCGATCCTTCGGCTTCATACTATTTCGACTGCAACCAGCCGAAGAGCATCCGCACCGAGCAGCCTCTTATGTTCAGCCTCGAGGCCGGCGTGAGATTCAATCTGTAGATTTGCCAATCTTTTCAAAAATCAATAACTTCATAGGTTGAAACAAAACCCAGCCTATGACCAGATATTTGTTGTCGCTGCTCTTCTGCGCGTTCCTGGCAGTTTCCTGTCGTCCTGCCATCCAGGAGAGCCTCGATGCGGAAGGCAACTATGCCGCAACCTTCAAAGCCAATAAACACTATATCCTCATCCCTTCGTCTTATACGGGCAAACCGTCGAAGATGAACCTCGTGGTTGACGCCGCGAATGTGTTCGAGTTCGTGCAGGATGTTACTGTTGCAAAAGATACAGTCGATTACTGGATTCCCGTTGACGTTTCTCCCTATGCGGGTCAGGAGGTTACTCTCCGCCTGACCGGCGTCGAAGAATCCGATCCTGTGTACGGCGGAGTAAAGCTGTCCGACACGATTGATATGGATTACGACGAGCCGTTGAGGATGGTATATCACTTTACCCCGGCATTCGGTTGGAACAACGACCCCAACGGTCTTTTCTACAAGGACGGAGTATGGCATATGTATTTCCAGCACAACCCTTATTCGGTTTTCTGGGGGAATATGACCTGGGGACACGCAACGTCTGAAGACCTTATCCACTGGACTCAGCACGACAATGTCCTGAAGCCTGATCCGCTCGGAGCCATATTCTCCGGCAGTGCAGTAGTCGACAAGGACAATACCGCAGGATTCGGAGAGGATGCGGTGATTGCAATCTATACTTCCGACCGGAATGGAGAACGCCAGAGCATCGCTTATTCGACCGACGGAGGCTACACTTTCACCAAGTACGGAGGCAACCCGGTGCTGCCGGACAATCCCGCCTCCCGTGATTTCCGGGATCCCAAGGTCTACTGGATCGGCGGACAGTGGGTGATGGCCGTATCTGTCAGGCAGGTGGTGGAGTTCTACGGCTCGCCGGACCTCAGGAACTGGCATCTGCTTAGCAGTTTCGGAGAAGGCATAGGTTCTCACCGCAGCGTCTGGGAATGCCCCGACCTGCGCAAGTTCGAATATGGCGGCAAAGAGAAATGGGTGCTCTTCGTCACTATCGGGCAGGACCCCAACCATGCAAACAACACCCAGTATTTCATAGGAGACTTCGACGGCAAGCGCTTCACGGCCGATCCTCTGCCTTATCCTCTCTGGTTGGACCAGGGCGTCAATCAGTATGCCGGCCAGAGCTACTTCAACGCACCCGACGACAGGACAGTATTCATTGCCTGGCTTACGAGCTCGGCGTTCTCGTCGACCATGCCAGCCACCAAGTACTTCACCGGAGGTATGACGCTGCCGCGTGAGCTCTCGCTCAAGAGCAACGGCAGGCATCCCATCCTTGCCAGCGTGCCGGCACCTGAAGTATTTGCAGCCAGAGGAAAGGCTTCGTCCCTGTCGCTCAAGGCTGGAGACCGTACCGTCATCCCGGGCGGAGCTATGGGTGCCTATGAAATCGACCTGACATTCACTCCTTCCGGCCAGGATCCTTTCGGTTTCATCCTGAGCAACGACGCGGGGGAGAGGGTGGTGTATACCTTCAGGCCTTCGGAGGGCGTGCTGCTCACCGACCGTTCGCAGAGCGGCCTGCAGGCCTTTCCGAAAGAAGTTGCCTCCCCGGTTGTTTCTGTCATCCCTGTACGCGATTACTACAAGGTGCAGCTCTTCTATGACCGTATGGTGTCCGAGATGTTCGTGAATGACGGCGATGCGGTAATTACCAACTGCGTGTATCCTTCGGCATATTACGACCACGTAGAGGTGTTCGGCGGTGCTGCTCTTCGCGACGTTATGTCTTATGAAATGAAATGATAAAAGATATGGAAAACAAGAAAAGCAATATCAGCAAGCTGGTTCCCATAATGTTCGCGTTCTTCGCGATGGGATTCGTGGATATGGTGGGAACGGCTACCAACTATGTCAAGGCGGACTTCAACCTGAGCGACACGATGGCCAATTTCCTTCCGTCGATGGTGTTCCTGTGGTTCTTCTTCCTGTCGGTTCCGACGAGTCTTCTGATGAACCGCATCGGAAAGAGAAAGACCGTAGTGCTCAGCCTCATCGTGACGGCTCTGGCCCTCGTGCTGCCTCTGCTCGGCTACAATTATCCGGTGATGCTGGCTTCGTTCTGCCTGCTCGGAATCGGCAACACGCTGATGCAGGTGTCTCTGAACCCGCTGATCTCCTGTGTGGTGAAGGGTGACAAGCTTGCCAGCTCCCTAACTTTCGGGCAGTTTGTCAAGGCGATTGCATCGTTCAGCGCCCCGCTCATCGCCAGCTGGGCTGCAGTGCGCCTGGGCAACTGGAGGATCTTGTACGGCACTTTCCTGGTGATCGGCGTGATAGCAACCCTATACGTATGGCTCACGAAGATCGAGGAGGACGCTCCGTCCGAGAAGACGTCGAAATTCAGGGATGTGCTCAAACTTCTGGGCATCCCGACCGTGCTGATGCTTTTCTTCGGTATCGTTGCGCACGTCGGCATCGACGTAGGTGTGAACACCTGTGCCCCGAAGATTCTTATGGAGAGGCTCGGTATACCTCTTACCGAGGCCGCCATCGCCACCAGCGTGTATTTCCTGTTCAGGACAATCGGATGCCTCACCGGCTCTCTCATCCTGGCGCGCTGGGACCTCCGCAAGTTCTTCGCCTTGAGCACGCTGCTGATGGTGCTCTCTATGATAGGCCTGTTCGTATGCCACACCAAACTCGGCATTTATGCCGCAATCGCGCTTGTGGGCTACGGCAACTCGAATATGTTCTCGATGATTTTCTCCAAGGCTCTGCTGTTTATGCCTGAGCGCAAGAACGAAATGTCGGGCCTTATGATAATGGGCCTGATCGGCGGTACGATTTTCCCCATCCTGATGGGTGCGCTCTCCGATGCCTTCGGCTCTCAGGTCGGTTCAGTGCTGGTCATCAGCCTGGGAGTCATCTATATGATATACCTGGCATACAGATTCCTTAAAATTGAAAAAGCCTGATGAAAGAAGATAGACCGATAGTAGGACTTGGCGAAATTCTTTTCGACCTGCTCCCTTCCGGCGCCCAGCTGGGTGGTGCGCCTGCAAATTTCGCTTATCACGTTTGCCGTCTGGGTGGCCGGGGTGTGGCTGTCAGCGCAATCGGCAAGGACAGCCTGGGTGAAGAAGTAAAGGCAATCCTTGCTTCCAAGAAACTCGAGGCTGTTCTGCCCGAGGTGGATTATCCTACCGGGGTTGTAAAGGTGGCGCTGGATGAGCGCGGAGTGCCGGAATACACTATTATCGAGGATGTGGCCTGGGACAATGTGCCGTATACGGCCGAGATGAAAACTCTGGCTTCGCAGGCGGCAGCTGTGTGCTTCGGCACACTTGCGCAGAGGAATCCTGTGACGAGGGCTACGGTGATGCAATTTATCTCAGATATGCCCGAAGACAGTCTGAAGGTGTATGACATCAACCTGCGGCAGCATTTCTACAGCCGCGAAATCATAGAAGAATCTCTCAAGGTGGCCGACATCCTGAAGATAAATGACGAGGAGATAGCCATTGTCGGGGAGATGTTCGGAATGGAAGGTGAATACGAAGCCATCTGCAGGATTTTCATCGAGTGCTACGGACTGCGTCTGGTGATTCTCACAAAGGGTGCCGAGGGCAGCGAGGTTATCACTATGGAGGAAACATACAGCCTGGCCTGTCCTGAAGTTGAAATCGCCGATACTGTCGGTGCCGGTGATTCTTTCACGGCCGCATTTGTCTATGCATATCTCCGCGGCGACTCTTTGGCCGACTGTCACAGCCTTGCCAACCGTATCTCCGCATTTGTCTGCTCTCGCAGCGGCGCTATGCCGGACTACGATTAGAGAATATTGATTTTCATTTCTGTTTCCGTATTTGGAAAAATCGCATAGCATTCGGTTTTTGTTGTAGTTGCAGGCGGCTCTGTCTCGCTACCTTAGTGCAAAAACGATATGCTTTGCAAAACTTATTGTGCAACCTGTCTGGGTTTGACAGTGGTTGCCATTACGGTTGAAACCGACATCTCCAACGGCATTGGCATCCAGCTGGTAGGTTTGCCGGACAGTGCGGTCAGGGAAAGCCTGACCAGAGTGCTTACTGCCATCCGAAGCTACGGATATCATATTCCCGGCAAGAGGATCATCATCAATCTGGCTCCTGCTGACATCCGAAAGCAGGGGTCATCGTTCGACCTGGCAATTGCGGTGACGCTTATCTGCGCTATGACGGAAAAGGAACCTGCCAGGCTTCAGAATCACCTGTTCCTGGGAGAGCTGGCGCTTGACGGCTCCATAAGGGATGTCCCCGGTGCCCTTCCCGTGGCTGTCTATGCCCGCGACAACGGCTACGACGGCTGTGTGCTGCCTTATGAATCAGCCAAGGAGGCTGTCGACATCGAGGGTGTCAACATATACGGAGTGAGAAGTCTGGCGGATGTCCTCAGGATATTGGATGAAGAGGATGGCGGGGATTTCCTGATGAGGCAGCAGCCCGGTGCTTCTCTCGAGACTCCGAGACAGTACGCAGTACCGGATTTCAGTGTTGTAAAAGGGCAGTTCCACGCCAGGCGCGGCTTCGAGATTGCAGCCGCCGGAGGACACAATATCATCCTCATCGGCAGCCCCGGATGCGGCAAGACTTTGATGGCCAGTTGTCTGCCGTCCATCCTGCCACCTATGGAGACAGAAGAATCGATCGAGACCAGTAAGATATACTCCGTGGCGGGCAAGTCCATTGGAAGCTACGGCCTTCTCAGGACTAGGCCGTTCAGAACGCCACACAACAGCGCCAGCCGCGTCTCTCTGCTCGGAGGCGGGCCGGACGCCCTTCCCGGAGAAATATCGCTTGCGCATAACGGGGTGCTCTATCTGGATGAGATAGCGCAGTTCAGCAAGGTGACTCTCGACCTGCTGCGCCAGCCGCTGGAGGACGGAAGGATTGTGATCAGCCGTGCCAGATACAGGATAGAATACCCTTGTTCGTTTATGCTGGTGGCGTCGATGAATCCGTGCCCGTGCGGCTACTACGGCGATCCGTCCGGCAAGTGCAGATGCACTCAGACTATGGTGGACAACTATATGGGCCGGATCTCCGGCCCTTTGATGGACAGGATGGACATGCATATCTATGTTGACAGGGTGCTTGCGGACGACTTGGCGGCGGATGCGGGTGCGGAGCCCAGCGCTGCCATCGCGGAGAGGGTGAGCAGGGCGAGGAAACTGCAATCAGAGAGATTCAGGAACGAAACAGGAGTGTTCACCAACGCCAGGATGAATGCTGAAATGCTTACAAGATACTGCCGTATCGGGAGCCGTGAGAAGGAATACCTCTGCAAGCTGATAGACAGGCTTGCACTGTCGGCAAGGGCGTATGGCAGGGTGCTGAAGCTGGCCAGAACCATAGCCGACCTGGCAGGAGAAGAGAATATTACGCTGCAGTCCATTTCCGAAGCCGTCCAGTACCGGAATCTTGACCGCCACGAGTGGTAGTTTATTTGTTAAGTAGTAGGAATTTTCCTACATTTGCGATGAAATACAGTGAATTGGAAAGGAAGCTGCGCCGTGCCGGGTGTTATCTCATTGGGAATAATGACCATCCCATATGGTATAGCCCGATAACGGGACGCACATTTGTCACGGGACATCACGATTCCCATGAAGTGAACCCGAATACATTGAATAAAATACTGAAACAGTCCGGACTGAAATGAAGAAAGTAAGAGTTTTTATTGAAAAAGGAAAAGATGAATTCTCGGCCTATATGGATGATACTCCATTGGACTACAGTTGTCTTGGCGAGGGACAGACAGTCGAAGAAGCCATAGATGATTTCAATGCCGCTTACAGAGAAGTCCGTGAGTTATATCATTCGATGGGTAAGTATTTCGAAGAGGTGGAATATGAATTTTACTACGATACCGCCAGCTTTCTTGAAGCCTATGGCAAAACGTTCAGCCTTGCGGGTCTGGAAGTGATAACAGGAGTAAACCAGACTCAGCTTGGCCACTATCTTCACGGTCGCCGCAAGCCGACCCGCAAGACAATTGACAAGATACAGAAAGGTGTCGAGCGTTTTGCGCGAGAACTGACAGCCTTGCGTTTTGCATAAGCCTTGACCGCCACGAGTATCTATTGTAGCGGATTCTGACTATATTTGTGCAAAAATCCATTTGATATGAAGGCAAAATCCATTTTTCTTCTTGCATTCGTATGCATCGTTGCTGTTTCGTGTGAACAGATGGGCCATAAAGCCGTATCTCTGAAAGAAGCCTATGACGGCAGCTTCAAGATGGGATGTGCGATCAATCCCTTTATGGTTAACGGCCGCAACCCTGAGGCTACCGAGCTTCTCTTAACCCATTTCAACGCAATTTCTCCCGACAATGCGATGAAACCCGAGTCGCTGCATCCCGGCCCTGAAGTCTGGAACTTCGGTCCGGCAGACTCGTATTGCGAATTCGGCAGGGAACATGGAATGTTCGTGCTCGGCCATACTCTGTGCTGGCACAACCAGACTCCGGAATTCTTCTGGACAAGGCCCGACGGCACGCCGAAGAGCCGCGAGGAACTTGTGGAAACACTCAGGAGCTACATCGAGACAGTGGTTACACATTTTGCAGGAAAAGTGGATGCCTGGGACGTAGTGAATGAGATAGTGGCAGAGGACGGCGGTTTCCGCGACCTCGGCTGGGTGAAAGCTTTCGGAGGCGACGGTTATGAAGTCGCCAGGCTGGCTTTCCAGTTCGCAAACGAATATGCTCCAGAAAACACAGAATTATACTATAACGAATTCAACGTATGGCGTCCTTCAAAGCTCGAAGGCGTCATCAACCTCGTCCGCAGGTTGCGCGCTGACGGCCTCAGGGTGGACGGTGTCGGCATACAGGCTCACTGGGGACTCAACTATCCCAAGACGGAGTACATCGAAAGCGCCATCGAACAGCTTGCTGCACTCGGTGTCAAGGTGATGATTACCGAACTCGACGTTGACGTGCTCCCGATATCAAAGGAAGGCCAGGTCATCGGCCGCTCGCTCCAGGATCCGCAGTTCCAGCTCGAGGAATTCGAAGAGTTCCTGGATCCCTACAAGGACGGTCTGCCCGAAGAAGTTGAAACCCAGCTGGCAGACAGGTATGAACAGCTGTTCAGGATATTCTACGACCACCGCGACCAGATAGACCGCGTCACCTTCTGGGGACTCCACGACGGAGCATCCTGGAAGAACGGCTCGCCCATAAGCGGCAGGACAAACTATCCGCTGCTGTTCAAGCGCGACCTCACTCCGCACAAGGCCCTGGCCAAAGTGCTGGCCATTCCGGAGCCCAAGACAGCCGAGTAGTTAGAACGCCAGTTTCTCAAGCGCGTTTTCCAGCGCGTCCGCAGTGATGAAGGCGCCGATGACCCGGCCCTTCTTGTTGATCAGATAGAAAGTCGGAATCCAGTTGATCCCGTAGTCCTTGGATATCTGGGTCTCCTTCCATTGCTTCAGGGAGCTGACCTGCGTCCATCTCAGGGAGTCGTTTTCTATGCCCTTGAGCCAGGCATCGCGGTCTGTGTCGAAAGATACGCCGACGAAAGCCACGCCCTTGGGAGAATATTTCGAGTAGAGTTTCACAAGATCGGGATTCTCCTTGCGGCAGTCCGGGCACCACGAAGCCCAGAAATCTATCACGACGAACTTTCCCTTGAAGTCGCCGAGCGAAACCATCTTCCCTTCGGGAGTGGGGAGCTTGAAGGCAGGGGCTTTTTTCCCCGCCTTGATTACGGCGCTCATATCCTGAGCAGAAAGAGCAATGCCGCTGCATAACACAGCGGCAATGATCAGTGCGAATATTTTTTTCATGGCTACAGAGTCTTGTTGATGTCGCGTACGGCGGCGATCAGTGCGTCGATATTCTCCTTCTTTGCACCCATCGGCAGTCCGCCTCCTGTGCTGAGGAGCAGGCCGTGGTGGCTTCCGTTTTCGGCTATATATATCTCAACGATTTCCTTGGTGGCCTTATAGACGTTGTCCGGAGTGTCGTTGACAAGCAGCATCGGCGGAACGTTGCCCATCAGAACGACTTTCTTGCCGGCGAGCTTGCGGCTGGCTGCGATGTCTTCCATATGGGTGAAATTGAAAGCATCCACGCCCATCTCCTCGAGGTGAGAGTAGCAAGAATTAGAGGTGAAGTCGTTGTGGAAGAAGTGACGGTAGCCCGGGAAGGCGTCGAATACTCTCTGCATATAAGGCTGGCAGAGGGTCTGGAAATCTTCAGGGCTGAAGTAGCCGCACACGTCGTCAAGCACCATGATAGCCTTGGCCGTCTTGACGTTCTCCAGCTGGGCGTTGAGCCAGTCGATCACCATCTTTGTGGTCTTTTCAAGCAGGACTGATGCAGTGTCGGGGTCCATCATCATGAGCATCAGCAGCTGGGTGACCGTGAACATATGTGAAGCCACTGTGAAGGGACCGCGGGCGCACACCATATACACCTCCTCGCCCTGAGCCTCCATTATCGGCTTATATATTCTCTGCTGGTTCAGCAGCAGGGGCATTACGCCGTCCACGAGAGGATCCGGAGTGTGGATGTTCCCGAACACTTCGCGGGCCTTGTCGAGGTCTTCTGTCAGAGGACGCAGGTGGGGCAGGTTGTCGTCATAGAAGCACAATGAGCAGCCGAAGCCTGAAGGCTCTGCCGTCATACCGTATTCAACCCACCATCCGGGGATGAAGATAGCCTCCGGGAAATCCCTGGTGATTTTCTTGTTATCTTCGATGAACAACTGTGTGTTGGCGTAATAGTCGATGAATGTATGTCCGCAGTAACCCGGAATCCAGGGGCTGTCGGCTATGAGTGCAACGGGAATCTTGGAATTCTTGTGGTCCAAGGTCTCTTCAATCAGCTTTATTTGTTCTGAATTCATTATTTGAGAATTGATAAAGGTTGTACAGAAAGGATATTTTCTCAAATGTAATGATTTTCTGCATCTTTTTTGTAAATTGGTCAGTCAAATTACTTTATGAATACTACGATGGCAGATTATCAACAATTGCACGATGCTATACTTGCCGGCAACCTGAATGCCGCCGTTGCAGTCACTAAGGAAGCTATTGAAGCAGGAGCCGAACCCGGCGAACTGGTCAACAATTATATGATCAAGGCGATGGAGGATATCGGTGCCAAATTCGAAGCCGGACAGGCCTATGTTCCCAATCTGCTTATGGCAGCCCGTGCCATGAAAGGCTCGCTGGAACTGCTCAGGCCTCTGATGCAGGGCTCCGGTGTCAGCTCTATGGGAAAGATTGTGATCGCCACTGTAAAAGGAGACCTGCACGACATCGGCAAGAACCTCGTGGCCTCGATGCTCGAGGGATGCGGATTCGAAGTAATCAATCTGGGTGTTGACGCATCTGACCAGAAGATCGTAGATGCAGTCAACCAGCATAAGCCGGACATCCTTGCCCTGTCCGCCCTGCTCACCACCACGATGGGCAATATGAAGTCTGTCATTGCCGCCCTTGATGCAGCCGGTCTGCGCGACAGCGTCAAGGTGATGGTCGGAGGAGCTCCTGTCAGCGAAGCCTTCGCAAAAGAGATAGGTGCCGACGGCTACAGCGCGAACGCCAACGAAGCGGTTGCGCTCGCGAAAACCCTCGTCTGAGTTATGTACTTCCGCAGGATGACCTTTCAGGACATCAAGCTCGATATGAGCGAGATCTATCGTTCGATGGGCTATCCTGACCCGAGCGCGCCTGCTGAAGATATGAAGGCCGTGGTCGAAGCGCTGCTCGAGCGGTTCGCCCCGGTCTGCCGTCCTCAGTTCCGATACATTGAATCCACCATAGAAGGACTGACCCCGAAGGGCATCATAATGAAGGGCCTTTCCGGCGCCGACAAGTATCTGCTTTTCATAGCGACGGCCGGTATGGAGTTCCAGGAGGAGATCAACAGGATAGCGGAGGAAGGCGACATAGTGAAGGTCTATGCGGCCGACCTTATCGGCAGCGAGATTGCCGAAGCCACAGTCAGGGAATGCGTAAAGGCCATCGAAGCCGACTATGCCGGACTGGGTGTGAGCAACCCCTACAGTCCCGGCTACTGCGGCTGGGTGCTTTCCGAACAGAGGGAGATCTTCTCGCGTTTCGGGGGCGATACTTGCGGGGTGCGCCTCAACGACTCCTGCCTGATGTACCCCATCAAGTCGGTGAGCGGCATCGTCTCGGTGGGCGAAAAAGTCGAGAAAAGGGAATACGGCTGCGCGATATGCGGCCGCAAGGACTGTTATAAAAACCGTTTGAAAAACATAAAGAAATGAACGTCAACGACTGGAAGAAAGAAATATTGTCGTCCCCCGGGAGGGCGGCCGTTCCCGTAATGACACACCCGGGCATCGAGATGCTCGGCTACAATGTCAAGGAAGCAGTATGCTCAGGCCAGGTGCACTATGAGGCCGTCAGGGCCCTGTGCGAAAAATATCCTCAGCCCGCGGCGATGACCACCATCATGGACCTCAGCGTGGAGGCCCAGGCTTTCGGGGCGAACGTATCCTTCAGCTATGAGGCTATACCATCGATAGAAGGCCGTCTGGTGGAAGATGCAGCAGCCATCAAGGCTCTCAAGGTGCCGTCGCTGGATGCAGGCAGGGTGCCGGAGTACCTCAAGGCCGACAAGCTCGCAACGTCATTGCCGAAGCCTGTCTTCGCAGGATGCATAGGCCCCTTCTCCCTCGCAGGCCGTCTCTACGGTATGACGGAAATCATGATGGGCATCTACATCGAGCCGGAGGTTATGACCGTGCTGCTCGACAAATGCACAGAATTCCTGCTCAACTACGTGAAGGCCATAAAGGAAACAGGCTGTCCTGCAGTGCTGATGGCCGAGCCTGCTTCGGGCCTGCTGTCGAACGAGGATGATATGATGTGGTGCACTCCGTATGTGAAGAAGATTGTCGACGCCGTGCAGGACGAAACTTTTGCCGTGGTGCTCCACAACTGCGGAAACACCGGCCACTGCACCGAGGCTATGGTTGCCACAGGTGCCTGGGGCTTCCACTTCGGCAACAAGATCGATATGCTGAAGGCCTTGGAGGACTGCCCTGAGGACGCTCTGGTGTTCGGCAACATCGACCCGGTTTCTATGTTCAAGCAGGCCGGTCCTGAGGAAATGTACAAAGCCACGGGCGAACTTCTGCAACAAACGGCAAAATATCCTAACTTTGTGTTGTCATCAGGTTGCGATACTCCTCCGGGTGTGACTCCGGCCAATATCGAAGCCTTCTACAGGGCATTGGATGACTTTAACAAAGGAAGATGAAAACCATAGCCATAGACAGTCTGGAGAATATCGATGCGGCGGCGAAAGAGTTCGCGGCCGTGCTGGGAGAAAACAGGATAGTGGCTTTCTATGGCAGCATGGGCGCAGGTAAGACTACCTTCATCAGTGCGCTGTGCAGGTATTTCGGAGTCGAGGACGATGTCTGCAGTCCGACTTTCACGATTGTGAATGAATACCGCGCGGCAGACGGGGACAGTATCTTCCATTTCGATTTCTACCGCATAGACACTGTCAAGGAAGCGGCGGACATCGGGTTCGAGGAGTACCTTTATTCCGGAAGTCTCTGTCTGATAGAGTGGCCGGAGAAAGTCGAGCAGCTGCTCCCGGAAGAGACATTGAACGTAAAGATCACCGCTACGGGTGATGAAAGCAGGATTATTGAGATAGACAACGATTAAAGACAAGATATTATGGGCATCAGTTTTTTACCTACACCTAAACACAGGGTATTCCATTATGAACCCCGCTACTGGAACGAGAAGGAGGAGAAGATGAAAGAGCGTTATGCCAAGTATGGCAAGGAGTACGACCCCAAGAAACCTTGGGAAGGCAAAGACGATGAGGCGGCAGAAGCTTCAGGGACAGATGCCAAGGGCGAGACCGGAAAGCCTGAGGTCAAGAACCACCTCCGCGACGGATATGTTCCGGGCGTGCTGATCCGCGACGCATACCGCAACGGTCTGGACAACAACCGCCGCAAGACCGGCAACACCAAGGTGAGGACGATAATTATCATAGTGTCACTCTTGCTGGCCTTCATCGCCGTATATTACTTCACCCAGGGCATAAACCTTCTTCTGCAGTAGGAAATGATCAACGTACTGCCGGGCAACATAGCCAACTTGATAGCAGCGGGAGAGGTAGTCAACCGTCCGGCATCTGCGCTCAAGGAACTGATGGAGAACAGCATCGATGCAGGTGCTGACAATATCTCCGTCGTGGTGGAAGATTCCGGCCGCACATCCATACGTGTCATAGACAACGGTTCCGGAATGAGCCCGGAAGACGCGCAGCTGTGCTTCGAGCGCCACGCTACATCCAAGATTTCATCGGCAGAAGACCTGGAAAGGATAATAACCTACGGTTTCAGAGGCGAGGCTCTCGCTTCTATTGCAGCCGTGTCGAGAGTTATACTGCGCACCCGCAGGGAAGAGGATGAAGTGGGTTTCGAAGTGCACTGCTCAGAATCGAAGATTACCTCGGCTGAACCTGCCTCTACTCCCAAGGGATGCAGCATCGAGGTCCGCGACCTGTTTTACAACACCCCGGCAAGACGCAAGTTCCTGAAATCGGACGCTGCCGAACTTCGGCATCTGGTCCAGGAATTTTCGAGGGTTGCGATCGTCCATCCGGAGATTGCATTCACTTTCCTTCATAACGGCAAGACTCTCTACAGTCTGCGTCCGGTGGGCAACGAAAAGCAGCGTATAGTCGATTTTGCAGGCGTCGGTCTGAGCAAGGAGCTGGTAGACATCGAGGTCGACACGTCGATGGTCAAGATAAGAGGTTTCGTGGGAGCGCCGGCAGAGGCCCGCAAGGTGCAGGGTAACCAGTATTTCTTCGTAAACGGGCGCTATTTCCGCAGTCCCTATCTGCACAAGGCAGTCTGCAAACCCTATGAGCATCTGCTAAAAGACGGTTTTTCCCCGTCATATTTCATATTCTTCGAGGTAGATCCGTCAGCAGTCGACGTGAACATCCATCCGGCCAAGACCGAAGTGAAGTTCGAGGACGAGCCGATGATATTCGAGATTCTCAGCGTGACTGTGCGCAAGGCTCTCGGCCAGAATGCTTTCACTCCGAGCCTGGATTTCGACCAGGTGCCTTCAGTGGAGTTTCCTTCCCTTTCGAAAGACGCCCCGCGCTACACGGCACCTCCGAAGATAGATTATGACCCTCTGTTCGACCCGTTCGAGATGGAACGCAGGGCTCCGGCCGACATCCCGGTGCCGGCACATCCCGGGACGGCAGCCGCAGAGCGTGAGGTGATGCCTTTCGGTTCCCGCTATATTGCAGTGCCGGTGGAAGAAGGCCTGATGGTGATAGATGTGCCGAGGGCTCGTGAAAGAATCCTCTACGAGGAATATTTCCCCCTGCTGGCAGAAAAACATCCCGTCACCGAACAATCTCTGTATCCTCTGACGATGGACCTGAGTCCGGAAGATCACGAACTCGCCCTGGACAATGCAGACCTGTTTGCAAGACTGGGCTTCGACCTTAGGGATCTCGGGCAGAATTCGATAGTGCTGTATGGCCTGCCGGCCGGAATGAACCCTGACCGCAAAGGTGTCGAAGAGGCCGTGGCTGCTATAATAGATGACATAAGGCAGGGAAAACTGGGAGACGATGCAGCCCGGGACGCCGCCATATTGGCACATTCTGTAGCCTGCGCCGATTCCGGGAGCATCGACCGGGCCGGGGCACAATTGTTGGTAAGACAGCTGCTAGGCTGCAGACAGCCCGATACAGCACCTGCCGGTGGCAGGACATTCACAATCCTTACTGACGAAGATTTGGAGAAGAAGTTATGAGCAATTTCTGGAGAATGGTGACCCCAGTGGTCAAGGACCTTATAATTATCAATACGATAATGCTGGTCGGCACTATGCTGATCGGCGATACGGCATACCAGTACTTGGCCCTTTTCCCTTTTGAATCCCAGTATTTCAGGTGGTATCAGATGGTGACGCATATGTTTATGCACGGAGGCTTCTGGCATCTGTTCTTCAATATGTACACCTTGATGATCTTCGGTACTGCGCTTGAAAGGGTGTGGGGCGACAAGAAGTTCCTGCTGTTCTATTTCGTCACAGGCCTCGGAGCGGCACTCTGCCACAATCTCGTGATGCATCTCCAGATAGAGCATCTCGAGGCGATAGGAGAGGTTGCGAAGGCAGCTTCGCTGAAAGCGGTTCCCACAGTCGGAGCTTCCGGAGCCATCTACGGCGTGCTGCTTGGCTATGCCATGCTCTTTCCCAACCAGGTGCTTCAGCTCATCTTCCCGCCCGTGGCGATGAAGGCCAAATGGTTCGTAATAATATTCGGAGCCATAGAACTTGTCACCGGCATTACAGGAATGGGAGGCAACATAGCGCACTTCGCCCATCTGGGCGGTATGCTTTTCGGCCTGCTGCTGATCCTTTACTGGAAAAAGAAAAAAAGACTGTATTACTAGACTATGCCGAGGGTACACAAATATCAGAACAAAACAGAATCCCAATGGGGAAAAGCCGGCAAAAAAGAACAGATGTTCAGCCGCTTTTCTCTCAAGGATTTCCTGTTGAAACTGTTCGCACTGATAGGGGCCATAGCTCTTTTCCTGTCATATATCTCGGTGTATCTGCCACCGTCTGAACTGTCCTCAGTGCTGATGTTTTTCGGCCTGTATTTCATTCCGATACTGTTCTTCAACCTGATTATACTGCTTATTGCTCTTTTCAGGCTCAAGGCTGTGGCTTTCCTTACGCTGGTCGCCATGCTGCCCACGCTGTTCTATGCCGACCTTTTCTTCAAGATAAGCAAGGACGAGCAGGAGCCGGACGGGAAGCCGTTCAAGATTCTTACATACAACCTCGGCCATATGCAGCTCTCCAGGGACGGATTGGAATATGCGGCCAATACCGTCAGGATAGAGAATTTTCTCAGGGAGGAGAATCCCGACATCATCTGCCTCCAGGAATTCTATATTGTAGGCAAAGAGTCGTATGCTAATTTTCTCCCGAACATTCCTTATCGCCACCATTATTTCTACGGGAGCAGAATTTACAACGGCAACGTGATTCTTAGCCGATATCCTATCGTCGACAGCGGCACCATCAAGTTCGACGACAGCCACAATATGTTCATTTGGGCGGACATCGATATGGGCGGTGAGATTGTCCGGGTATACAACTGCCATCTGCAGTCAGCCACCATCTCCTTCACCAGGCTGATACAGCGCATCGCAGTCAAAGGTGCGCTGACAACCGAGGTCAAGGAAGTACACGAGAAACTGAGGGTTTCCAACAGGCTTCGTGCCCTGCAGGTAGAAGATATCCTTGAACACAGCGGCAAATGCGGACATCCGGTCGTCATATGCGGAGATTTCAACGACACTCCGGTTTCATATACCTACTACAAGCTCCGCAAAGGCCGCAAGGACAGTTTTGCAGAGGCGGGCAAGGGATTCGGCGCCAGCTACTCATACCTCTGGCCGCTTCTCAGGATAGACTATATCCTGTACCCGAAGGAATTCAAGGCTTTCCGCAACGAAATCAAACGCGAGAAATACTCTGACCATTATCCGGTCAGCACATATATATACAGATAGACTATGGAAGAAGATCTCAAACAGGAAATAGATGCCGCCGTCAAGGTCCTCAAGGAAGGAGGCGTAATACTGTATCCGACCGATACCGTATGGGGCATAGGATGTGACGCCGCCGACGAGGAGGCCGTTGCCAGGGTTTTTGAGATAAAGGAGCGTGAAGATGCCAAGAGCCTCATAACCCTCGTGGCGGATGCTGATATGATAGGACGCTACGTCAAAGTGATTCCCCAGATGGCGATAGAGCTCATCGAGGTCAATGACAAGCCTATGACTATCATCTATCCCGGGGCGATGGGCCTGGCCGGGAACGTGGTGGCGGAAGATGGAAGCGTGGGCATCAGGATTCCGCAGAGCGAATTCTGCAGGCAGCTCTGCCGCCGTTTCGGAGGCGCTATAGTCTCCACTTCAGCCAACATATCGGGAGAGGAAGCCCCCGCGACCTTCGAGGACATCAACGCCTCGATACTGGATGCCGTGGATCACATTGTCGATCCCTTCTATGAAGAAGGCGCCACAGGAGTCTCTTCGCAGATCATAAAGGTCGGGCTCGACGGCGAGATAAAAGTCATCAGGGAATAAATAATGGAACTCTTCTATTCAAGGGACATCGCGGCAGGCGGCCGTACACTCGACAGGGAGGAAAGCAACCACTGCGTCAGAGTGCTGCGGCATACCTTGGGTGACGTCATACATATTGTCGACGGACAGGGATGCCTGTACGAATGCAGGATAGAAGACGCTTCCCCCAAGGCCGTGGGTTTCACTGTCCTGAAGGTGGAGGAAGCATACGGCTCCCATCCCTACGAACTGCATATGGCCGTGGCTCCACCGAAGAACATCGACCGGTTCGAATGGTTCGCCGAGAAGGCGACAGAGATAGCCGTGGACAGGATATCTCCGCTGTTCGGCGATTATTCCGAACGGAAGGTTTTCAAGAAGGAACGCTGCGAGCGCATTGTGATTTCAGCTGCCAAGCAGTCGCACAAGGGCGCCGTGCCGCAGGTGGACGATGCTGTGTCCGTCAGGGAATTCCTGGCAGGGCAGTCCGATTCCGGAGTGGCCAGGTTCATCTGCTACTGCGATGACACCGCATTCCTCGGAGTTGAGAAGATTTCAATCCGGGAGGCGCTGGGCAGGGCCGGAGGCGACAGATATGCGATAATGATTGGTCCGGAAGGGGATTTCAGCCGTGAGGAAATGAGACTGGCGGTGGAAAAGGGCTGGCAGCCAGTCTCTCTCGGGATGTCGCGGCTCCGCATCGAGACTGCAGCTCTCACCGCAGTGGCCGCTGTCTATCTGCATTACATCGACAAGCAACAAACCACATAAGATATGAGCAATTTCAGAGTTGGCAACGGTTATGACGTACACGTCCTGGCATCAGGATACCGTCTTGTACTCGGAGGTGTGGAGATCGACAACCCGAAGGGCTGCGTGGCGCATTCCGACGGTGACGTGATCCTTCACGCCCTTTGTGACGCGATGCTCGGTGCTCTTGCCCTGGGAGACATCGGTCATCATTTTCCCGATACTGACGCACAGTATTCCAATATCGACAGCTGCATCCTTCTGGCGAGGGTGGCGGATCTGGTCACCGGAAAGGGCTGGCAGCTTGTGAATGCTGACATCACCCTGCTGCTCCAGAGGCCGAAGATCGCCCCTTACATCCAGCAGATGCGCGAGAAGATCGCCGCCGTGCTGAAGGTCGACAGTGACTGCATTTCGGTGAAGGCGACGACTACCGAGAAACTCGGTTTTGTGGGAAGAGAAGAAGGAGTTGCATCTTATGCAACAGTTTTGTTGGAGAAACAATAATTTTTTATACCTTTGCCACACTTTTGACCAGCGAGGTCTACCATTGAGGTATGGTGTAATGGCAGCACAAGAGATTCTGGTCCTCTTAGTGGCGGTTCGAGTCCGTCTACCTCAACAAAAAAAGCCGACGTAACTGTCGGCTT
>JAFZBF010000037.1 GCA_017561885.1 Bacteroidales bacterium | reverse complement strand
CGGCCACTGGGAGAATGGAGAGGCCGTGACCTACGAGCTCCCCTATATGGATGACACATTCACAGCAAAATATTACTCCGGAGTAAACAACTATCATATGCCGACAGTGTTCCGTCTGGACCTCGGCTGGCAGAAGAACTTTACCACCGGCCGTCTTGAGCACAGCGTCAATCTTGGTGTCTGCAACGTGACCAACCACTTCAATCCGTTCATGCTCTACTTCGACGCGGAGAGCGAGTCCTGGAAGGAGATAGCGCTGCTGCCCATAATGCCTAACTTCAGCTGGAGGATTTCATTCTGATGAAAAGACTTATATCCGATATCTGCTTCCTGCTGGTCCTTGCTGCCGGACTCAGCTCCTGCGTCAAGGATGTGGTTCTCGATGCCAAAGAAGAACCCCTTCTGTCTGTCTACTGCGTCCTTACGCAGGACTCGGTCCAGACATTGAAACTTTCCTGGACAAAAGGTGCGTCACAGGCGGAGGCTCCCCGTGTGACCGAGGCTTCTGCTGTTCTGACAGACCTTACCGAAAACAGCGAGGCCGGCCGCTTCGCAAGGATTTCCGAAAGTGACTGGCAGTTGGAATATGCTGCAATCCCCGGACATAACTACCGTCTCGAAGTGACCACACCCGGGCACGAAACTGTCTGGGCCGAGCAGGCTATGCCGGGAAAATTGCATCAGGGGTTCGAAATGGGATTACATATTGATAAAAATACAGATTCCGGTCCCTGGCTTAATTTTGACATAAAACGTCTTACGTCCTATGTTTCCTGGGTGGACGGTATTACTTTCGGAGAAGTGACCGCTGAGGGAATATTCTATTATATCGTCTTTTCCAATCCGGTATGGGCATATGCTGAAACCTATGATGCAGAGTTGGAAAAGTATGTTCCGGTAAAGAACCTCTGTACTGATTACCCATATGTTGACAATTTTAATCTTACCGGGAAGTTACGATCGGGTGCCGGAGATGCCGAATTCGTAAACGTAAACAGTCCCGATCTTGTTCTCGGATCGTACCGTGAATTTTATCTGACTGGGTACTCTATGCATCGTGACTTCCTCCGCTTCCCCAAAAGGGAGGACTGGCCCCGACAACTGGAGAATTTCAAGTCAATTCCGTTCTTTGCCATAGACGGGGATTTTAAAGAGGATCGTTCCTCACCTACCTGGATTATGTTGAACCGGGTATATTTTGACGCTTTGTCGGATGATTACGACCGCTACCTGTGCGAGGCATATCAGCAGTATTATGCCGAACAGAGCAGTGATATCTCAACAATTTATCTCAGGGATAATTTATTTACCAACATCCACGGAGGGTTGGGAATCTTCGGTTGTGTCACGCATATTAGCCAGCCCTATTTCATAGACGCTATCCATGCTACTATATGGATGCGTCCCAGAGTGAGAATCCAGGTGTTCGGACCGAAATACGAACCTGAAGAGGAAGATGATGACCCGGGAAATACAATGCCAATGCCATAATATGAACATAATATGAAAAAGACCGCAACGCTTTTGCTTATTCTCGTCTCTATGACCTGCGCCGCGCAGGAGCCGACCTGGCTCGATACGTTGGACGCAGCCGTAAAGACTGATTTCCGTCGCATAGAAGCGAGTCTTGGCCATCTGCATACAGGTATCGAAGGCATCCGGAGCATCGTGTCGCCGGTAGGAGAGGGCGACCCGATCCGCTGGGCCCAGAGCCTTCCCGGTGTGACTACCGGAGCCGACGGCACCACAGCCATGTATGTGCGCGGAGGCGGCTCCGGCAACAATCTGTTCACCCTTGACGGAGTGCCGGTGTATGGCTATTCCCACATCCTTGGCCTGACGACTCTGGTGCCGACAGATGTGATAGAGAGTGCCGAGCTTAGCAAGGGCGGTTTCGACGGCGATGAGAGCAACTTCACGGCATCCCACCTGCGGGTTGTCACCCGCAATCCTGACGGCGACCATAAATGGAGCGTCGCGCTCAACAACTTCCTGCTCAGCGCCGGAGTCGAGGGCGACGACAGGATTGGCCGCAACTACATTGTCTCGGCGAGGGTGTCGCCTCTTGCCCTGGAATACCAGGCAGTTAAGGGGCTTCTGCCAGGAAAGCTGGGCGGTCTGGAGAATTTCGGCGCCTTCGTGGGAGATGTCTATGGTAAGATCAATTTCCGTATCAACAACACCAGTTACGTTACCGCATCTGTCCTTGCCAGCCAGGATCACTACAGTTTCTCTATGTCGAAGAACTCTCAAGAAGCTATGGGCTGGCACAACATTATCGGAATCTTGCAGTACCATTGGCGCGGCGACATCACCCGCTTCGATGTGACTGCGTCCGTCAACAATTACGGCAGTGTGCAGCAGCAGGACAAGGTGTACCACGGCACCCGTAATGAGCTGTCGCTGAGTTCCGGCTTGACGGAATACAGCCTGCAGTCCAAGTTCCACCATTCGTGGAACGGCCCGTTCTCGCTCGATGAGGGCTTCTCTGTCCGCTACGCACAGTTCGCTCCAGGGCAGATTGGAGAGCAGATGAAGAGGACCAACACGATCCTCGCCACTCCCTGGGTGCAGGCGAGCTACAACGTTCCGGACAAGATATCCCTGAAGGCCGTTCTGCGCGGCAACTACTATCACAACCAGAGTTACCTCCCGTCGACAAAAGAAGTGCTCGGCAGCGGCGGACGCATCGATCCGGAAGTAAGCCTGGCAGCAAAATGGACCTTCACTCCGCACCTCGCGTTCGAGGCCACCTTCGACCGTCTGGTTCAGTACTACCATACTCTTGAAGGTATGCCGGTCGGCTGGTCGCTTGACCTGATCGTGCCGACGGTGGAAAGCATACTTCCGGAGAAATCGCTTCAGGGCGGTGCCGGCCTTTCCAGCCGTTTCGGCGACCACAGCCTCTCGGTTGGAGGTTTCTACAAGCTGATGAACAACCTCGTTTATTACAAGTATTCGCAGGAACTGTTCAGCGGCGGCCTGGCTGGATGGGCCGAGCACGTCGAGCTGGGAGACGGCCGTTCATACGGACTTGAGACCCTCTATGAGTTCCAGCATCAGGACTGGTATGCGAGGGCGTCTTACACGCTTTCCAAGACCACCCGCGAGAACTTCCCTTCGTTCTATGAAGGTGCGCCTTTCCACGCGCGTTTCGACCGCCGTCATATGCTGAACGCCACCCTGCAGTGGAAAGGCTTCTCGGCCACTATGATCCTGCAGAGCGGCCACTGGGAGAATGGAGAGGCCGTGACCTACGAGCTCCCCTATATGGATGACACATTCACAGCAAAATATTACTCCGGAGTAAACAACTATCATATGCCGACAGTGTTCCGTCTGGACCTCGGCTGGCAGAAGAACTT
>JAFZBF010000036.1 GCA_017561885.1 Bacteroidales bacterium | reverse complement strand
GAAGAAATCGTTTTAAAGAATTCGCTGTCAAGCATTCTTATCCTTGGACCATCGACAAGTTCTTGTTGCATCTGGGAAACATTTACCTCCCCGATGGCCTTCAGCAGAAAACTCTGAGAATTATCGAATGCAGCCTCGATAAAATGAATAATAATGTCTATCTTTAATCTACCTAATCACTATTCAGAAGGTTTTATTGTTAATAATCAATATTAAGACATTATGAAAAGATATTTGTTTATGGCAGTTGCTGCTGTCCTGGCTCTGACAGCAGTTCCCGCACAGGCTCAAAATTCGAGAATTGTCGAAGATGGCGGTTCCGGTCCTTACAAAGCCATTATGATGGAAGAACCGACGCTTGCAACGCACACCATTTTCCGTCCGCAGGACATCAGCGTGTTCGGAGCAGGCAACCTGCTCCCTGTCCTGGTCTGGGGTAACGGCGGCTGCGCCAACTCTCCCAGCGGCCATGTCAATTTCCTTAATGAAGTGGCATCGCAGGGTTTCCTGATTGTAGCTATCGGTCCCAGCAACTACCAGCAGGTCGAGGGTCCGCGTCCCGGTCAGACTGGCGCTATGCCCGGCGGAATGCCGCAGATGGGCGGCGCTCCGGGCGGACAGCGTCCCCAGGGTGCTCCCCAGGGCGGACAACGTCCTCAGGGCGCTCCCCAGGGTGGACAACGTCCTCAAGGTGCCCCTCAAATGGGCGGAATGCCTCCTATGGGTGGTGGAATGCCCCCTATGGGCAGTGCTCCCGGTGGACAGCGTCCCCAGGGCGCTCCCCAGGGTGGCGGAATGCCTCAGATGGGCGGAATGTCTATGGGTGACCCGACAGGCCTGCAGCAGGCTCTCGAGTGGGCGATTGCCCAGAATTCCGATCCGAGCAGCCCTTACTATGGAAAACTCGATGTCGACAACATTGCTGCTGCCGGTATGTCATGCGGCGGTTTGCAGGCTCTCCATATGATGGGAGACGAGCGCATCAAGACTATCCTGGTCATGAACAGCGGTTTCTTCAACGGCGGTGAAGACAAAGCCAGCCTGAACACTATGAAACAGAGATCAGTTATCTGGATTCTTGGCGGAACAACCGACATCGCATGGGAAAACGGTCTGGATGACTTCAAGCAGATGTCCGGCACCATGCCTGCCTTCCTCTGCAGCCTCGACGGTATCGGACACGGCGGCACTTATATGCAGCCTTACGGCGGCGATTATGCGAAGGTGGCTACGGCATGGCTCAAATGGTGGCTCAAGGGCGACGAGGAGGCTGCCAAAATGTTCACAGGTGAAGAACCCGGCGTAAGCAAGATGCAGGATTGGATGTTCCTGCGAAAGAACATTCAGTAAATTAAACATGATAAAAAACAGTGTCACTCCGGTTTTTCCACGGGGTGACACTTGTTTTGCAGCATTATTCCTCAGGAGATGAAAAGGACAATACTCTTTTTGGCGGCCCTCTGTGTTTCATTGAGTCTGGCCGCACAGCAATATGACGATGGTCTGCAGCGCAGCACTCCGGAAGCGGAGGGCATCCGTCCGGAAGCTATCGCAGATTTCTTCAGCGCTCTGGACGAGGGCGGATATGAGGTCCACGGGCTGATGATACTGCGTCACGACAAGGTCGTGGCCGAGCACTGGTGGGCTCCCTACGGGCCGCAGTACCCTCACGCAATGTATTCTGCCACCAAGACCTTCACCGGTGCTGCGGTAGGCTTTGCCGTGCAGGAAGGGCTTCTTAAAGTCAGCGACAAGGTCAAGGACTTCTTCCCGGACCTGATGCCGGAGAATACGGCTCCGGAACTGGAGCGACTGACAGTGGAACATTTGCTGACAATGTCGGCCGGCCACGCCCGCACCCAGTACCCGGGCTCGGGCGACGACCAGGTGCGTTCGTTCCTTGCGATGGATTACGCCCACGAGCCGGGCACTTCGTTTACCTACAACATCACCTGCTCACACATGCTCTCGCAGATTATCACCCGCGTGACGGGCGTTACTCTATATGAATACCTGAAGCCGCGCCTGCTGGACCCGCTGGGCATCCGCGACGTAGTGTGGGAGATGGACCTGGACGGCCGCAACATGGGCAACGGTGGCATGCACAGCAAGACTTCCGACCTTGCCAAGATGGGCATTTTCCTGAAGAACAAAGGCGTATGGAACGGCAGGCAACTGCTTGCACGGGAATGGGTTGAAGCAATGACCACACCTCACATCTTCCAACGGCCTGAACTCTCAGAAGAGGAGAACAACAAGGATGACGGCGGCCAGGGCTATGGCTATCAGGTGTGGATGGGACGGCACAATTCGTGGCGTGCAATAGGTGGCCAGAACCAGCTGATCATGGTTATTCCGGATTATGACCTCGTCGTGGCCTCGAACGGCCAGATCGGCGACGAGGCCGGCTTCAACCAGCTTATTTACAATATGCTGGACAGCATGAGCGACAAGAAGCTCAAGCCGGTAAAGAACTTCGACCTGAAGGCCGCAATCGAGCCTTATGCTCTCAAACATCCGTTTGCCGAGCCGTCCTCAGCTCCGGCAGAGCGTTCCCGCACCCTGCGCTACCTTATGCACCAAAATGAATATGGTCTGAAAGGCATTGCCTTCCGCTTCGATGCTGCAGGTAATATGACCCTCACTCTGGAGACCGGCGAAGCCATCCACAACATTCCTTTCGGACTGGACAGCTGGCAGATGGGCAGCACCGACCGCACCCTGCTCTTCGGCGGGACTGTGTATGCCAACACCATGAACACGACGCCGATGACCACGGCAGGCTGGTGCGCATGGACCGGCGCCGACGAGCTGGGGGCCTATTACCTTTCCCTGTTCAACAACGGCTGCCAGGAGCGTTTCCGTTTCAATTTCACACCCGACAGGGATGAACTGACCATTACTGTTATAGCTCCGGAACCCCGCCGTTTCCAGGGTAATCCTGCACCGGCTCCTTCCACACGAAACATCACCCTGACCGCCTCCCGCATCAAGACGACGTATTAAAACAGGATAAAAAACAGTGTCACTCCGGTTTCTCCGGGGTGACACTTGTTTTATGCCTTGTTCCTTTTTAATCGGTTTCTTCTTCGCGAGGAACAATGGTTGGGTCATCAAAAAAAGATGTAGTTGAACCGGAAAGAAGAGTACAGCTGTCAATTCTATAGACCACAAAAGTGGGTTCAATATAGTTTGCTTTCATAATATCTGGTTCTTAATCATTTTCTGTAAAGAAGGATTCTCCGTCTGCATGTTTCATCCGATCCATCCGGGTATTGATTACATTGGTTTTACCTAATCCGAAGCCATTGGACATCACCAACGGGATGAATACTTCTTCATAATTATCATAGGAGCCATTGGCATAGGCCTCCTCGTTTATCCAATCCAAACAACTTTTCAATACGACATTCATTTTGAATTCATCGGATGTCGGGACAATCACACGGATGCCCTTATCATAAAGCCAATCGTCGTTATCTGTATTCAGTTGTCCCATATAATCATCGATATATAAATCCTTCGCAAGATCACGAGCATCTTCATCGTATAGATCAAAGTACATCCCAATGATATCTTCATAGGTTTTCCCGGTGTACTCAAAGAACTGGCAGGTGACACCGATATAGCTGTTGTTCAAGGGATGTCCCTTAGTGCCGTCCGTATCCCAGGCAGTCGGCTTGTGCGGCATTACATAGATTTCACCAATCCAGCTCTCGTCAAGATAATTCCCATCCAGTTCCAGGAAGTCTGCGACAGGGGAAGGTACAAACTCGGCAGGCTGTTTCAGATTGATGACAAGATCCTTGTATTCCGCATCTTCAGGATCCACTGTCCACGGGTTGGTGGCATAGTTCGCAAAATCAAACACTCCCTTCGTGGCAATATGATACAATGTGATTCTTGGGACAATGACGTGAAAGTCTTTGTCTCCGTCCAGTTGATTCTTGTCATAGCCGATCTTGAACTTTACCGATGACAGTGCATGTTTGAAGCTCAGGGTGACAGGGGTGCCGCTCTCGTTGTTCTCGCTCAGAGATACCAGCAGGTCTTTTTGGTCGCTGAAAGATTCAGGAACGGTATAGCTGAACTTTCCGTCGATGATGTCTGGTGCACTGTTCGAATTGTCACTCACAGCATAGAACGTGGAGGTGCCTGTACCATCGGGCCATGTCAGGTTCTCGTGCCCGACGGCTACCCAACGGTCCTCGGGTTTAGTAAACAGAAAGTTGTCCATCCACAGGTTGGAAGCACCCTGGATACCCACCATATTAAAATGGCTGATTACATTGATGGCTGTTCCTCGGGTCGCACCATTGTCGGCCACGTTTACGACAAACGGAATGCCGGATGCCGGGGACTCTACAATCGGATCATCGACTGCCGGTTCCTCTTTTGAGCAAGCGCAAAAGATTGCCGTAACAGCCAACAGGATAGCCATCCTTTTACAATTTCTAGCTATGTCGGAGATTGTCATTGCCATATAGTTGATTCCGCTGAATTATACAAAGTTGCGAAAACTTAGAGATACTTGCAAATATCGGCTCACCGGCAATCTTCTTCGTTAAAACTGCGACCGTTACATAAAAAGAAAAATCAGACACCTTTGTAAGTGTCTGATTTTTCGCGCTCCTCTTCGGGGACTTGAACCCAGGACCCCCTGATTAACAGTCAGGTGCTCTAACCAACTGAGCTAAAGAGGAATTTTCCCTTTCGGGATTGCAAATGTAGTTATTTTTATCGTTAGACCAAATTTTATTTCACAATTCTTATTGCGAACTTGAATTCATATGGAGCGAAGGGTACTCTGTAGGGCTCCAGGGGAAGTGTTCCCCATGAGTTGATGCCGCCCACGCCCATCTGCTTCAGGTCGACGTTCACATATGTGTCGGGGCGCGGAATAAGTTCACCTGTATGCCACTTATAATCCTTTTCAGTGATGTCCAGGTCGCTGATGCGGTAGTTGACGGCAGATGCGCTGAAAAGAACGGGTGCGGTGAGTTCCAGACCGAAGCCTGTGTTGTCCACCACCTTCCAGCTGCGCAGTCCGCTGCGCGTGCCGCTCTCACCGGGACGCACGTAACCGTAGCTGAACATATCGGCCACCTTTGCCTTGTAATCACCGACAATCGCGCCTGAAGAGCGGTCGTTGTAGTTCTCCCAAGGGCCGAGGCCATACCAGTCAACGTTTGCAAAGCGGTGCGGCATCGCGAACTTCATTCCGAAGCGGAACATATCAGACTGGGTCGCCCCGTCGGCGGGAGTCATCTTCTCGCTTACGATTATATCGCCGTCGGCGCTGACTTTGTATGACAGGACTATAGACGCTACTGAAGCCGCCTGCCTCTGCTGGGATTCAAGCATATTATATGTGGCTGTTATGACTGCGAATCCGTCTTCTTGTGATGTTTCCACCTTTTCCAGCCGGATGTTGGGATTCTTCCAGAAGGCATATCTGGTCTGGAGATTCGCTCCCTTGTCGTTGTCGGTTGCGGGGCGGTAGAAATTGGGTTCTAGCGGATCGGTGAGCATATCGACTCCCTTATATGTCAGGCGCTCCAGATAGCCTGTCTTCTTGCTGAAATCTGCCTTGAAGAAAGGAGTGGACGCGAAGTAGTAGTTGAAGTCTTCGCCGAGGGTTATCTCTCCTTTTGCCTTCGTCTGCTCTGCGAATACCGCCGCGGCATCGTATTCCTTGACGGCCATCTGGTCGTATGCCACGACAGAGCCGGCTTCGAGCAGCCCGTCAGCCTCCTTCAGACGGTACTCTACGTACAGCAGGACTTCATCTGCGCCTGAGGCTTTGGCCAGTGCGGCAGAGTAGGGAAGTGTTACCAACATATTCGTCTGCGGAGCAGCCTTGATATCACTCACCACTCCTTCTGCAATAACCTTGTTGTCAGCCGTCAGTTTCCATACAAGGCGGTATCTCGACAGGTCGACGAAGAAGTTCTCGTTATAGATATTGATGACACCCTTGGAAAGGTTCACCGGAGTCGTGAGGATGTTGCGGTACTGGTATCTTATCTCATAGGCAGGCTCGGCGAAGTCGCGGTTGCCGGTCACGAAGCCGTTGCTGTTGAAGTTGCGGTCTCCGTTCGGGTCGTAGTTGTTGTAGCTGCCGGCCATGGTGTAGATCATATTGCCTTTGTCGTCATACTTTGCAAGAGACTGGTTCACGAAGTCCCAGATGAAACCTCCCTGATAGCTCGGGTACTTGCGGACAAGGTCCCAGTACTCCTTGAAGTTGCCGACGGAGTTGCCCATCGCGTGGGCGTACTCGCATTGGATGAGGGGAAGCCTGTGCCCTGCCTGCAGGTATTTCTCGCAATCTTCCGGAGACAGATACATAGGGCAGAATATCTCGCTGCGAACTGTATTGTCAGGATTCTCCCAGTCGAGGGCACGTTCATAATGGACTGGGCGGGAGGGATCATACGCTTTGATCCAGTCGAAGCAAGCCTGGAAGTTGTCGCCGTCGCCGGCTTCGTTGCCCATACTCCAGATAACGATGCTGGGGTGGTTGAAGTCGCGTCTTACCATACGGCTGTCGCGCTCGAGGTGGGCAGTCTTGAAGTCAGGGTTCTTCGCCAACGTTCTCGGGCCGTAGCCGATGCCGTGGGATTCGATGTTTCCTTCGTCGATGACATAGATTCCGTACTTGTCGCAGAGGTCGTACCACCTCGGGTCGTTGGGATAGTGGCTGGTGCGCACTGCGTTTATGTTGAGTTCCTTGAAGATCTGTATGTCGCGGAGCATCTCTTCTTCGCTGAGTACATAGCCGCCCTTGGCGCTCATCTCGTGGCGGTCAGTTCCCTTGAAGAGGACAGGCTTGCCGTTGACCAGAAGCTGTGCGTTGCGGATAACCACTTCCCTGAATCCTACGTTCACATAACTTATCTCCTTGGTACCGTTGCTGCCTGCAGTGGTTACCTGCAGTCTGTAGAGATACGGGCTCTCTGCGCTCCAGAGGTTGACTTTGCCGGCCTTGATACTTGCCGTGAAGGCACTTTCGCCGCTGAGGGCAGTCGTGGCCCTGAAGTCAGTGTTGTCTGTGCCGGAGAAGTTCTCAATTCTTGCCGTGGTCCCGGCGATTCTCTTACCCGATGCGTCGAAAAGGTCAAGGGCAATGCTGCTGACACCTTTGGTGGCCGCTCCGCGGATGTTCAGGCTGCCTTCAGTATAATTCTTTGCCAGTACAGGGGTAACTTCGATGGTGCGTACCCTTGCTTCGGGACGCTTGTAGATGTAGCATTCCCTTGCGACGCCTGTCAGCCTCCAGAAGTCCTGGTCCTCGAGGTAAGTGCCGTCGCACCAGCGGAGCACCTGGAAGGCGAAGAGGTTGTCTCCGGGTTTCAGGAAGTCGGTTATGTCGAATTCAGCTTCCACCTTGCTGTCCTCGCTGTAGCCGACGAACTTACCATTGACATATAGAGTGATGCAGGAGGTCACGGAGCCGAAATGGGCGAAAACTCTCTGGCCGCTTTCCAGCCAGCCTGCGGGTATATTGATTTCTTTCCTGTATGAGCCGGTATGGTTGTGTTCTGTCGGAATCTCGGGAGGATTGGTCCTGAAGAAACTCTTCCAGGCATAGCCTGTGTTGGTATAAACCGGATCGCCATATCCGTTCAGTTCCCACATGCCGGGCACGGGCATCGCTGCCCAGCCTTTGTCGTTGAGATCAGTTTTATAGAAATCGACGGGACGCTGGTCGTAGTTCTCCACGAAATCGAATTTCCACATGCCTTCGAGAGAGATGGTCTGAAGGTTGTCGAACTGCATCGTGGTTCCGATGTCGGCACGGTTTATATGGTTTACCTCTGTGTCGAAATAAGGCGTGTTCTGACCGTAGCACAGTACTGTGAAGGCCAGGATGGCGGTCACCAGGGAAATGAATCGTTTCATAAAATGATTAGTTTGTTACGTGAATAACAAATTTAAGAAAAAATGTATTACATTTGCACGCAGCCCTGAGCCCGGATGGCGGAATTGGTAGACGCGCTAGTTTCAGGGACTAGTGGACGAATAGTCTGTGCAGGTTCGAGCCCTGTTCCGGGCACTAAAAAAAGCAGCTGAATTCTCAGCTGCTTTTTTTTGTGCCCCGGGCACCACCTCTACGGGGGCACAGCCCCCGAACCCCTCGGCCTCCGGCCGGTATCTACT
>JAFZBF010000035.1 GCA_017561885.1 Bacteroidales bacterium | reverse complement strand
CGGCAACCGTGGCGGCGGCAACTGGGGCGGCGGACGCGGCGGCAACTTCGGCGGCGGAATGGGCGGCGGAATGAGAATGGGCGGCGGAATGCCGATGTAATCCCGACCCTCCTTTCAAGAATAAAAGAGACCGGTTCGATTCGAGCCGGTCTCTTTATTTATGTTACTTGAAACTAATAGATTTTCCCTACTATCCAGAGCATAAGCCTGGTCGGCAGCAGGCGCACCAGAAGGCCGATGGCCTTGTAATCGATGCGGGGCGTTGATGTAGGCGCCATCCTGCGGCGCTGCAGCTGCCTTAGCACAGCCTTGGCTATCTTGTCAGGGTTCATGCCGTTCTGCTCGTCGTGCTCCATACGGCCTACGGATTCCTTCGTCTTCTTATAATAGACGGAACTCTCGTCTGACGAAGCCTTGACGAACTTGCGGGCTGCCGTAAAGCCGGTCTTAGTGTCACCAGGAAGGATGCTGCAGCACTGGATGCCGAAGGGCTTGAGTTCGAGCCTCAAGGCCTTGGTATATATAAGCACCGACGACTTGACGGCGCTGTAGAAAGCCTGGAACGGAATAGGAACGACAGCAGCCACCGATGAAATGGTAATGATCCTGCCGAAGCCTTGCTTCCGCATAGGCTCGAGGACGGCCCTGACGGTGCGGTGAGCGCCCCAGAAGCAGGTCTCGAACTGGTACTTCCCCTCCTCCACCGTAGTCTGCTCGATAGCGCCTGCTATGCCGTTGCCTGCATTGCAGACCACTGCGTCGATATGACCTTCCTCTGCAAGTATCCTGTCCACTGCAGCCTTTACGCTGGCCTCGTCATTGACATCCATCACAAGAGTGGTCACGTTCCTGAGAGACGCATCTTCGAGCGTACCGCGACGTGAGCCTGCCCACACGTGCATTCCCGCATTGCTGAGCAACTTCACGATGGATGCTCCTATGCCGGAACTGCCGCCTGTGACCAGCACGACATTGACTTTTGTCTCAGCCATATCAGATTACCTGGTGTTTCTTGAATACTTTTTCGATTTTCTCCAGGGCATAATCCACGTGTTCCTTTGTGTGGGTTGCCATAAGGGAGAAACGTATGAGCGTATCCTGAGGAGGAACTGCGGGAGCCACGACGGGGTTGACGAAGAGGCCTACCGGCTCTTCGGCGAGCAGTTCCTGAGTGATCTTGAACGTCTTCTCGTTGTCGCGTATGAACAGGGGGATGATAGGTGTCGAAGTATTGCCGATCTCGCATCCCATCTCTCTGAAGCCGTTAATGGCGTAATGTGTAAGATCCCAGAGGTGCTGTATGCGCTCGGGTTCCGACAGCATGATGTCGAGAGCTGCGTTGGCTGCTCCGATGGCGGCCGGAGTCGCACTTGCACTGAATATATATGAACGGGCGTTGTGACGTATGAAATTCGCAATATCGTGGTTGCAGGCGATGAAACCGCCAAGTGACGCGAACGATTTGCTGAACGTAGCCATAATCAGGTCTATGTCATCCGTGACGCCTTCTGCATAGCAGAGTCCCTGTCCGTTGGGGCCGAAAACGCCTATACCGTGAGCCTCGTCCACCATTATGGATGCCTTGTATTTCTTGGCAAGCTCAACCATCCTCTTGAGGGGAGCGAGGTCCCCTTCCATGCTGAAAACACCGTCGACCACGATAAGCTTCAACTTGCTCGGGCGGCAGCGCCTGAGCATCTTCTCCAGATGCTCCATATCGTTATGCCTGAACTTCAGTATGTTGGACATACTGAGGCGGCGGCCCTCAATAATGGAAGCATGGTCGCGCTCGTCAATAAGAAGGTAATCTTCCCTGCCTGTCAGGCAAGAAACCACACCGAGGTTGACCTGAAATCCAGTGGAGAATATAATAGCCTCGTCCTTGCCTACGAATTTGGCAAGACGTGCTTCCAGTTCTTCGTGTATGTCAAGAGATCCGTTGAGGAAACGCGATCCGGCACAGCCTGTACCGTATTTCTTGACTGCCTCGATGGCTGCCTCCTTGACTTTAGGATGATTGGTGAGGCCCAGATAGCTGTTTGAACCGTACATCAACACCTTGCGTCCGTTAATGATGACCTCACAATCCTGCTCACTTGAGATAGGCCTGAAATAAGGATAAATTCCTTTTTCTTTTAGTTCCTGCGGTAAGGTAAACTGGGCCAGCTTCTCCGATAAGAGACTCATATATAATAGTTTAGGTTTAGGTTCTAAATATACTGTTCTGTTTATCAAGGCAAATTTAGTTTTTTTTCTCGATTTATTAACTTTGTACTGCCAAAACATAAACCTATGACATCTTCTTCAACCGTTAAGATAGTCCCTGTCGAGACTAAGAAGCAACTGAGACAATTCATACAGTTCTCACTGGATCTCTATAAAGACAATCCGTATTATGTTCCCGAGCTGGCAATGGACACGAGAGCCTGCCTGACCACGAACCCTGCCCTGAAGTTCTGCCAGGCACAGCCTTTCCTGGCTTATAAGGACGGCAAGATTGCAGGACGCGTAGTCGCGCTGATCAATCCCCGCGCCAATCAGACCTGGAACACTACGGACGTCCGCTTCAACTGGATCGACTTCATTGAGGACTACGACGTATGCGCAGCTCTGCTGGACGCTGTCTCAGCCTGGGGAAAGGAACGCGGTATGAACCGGCTTGAAGGGCCTATCGGCTTCATCGACTATGACCGTGAGGGCTGTCTCGTCGAAGGCTTTGACAAGATGAGCACTATGTCCCTGGCATACTGCTATCCTTATTACTCCCAGTTCTTTGACCGCTACGGTCTGCAGAAAGATGTCGACTGGGTTGAATACAGGATTACTATGCCTGAAGAGACAGAGCGCTTCAGCCGTATGGCTGATGTGATCTCAAGAAGGTATGACCTTCATCTGAAGATATTCAAGAATAACAAGGACCTTCTTAAGAACGGAGCCGACGACATCTTCAATCTGCTCAACGAATGCTACGCCAAACTGTACGGATTCTCTCATCTTGACGATGACCAGGTACAGACTCTCATCAAAAATTATATTCCGTTCGTGAATGTCAATATGCTCCCTACCATCTACGACAAGAACGGCAAGATGGTAGGCTGCGCCATAATGATTCCTTCTCTCGCCAAGGCTGTGCAGAAAACCAGGGGACACCTGTTCCCGTTCGGATGGTGGCATCTGGTCAAGGCCCTGTATCTGAAATATGACGATACCATCGAATTCCTGCTGGTCGGCGTAAGCCCCGAATATAGAGGCAAAGGTCTTAACGCCCTTATCGTCAGCAGCGTATTTCCCTATGCCAAGAAGAAAGGTTTCAAATATTGCGAGACGAATGCCAATCTGGAATCAAACGCAAGTATCCAGGCTCTGTGGAAGTCTTTCGAGCACGAACTTGTTAAACGCCGCAGGTCATACATCAAGCCGATAGCCTGACATATCCAATGGCCCAGACCACTAACGTAATGCGCCTGCTGTCCGCAGCAGGCCTGCCTTTCAGCGCCCATAGCTACGATGCATCCATCACCGACGGCATGCTGGTCGCCGCCGCACTTGGAGAAAACCCCGAACAGGTGTTCAAGACCCTTGTGACAGAGGCAGACAGAGGAGTCGGCACCGGCGGCCATGGCAGCCAGCATTTTGTATTCGTGATTCCGGTCAACTGCACGCTGGACCTCAAGAAGGCAGCCAGGGCGGCCGGGGTGAAAAGCATCCAGATGATAAAACAGAAAGAGCTTCTCCCCCTTACCGGATACATCCACGGAGGATGTTCTCCCATCGGAATGAAGAAGCCCTTCCAGACTTTCATCGAGGAATCGGCTACTCTTTACGAGAGCATCTTCGTCAGCGCCGGTCAGGTCGGACACCAGATCCAGATCAATCCGGACGACCTGAAAGATTATATCAGCGCAGATTTTGCCGACCTCGTATAATCTATACGGAGAACTGATTTACCAGAGCGTCCAGCTTGGCATCAGGATTGTCCCCCTTGACACCGAAATAGAACTTGATCTTGGGTTCGGTGCCTGAAGGCCTTACGGACACTTTGCTGCCGTCGGCGCTGAAGAACTGAAGCACGTTGGACTTGGCAAGCCCGGTCTTTTCTGTATCGAGATAGTCGATGACCTTGACAACAGGCGAGCCGGCAAGTTCCTTGACAGGTTTCTCGCGGAAGTCAACCATCATCTGCCTGATCTGCTCAAGGCCTTCCTTGCCCTTGCGTACAACAGAGATGAGTTTCTCAGTATACAAGCCGTACTGTGCATAAATCTCCTGAAGGAAGCCGTAGAGAGTCTGTCCCCTGTCGGCAAGCCAAGCCGCGCATTCGCAGACAAGTCCGCAGCTTACTGCAGAGTCCTTGTCGCGGACGAACTCGCCGGCATTGTAGCCGTTGCTTTCCTCGCCGCCGCCGATAAAGGTACGCTTGCCTTCGTTGTTACGGACAATCTCGGCGATGTTCTTGAATCCGGTAAGCACTCGGTACAGGTCCACACCGTAGTCCTCGCAAATCGCGGTGAGCATTTCGGTAGTCACGATAGTGGTAACCATATACTCGTTGCCGGTGAGCTTGCCCAGTTCCTGCCACCTCTGGAGGAGGTATTTGGTAAGGATTTCGACAATCTGGTTTCCGGTCAGAAGCTTGATCTCGCCCTTGTCGTCACGCACGGCCAGGCCTATGCGGTCAGCGTCAGGGTCAGTGCCGAGAACTATATCCGCTCCGACTTCACCGGCGAGGTCCATAGCCATCTTCATAGCCGTAGGTTCCTCGGGGTTAGGAGAAACAACTGTCGGGAAGTTACCGTCGCATACAGCCTGTTCCTTGACTATATAGAGATTCTCGAAGCCCATCCTGTTGATTACTACCGGGACGGTCTTGATACCTGTGCCGTGCAGAGGGGTGTAGACTATCTTGATGTCTTTGTGACGTGCTACGGCGTCAGGAGTCACCATAAGAGAGAGGACTGCCTTGAAGAAAGCCTCGTCCACATCCTTTCCGATCATAACAGGCTTCGGTGCATCCTCGGCGGCGAACTTCACCTGTGACGGATCCTCGATCTTGTTGACTTCGTCGATTATGTTCTTGTCGTGAGGAGTGGTCACCTGGGAGCCATCCTCCCAGAATACCTTGTATCCGTTGTACTCCTTGGGGTTGTGAGAAGCGGTGATCATAACGCCGGCCTTGCATCCCAGATGGCGGATGGTGAAGCTGAGTTCAGGCGTAGGACGGATATCGTCGAACAGATATACCTTCAGGCCGTTGCTCATCAGCACGCCGGCAGTGATGTCTGCAAAGTAGCGGGAATTGTTGCGGGAGTCGTATGATATAGCTACGCTCACTCCCTCGCCGAAGTTCTTGACGACATAATTGGCAAGGCCCTGTGTGGCCATACCGACTGTATATTTGTTCATGCGGTTGGTGCCTGCGCCCATGACGCCGCGAAGGCCGCCTGTTCCGAATTCAAGGTTGCGGTAGAACCTGTCCTCCAGCTCTTTTTTATCAGTATTGAAAACTTGTTCAACCTCTTTGCGGGTAGCCTCGTCGAATGCACTGGTCATCCATTTTCTGGCGTTTACAAGATATGCAGCTTCTTCCATTGTATTTAGTATTTGTTATCAAACAAATATAATATTTTTTTCTGACAGAGCCTTGTAAAAGTCATCTTTGACCTGGTCGGAAACTGCAATCCTCTCCTTGCCGAAAATGATTCTCCCCCGCTCCATCGCCGACACCTTGTCAAGAGCCACCATATAGGATCGCTGCACGCGGAAGAAGCGGCCTTCCGGAAGAGTCTCCTCCATTTTCTTGAGACTGACGAGCGACATCAGCACGCGACCGTCGGCGCAATGGACCTTGACATAGTCCTTGACACTCTCGATGTAGAGGATGTCGTCGATGTCCACCTTTACCATCTGACCGTCCACCTTGAGGAAGACAGACTGTTTCTCTACCTCAGGAGAAGCTGCAGCGCCCAAACTGTCAAAATAGACTCTCGCACGGTCTGCCGCACCCAGGAAATCCTTGTAACTTACGGGCTTCAACAGGTAGTCCAGAGCCGAGACCTTGTAACCTTCTATCGCATATTGGGCATAGGCTGTGGTGAATATGAACTTCACTCTTGACGATGCAACCATCCTGGACAGTTCCATACCGGTCAGGTCGGGCATCTGGATGTCACAGAAAACAAGGTCTGCCCTGCCGGCCTCAATCATCTGCAGCGCCTGGATACCGTCCAGACAGATACCTGCGAGCTCCAGAAAAGGAGTCTTCTCGACATATGATGCGATCAGCTTGCCTGCCAGCGGCTCGTCGTCCACCACCAGAGTTCTTATAGTCTTCATCTTTTGAGGGGTAATTCAAGTTTCGTTGTATATGCTCCTTCCGCCTGCGTCACATCCATCCTGGCTTCGTCGCCATATATGAGTTCCAGTCTGCGGCGGAGATTGTCAAGCCCGATGCCGCTGCCCCTCGGGTCGTTTTCCTTCTTGGGGAAGAGAGAGTTTGAAACCGTGGCGTGGATCTTTCCGTCTGCTATATGGATCAGAATCAGTATGAATGAAGGGTCAACATTGCTGATGCCGTGCTTGAACGCATTCTCGATCAGCGTCATGAACAGCATCGGCGCGACAAGGTATCCTTCTGCGCCTGTTTCAGGCAGTTCCACCTTCAGGCTCAGGTTGTCGCTCGAAAAACGCAATGACATCAAATCGATGTAGTCCTGCGTAAACTTCAGTTCCTCGTCCAGGTGCACCATCTCCTCGTTCTTCTCGTTCAGGACATAGCGCAGCAGGTTGGACAATGCGTGAGTGGCTTCCTGCGCCTTGTCACCGTCAATAGCAATCAGGGCATAGATGGCGTTGAGGCTGTTAAAAAGGAAATGCGGGTTGATCTGGCTCTTGAGACCTTCCAGTTCAGCCTTGATGCGTTCATTCTCGAGTTCCTGAAGCCTGGTCTGGGACTGCCCCCAGAAACGGGATGTCTTGATCATCGAGCTCAGCATTATCACGAACAGGCCCCCGGGAACGTATGTAGCGACAATCGCTCCTGCAAGCATTCTGATATCGAATGTGTCGGGCAACTCCGGAAAAGAGCCATAGCGGTCAAAGAGGAATAAATAACATTCATACTGGAAGATCACACAGACAAGCAAAGCGGCAAGGTTCAGAAGAATGAATATTCCTATTTTCCTTTTTGTCCAGAACCTTCCGACAAGGAAAGAGTAATTGAAATAAAAAAGAGCGCAAGAACATACGACAGCAGGAAGTTCAAGATATAACAGATTCATATGCTCTTCCGAGGCTATGAGGAGAGCTGCCAGAACGTGCAGGCCCAATATGGCCAGCCATACTGCCAGATGGATGATCCAACGCGGAAGTTTCTTACTCATATCTCAGTGCATCGATAGGATCCAGACGGGCTGCCTTGCGGGCAGGATACCAGCCGAAGAATATACCCGTAAAGGTACAAACCAGAAACGCAACCACAATGGATTTACCGGAAATGAGCATGCTCATGGAAGAGCCGGTCATAGTCATGATGAGACTGATCAGTCCGTTCAGGATGAGTCCGGACAGGATGCCTATGATACCTCCCGTAACGCTGATCACCACGGCCTCGATGAGGAACTGCATCATGATCTGGTTTGACTTGGCCCCGATAGACATTCTCAGGCCGATTTCCCTGGTACGCTCCGTGACGGACACGTACATTATGTTCATGATGCCGACTCCTCCGACTATCAGGGAGATGAAAGCGATTGCGGCGAGAAGCAGCGTGAGTGTGTTCATCACCTGGTCGATAGTGTCGAGAATCTCATCCATCGACATCACCCTGAAGTTGTTCTTCGCCTCGCCTTTTATGCCGTGCTGCTGGCGCAGGATGGCCGTAATCTCGTCGATCGCCTGCCCGGAGTATTCCTCGCTGAGACCGGAGGCCACGATCGACGGGATATAGTCGATGGCCATCACCCTTTTCTGGACTGTAGTATAAGGAGCTATGATTATGTCGTCCTGGTCGGATCCCATCGCGCTGGAGCCTTTCGACTTGAGGATGCCGATTACTCTGACGGGCAAGCTGTTGAATCTTATCACACTGCCGAGGGCGGCGTCGCTGTCTCCGTCGAAGAGCTCATCCACCACAGTCTGGCCAAGCAGGCAGACCTTCGCGATCTCCCTGATGTGCTCGTCGGTGAACATCTCGCCTTTCAGGATCTCGAGACCTTGTATTTCAAGATACTCCGTATTGACTCCGTAAATTGTCGTAGGGGTATTGTTGTTGCCGGCTATAGCCTGTCCGCCGCTGGAGAAAGAAGGTGAGATATAGCGCAGATATCTGGCTTCCCGCCTGAGAGCCTCATAATCGCTCATCTTCAGGGACTGCATGTCGGCCGCGCTTCTGCGTGCACCGCTCTCGTCGGCGCTTGAGGGCCATATATTGATAAGGTTTGAACCTATCGATGATATCTCTCCTTTGATGGTAGACTTTGCGCCCTGGCCGAGCGATATCATAAGGATGACAGCCGTGATGCCGATGATGATGCCGAGCATCGTCAGCAGGGAGCGTATCTTGTTGTTGCGTATGGCCTTGATGGCTATCTTGAACAGATTTCCGTAATTCATTGCCTGTCCTCCTTAATCTTCCTCAGGCGGCATAGCGGCGAGAGCCTCTGCTGCCGACTGGATGTTGTCGTTATACCTGTCGTCGATTATCCGGCCGTCCTTGAGGACAATGTTCCTGCTGCTGAACGACGCAATCTCGGGATTGTGGGTGACGAACACTATGGTACGTCCCTCTGCGTGCAGTTTCTGGAAAAGAGCCAGGATTTCATAAGATGTCCTGGTGTCCAGGTTGCCTGTAGCCTCGTCGGCCAGGATCAGCACAGGGTCGTTGACCAGCGCCCTTGCGATGGCCACCCTCTGCTGCTGTCCTCCGGACATCTGGTTGGAGCGGTGGTTGATCCTGTCTGACAGGCCTACAGCATCAAGGGCCGCAAGAGCCTTGTGCTTCCTGGCCGAGGCGGAAACCGAAGGGTTGTAGAAAAGCGGCAGCTCCACATTCTCCAGGGCCGTCGTCTTGGGCAACAGGTTGTACGACTGGAACACGAAACCGATCTTGCGGTTGCGCAGCGTCGCACGGCGGTTGCCGTCCATAGTCCTGACGGAGATTTCGTCGAGGTAGTATTCTCCCGACGTCGGGGTGTCGAGGCATCCCAGCAGGTTCAGCAGGGTGGATTTGCCCGAGCCGCTGCTGCCCATGATGGTGACGAACTCACCCTCCTTGATGGTGAAGGAGACGCCTCGCAGCGCGCGTACTGTCTCCTCTCCCACCACGAAGTGGCGGTGCACGTCCTCGACTCTGATAATATTGCTGATTCCCATAATGCTACCTGCCGATTACCAATGATCCGTCAGTACCTTCCCTCTTGCGGGCGAGAAGCTGGTCTAGGGCAACATATTCGGTGATGACTACGTCACCGGCCTTGAGGTCATCACCCTCGACTACGGCGTTTATTCCGTCATTGATCCCGACTGTGACTTGCACAGCTGTGGGCTTCTCATCTTTCATAAGCCACAGAGTGTTGCCGTCATTGGGATCGGGGCTCTCGTTAGGCGCAAAGCGCAGGGCTTTCATCGGCACGGTGAAGACATCATTGCGTTCCGCCGTATAGATGGTGATGTTTGCCGTCAGACCAGGTTTCAGCTTGAGGTCCTCGTTAGGGGCGTTCACGATAATCTGATAAGTTGTCACATTGGAAGTGGTCTGGGGATTCAGCCTGACCTGTGACACGCTGCCGCTGAACACGTCGTCCGGGAAAGCGTCCACGGTGAATGACACCCTCTGTCCTTCTTCCACCACTCCGATGTCAGCCTCATCGACAGAAGCCACAACCTGCATCTGCGTCAGGTCGGCTGCCAGCTTGAAGAGCGTAGGAGTGTTGAGGCCGGCGGCAACCGTCTGTCCTTCGTCCACTTCGCGGCTCAGCACCACTCCGTCAATCGGTGAAGTGATGGTTGCATACTCCAGGTTGCGGCGGGCCTTGCTGATCTCGGAGCGCTGCCTTTCGAGCTGGAGCTTCGAGGTAGAATACTGGTATTCGGCATTCTCGTAGTCCGTGTCGCTGATGAGACCTTTCTCGTGCAGACGCTTGCTGCGCTCGTAGTTCTTCAGCTGATAGTTGTACTCGACTTCTGCCTGGTTGAGCATCGCCGTCACGGAATTGAGGTCTGCGATCAGGTTTGTGCGGTCCATCTCAGCAAGGAGCTGGCCTTTCTTCACTTCCGAGTTGTAGTCAGCATAAAGTTTGTCGACGATGCCGGACACCTGTGTTCCGACCTCAACCTGGTTGATGGGTTCGATGGTACCGGTAGCAGTTACAATCCTGGTGATGCTGCCCTTTTCGATGGTGACAGTGTCATATACTGTCTTGTTCGTACCGCCGAAACAAGATGATACAATTGTTGCTGCCAGGCACAGTGCCATGGCACTTGTTGCGGCCTTTATTGTTCTTTTCATATTGATGATATTATATTTCGATTGGAATGCCCTGATAGAAGTTAAGGAGCTGACGGCACAGGATTGCCTGGTATTTTGCCTGCAGAAGCTCCTGCTGGGCGGCGATGTAAGTATTCTTTTCTGTAAGGAGTTCGACCGGGTCGATCATTCCTTCGTTATATTTCTCGCTGACCAGATTGTAGCTCAGTTCGGCGCTCTGGAGTTTTTTCAGAGCAGCCTGATACCGGCTCTGCGCCGACACCACATCCTGGTAGAGTCCCTCAAGGGTAGAGAGCAGATTCTTCTGGGAATTGGCATAGCTCAGCTCGGCCTGCTGGGTGTTTAAGCGGGCCTTGGCCTTCGCGGTCTTGACTGAACGGTTGTTGACGATAGGGACAGAAAGGGTAACCCCCACTCCTGCGCCCAGATTGTCCCTCAGCTGGTCAGTGAAAGGCATTTCCACTCCATAGATGTTGCCGGTCTGCATAGAAGCCGAAGCAGAGATTGAAGGTATGCCTGCTGCAGCAGCGATGTCCTCCGATAGCTTGGCGGCATCGATGCCTAGACGGCCGCTGCGCATATTCGGAAGGATATCTTCAGCCACTTTGTATACCTCTCCGACCGACGGCAGGGCGGCAATCACTTTCTCATCGCCTATTTCAGGATAGAAGACTTCGAAGTCCTCGTCCAGGCCAAGCTCGAGCAGCTGCTTGAGGTTCAGGGTATATTGTGCAAGTGACGATTCGCTTACGGCCAGCTGGTACATGTCGCTGCTGTACTGGCTTTCCATCTGGGCATATTCGCTCAGGCTTATCGAACCCTCGCCATACATTTCCCTGGCCCTCTCCCACTGCGCTCTGGCTGACTCCAGGTTGTTCTGGGCAGTGGTAACATTTTCCTTCGCATACAGGATATTCAGGTATGCCTGGGTCACGGCAACTTCAATGTCGTTTTTAGCAGCGTCGATGTCATATTCACCCGCAATGGCGTTGATTTCGGCCTGACGTATGTTGTTTACAATCCTGCCTCCGTTGAACAGGGTGACACCGGTCTGGATGGCATAGTTGCCGTTGTATGCAGGATCTCCTCCGTACTGGAATGACATATTCTGGGATGAAGATGCATTCAGCGTAGGAAACCTGGAAGCCTGGGCCTGCAGCAGAGTTTCCTCTGCCACTGCCTGGGCCAGCTGGGCGTTCTTGACCTGAAGATTGTTGGAACGGGCATAGTCGATGCACTCGCGCAGCGTCCATTGTTTTGCATTAGCCTGAAGGCAGGTGCACAGGATGAGGCAAAACGAGAGAAAATGAATCCTTCTCATAGAAACTTGTTTATTTTGGCGCAAAGGAACAACAAGTTTCAAGCCACCCAAAGTAAAATGGACGAAACCGGGAGAAAAGACGATGAAATGCCTATTCTTCCTAATCAGGGAGAAGGCAGGTCAGTATCTGGGACAGAAGATACCAGACAAAAAAGAAGAAAATCATCAGGAAGAATACCCCGAAGAAAGGAACGCCTTCGGGCCTGAGGATGATGCAGAGGATGATGATCAGAGCAGCAGATGTCATCATCACCCATCTTGTGCCGGAGGCTTTCCTGGAATCAGGATTACCTTTAAGCGAGAACATGGGTATTTCGCTGATAAGCATCAGAGCCAGGAATACAGCTGCGACAGGTATGAACCAGCTGCTGCAGAGAAGGCCGGGCAGTATGCCGTCCACCCCGTTCTGCATACATACGTGGCCATACGCTGTCAGAGATCCCACGATCATTGCCAGCGCAGGAGTAGGCAGCCCGATAAAGCCGGTCTTCTGCCTGTCGTCCAGATTGAACCTTGCCAGCCGGACAGCTGACAGAGGGGCAATGACAAGAGGAATGAAAGCAATCCAGGAAGGATATCCGGTATTTATCTTATAATACCAGGTAAAGAACATCAGTGCAGGAGCCAGACCGAAGGTGACCATGTCACTGAGCGAATCCAGCTCCTTGCCGATGTCAGAATATGCGCCCAGAAGCCGGGCGGCTGCACCGTCGCAGAAATCGAATACCGCACCGGCCAGCACAAAGCAGAAGGCCGGCCACCAGTAGCCCCACAGAGTCAGGATGACTGCAGCGGCGCCACAGACGAGATTGAGGCAGGTGATGATGTTCGGGACGTGCTTTTTCACAGTTCGATTATTTGATGCCGAGCTTGTTCTTTATAGCTTTGGGAATGGCATCCTTATGAACCAGGATATTGAGGGTCTTGTATCTTACGAAAGAATCTGATACATACCAGATACCGTCATAGTTTCCGGTGATTCCCCAGGAATTCTTCACAAGGAAGAACTTGGTTCCCCTCTGGTCAACTGCGGTACCGTAGATGTGCATTCCGTGGTCATCGGTGGTCTCCTTGTTGTCAAATGCAATCTGGCGCATCTCCTGGGTGATGGTCATCTCAGGAGCGTTCTCCATCATTTTGGCAAGTTCCTTGGCCTTGTCCTCGGCAGAAACGCCGACCCAGCGTGCCTGGTCGCTGCCGGCTTCGTCGACAGACTTGACGTCGGGCATGACGCCGAGACCCTGGCGGTCGAAACCGCTTTCGCTTACGTCAGCGCCCCAAGCAACGGTATAGCCGTTGTCGATGGCATTGTACATCACTTCCATCAGCTCGTCGATAGGAATGTTGTAAGAAGGAGTCCAGCGCCAGTTGTCAGGGACCTCGATGGCAAACTGAGTGTAGAACGGATGGTGGGTGAACGAAGTCAGGGAGATATACTCGTCAAGGCTGTTGACGCCGAGGCCGATCTCATCCCTATACTGCTGGGGAGTATAAGTCTTGCCCTTGTACTGGAAGGTTTCAGGGCATGCGCCGAGATATGCATCTACGATGCCGCGGAAACCGTCTTTCCAAGCGGTAGAAAGGCGACGGTTGGGAACTTTTGCGATAGCCTGCAGATAGCCTGAGAGGGCAGCAGCCATCTCGCTGTGCATATGGCGGGTCTCGCCGTAGTTGAGGCCGTCCATCACTGAGTTCGGAACGATACCGTAAGTCCTGATTGTCTCGATAACATCGCCGAAGTCGCTGCCCTGGCCGAAATTCAGAGCTCCGTCAAGACGGATGTACTTTTCAGCCTTGTCCTGGTACGCCTTGCTTACCACGAACATTTCGCTGAGGTCGAGATCGTCGTCCTTGTATCCTTTCCTGATCAGTTCGCTCTCAAGGAAAGAAATGGTAGAGAAGCACCAGCACGTGCCTGAACTGGCCTGATTCTTCACGGAAGTGACAGGCAATTCCTTGATAATCTTGAATTCATACTTCTTTGCGGCGGGAGCAGGTGCCGGAGCCTGTGCGAACGACGCTGCAGAGAACGCAGCCATCGCAACGATCAATAAAAACTTTTTCATCTGCTATTCAATAAAATAATAATACTTCAACCAATATTCGAAAAGCGGATCGATCAGGGACACGTTGCCCTCGTCATCCACAGTGATGATTTCTTTTTTCAGCAGGGAGTCCTTGACCCTGGCCACATGCGCAGAACTGATGAGGTTGTACTGCTCGAGCACATCGGCAGAGCAGAAACGGGCGACCTTCTCGTTGACAGCCATAAGGAAATTGACCTGATTGGTGGTCAGTTCCCTCATTATATCCCTGAAATTGGAGTCATGGACATAAATAAGAGCTTCCTTGGCATGGGTTATCACATTCTGGTTGATGTAGCCGATAGTGCTGTCGTAGCATATCGAAGCGAAATGCTGGGTATACCACGGGTGGCCTTTGCAGAAATCATATATCTCTTCTGCCATCTCCTGCTCGATAACTCTGCCTGTACGCTGGAAAGTCGAAATGATATAGTCGGTGAAAGGCTTGCGGTCAATCGCGCCGAGATAGATTTTCTCCATATCGCTGCCGAAGCATCCCAGCTCGTTGAAAATGTACTTCATCCTGTTGATACACGAACCTGAGAAGATATAGGCGACGGAACGGTGCTTGCGGACCACGCCGGAATAGTCGTCCAGGAACTTGTCACCCTGGTCGAAACTGAGGATGTTCTGGAATTCGAGGAAATAGATGACGATGTTGAGTCCGAAATGCTGGGCCATCATATCCGGCAGATCCATCATCAGCTTTTCAGAGATGTTGGAAGGATCTATGTCCAGCGGCAGCGGGGAAAGGATGTTGTAGCGTTCAAAAACAGGGAGCAGCTCCCTTGAGAGCATCTCCATGAACTGAGTTCTGGAGCGGATGTTGAACAGGTCGAACGTGATGACCAGGTCCCGGTACCCGCTTCTTTTCAAAGACTGCAGGGCATTCCTCACAAGCGAGGTTTTCCCAGTCTTCGGCGAACCGTAAATTACGGTCTTCTTTTTATTTTTGACGCATCTGATCAACTTGGCGGAGTCATCCTTGCGGGCTATGAACTGAGCTCCCTCCGCCGGTTTTTCATAAGCGAAAAGTATCTCCATTTAGGTTTTAATAACAACTGCGTTACAAAAGTAACAAAAAAATTTGCGGGTACAAATAAAAACTGTATATTTGCAGTCCCTAAATAGGACGACAGCTGTTAAGCTTTTGAAAAAGAGATATTTAGTTATTTACAATATCCGCTTGCAGCTATAAATTTTTAAAATTTATTTATATGTACGCAATCGTAGACATTGCCGGACAACAGTTCAAAGTTGAGAAAGGGAAACAGATTTTCGTTAACCGTCTGGCCGCCGAGGCTGGTTCATCAGTCGACTTTGACAAGGTCCTTCTTACCGACAACGACGGTGACGTCAGGGTCGGAGCCCCTTATGTAGAGGGAGCAAGTGTAAAAGCTACCGTAATGGAGCATTGCAAAGGTGACAAGGTTATCGTTTTCCACAAGATCCGCCGCAAAGGTATGAGCAAGAAGAACGGACACCGTCAATACCTTACCAAAATTCAAATTGAAGAAATCGCATAATTAAAACGTTTAGATTATGGCTCACAAAAAAGGTGTCGGTAGTTCTAAGAACGGCCGCGAATCGGAAAGCAAACGCTTAGGCGTGAAATTGTTCGGCGGACAGGTTGCCAAGGCTGGCAATATCCTCGTGCGTCAGAGAGGTACGGTCCACTATCCGGGCCAGAACGTCGGAATGGGCAAAGATCATACTCTTTACGCTTTAACTGACGGTGTAGTAGCTTTCAGGAGAACAAGGGAAGACAAATCATACGTATCTGTACTGCCTGTTCAGGAGTCCTGACAGCCCCTGAGATTAAAAAAAGAGAGCACCTTTTCAATGTGCTCTCTTTTTTTTATATTTGCGTATTATGATTTGGATAATTTTCATCGTTTTAACCTTGGCCAGCCTGCTTGTGCAGAATTCTCTCAGGAGCAGGTTCGCCAAATATTCCCAGATCCGTCTCGGTTCAGGGATGACAGGAGCCCAGGTCGCTCAGAAGATGTTATACGACAACGGCATCTACGATGTCAGCGTAATCCCCACCTCCGGCACGCTTACCGACCATTATGACCCCTCGAAGAAGACCATCGCTTTGAGTGACAGCGTATACGGCACTTGCAGCATAGCTGCGGCAGCCGTTGCGGCGCACGAAACAGGGCACGCCCTGCAGGACGCAAACGCCTATGCCCCGCTGCGCCTGAGAACTGCTCTTGTGCCTGTAGTCAAGATTGCGTCGATGACTGTCCAGTGGGTGCTGCTTGCAGGTATGATACTCATCAACGTATTTCCCGACCTGCTCTGGATCGGAATCGCCCTGTTCGCCGTCACCACACTCTTCAGCCTGGTCACCCTGCCGGTGGAAGTCAACGCCAGCAGCAGAGCGATAGCCTGGCTTACCGATTCCGGCATAGTAGATTATGACACCAGGCCTATGGCCATTGACGCGCTGAAATGGGCGGCATATACTTATTTCATCGCTGCAATCAGTTCATTGGCTACCCTTCTCTACTACATTGGATTTGCTAGAAGATAATTATTTGTAATGAAACGTTTCCTGACCGGCATAATCGCAGTTGTTGCGGTACTGTCATTCACTTCGTGCACCAAGACTGTCCTGTTCAACGGCCGGAATCTCAACAAATGGGAGTTTTTCCTCGAGAATGACGAATTCGGAGATCCGGTCCCATTCGATAAAGTGATCGCAGTCACCGATGGGAAGGAGATTATCATCCTCGGCACGCCATACGGTTATATGAGGACCAAGGAGCCTTTTTCAAACTATATCCTGCACGTCGAATATATGTATCCTGAGGTTCCGGGAAACAGCGGCATATTCATCAATGCACAGGTTCCGCCCGACAAGAAATGGCCGCCCTGCCTCGAGAACCAGCTCTCGGCAAACAGCGCAGGCGATTTCCTGATGATCAATGGGACGGACTGCAATGAAATCACAGACGAAATGCGCACCTGGGCCAGAGAGCGCGGCCGCAGCCCGAGGCTTGAGAAGAAAGCGCCCCCGACAGAGTTCATAGTAGGAGACTGGAACAAGGTGGATATAATCTGCGAAGGCAACCATATCACATCATATGTAAACGGTGTCCTGCAGAACGAGTGCACCGGCTTCACATACGACAGCGGGTACATTTGCCTTCAAAGTGAAGGCTCTCCGATACTGTTCAAGAATATCTGGCTGAAAAAACTATAGAGCCTCCGTACTGACTGACACGGGGCTGTTCTCTACCTGAGGGCAGCCCTGTGTTTATGTTCGAATGCACCCAGGATCTTGCCCATGATCTTCTCGACGTCATTGTCGGTAAGTGTCTGGTCGGGATTCTGGATTACGAAATTCAAGGCATACTGCTTCTTGCCAGCAGGTATCTTGTCGCCGCGATATACATCGAAGAGAGATACATTCTTGAGCATCTGCCTCTCTGTCTGGAAAGCGGTCTTGCGAAGTTCGCTGAACGAGACATTCTCGTCAAGTAGCAGGGCCAGGTCACGGCGTACTTCCGGATAGCGAGGCATCTCTTTGTACTTAACCTTGTTCCTGCGGACTATCTCGAAGAGAACAGGCCATGAAATCTCTGCAGCGAATACCGGCTGCTTGATGTCAAACGCCTTGAGCATCTTCTTTGATACCGTTCCGAGAGTCGCGAAAGTCTTGCCCTGGAGTTTGTACTGCATACCTTCCGAGAACAGGTCTTCAGGTGCAGGTACTGCTTCCATATCATATAGATTCATTCCAAACCGCCTTACAAGCTGCTCGAGGTATCCCTTGAGGAGGAAATAGTTGCCAGCAGGAACCTCGTTGCGCCAAGCCTTGTCTGCTGGAGAACTCATGAGCAGCACCAGGTTTGTATGTTCGCTGTAGTTCGCAAGATTGTTGCCGCTCAGAGGATCGTCTTCGCGCGCGCGGTAGCTGTAGACATTGCCTACTTCATAAAGTCTGAGGCTGTTGCACTGGCGTTTGATGTTGTATGAAACCACCTCGAGGCCTCCGAAAAGCAGAGTCTGGCGCATGCAGTCGAGATCCGCACTCAGAGGATTGAGAAGCTTGACAAGCTTTGAAGAAGGGAAAGTCTCAAGATTGTCATAGTATGAACTCTTCGTAAGAGAGTTGTTCATTATCTCGATGAATCCGTTGTGTGTGAAGAAATCAGATACTTCCTTGCGGATCACCTCGTTGTCGGGATGGCTGGTGGGGCTGACAGATACCTTCATTCCATCGGGGAACTCTATGTTGTTGTAGCCGTAGATGCGGAGGACCTCCTCGACCACGTCACACTCGCGTGTAACATCCACCCTGTATGCGGGAACTGCCACGCGGCAGCCTGCTTCATAGCTGCCAAGGATTTCGAAGCCAAGGTAAGAAAGGATTTCCATTATCTTTCCGGAGCCGATCTTCTTGCCCATTAGAGACTCCATCCTGGCAAAGTCAAGGTCTACGACAGCCCTCTCGTTCCTCTGCGGATAGAACTCCTGAACCTTGCCGACAATGCGGCCGCCGCCGAGTTCGGCGATGAGCATGGCTGCCCTCTTTGCAGCATACATTCCGTTCTCGATGTCGATGCCACGCTCATAGCGGAATGAAGCGTCGGTCTGGAGAGCGTGTCTCTTCGAAGTCTTGCGGATAAATACCGGGTTGAAATAAGCGCACTCGAGGAAAACGTCGCGGGTGGCCTCTGTCACGCCTGATTCTTCACCTCCGAACACACCTGCGATACACATCGGGCCGTCAGCATCCGCGATGACCATATCTTCAGCAGACAGAGTCCTTTCGATGCCGTCCAGAGTGACGATCTTCTCCCCTTCTGCAGCCTTGCGGACGATGACCTTGCCGCCGCTTATCTTCGAGATGTCGAAGACGTGCAGAGGCTGGCACATCTCGTTGAGGATGAAGTTGGTCACATCCACCACATTGTTGATGGGATGCTGACCGATTGCGTTGAGACGCTCGCGCAGCCACTCGGGTGAAGGACCTACCTTGACGTCTCTGATGGTGATGCCGATATAGCGCGGGGCGCCGTCTGCATCACGGACCTCGATGGGAACAGCATCGCCGTCCTCGGTCTTGAAACCGTCAACTGAAGGGAGGGTCCATTCAGCGGGAATGCCGTTCAGCTTGCAATATGCGTAGAGGTCTCTGGCCGCTCCGATATGGGAAGCGCCGTCGATACGGTTGGGAGTAAGGCCTATTTCATATACAGTATCGCTCTTGAGATTGAGGGCGACGCGTGCCGGTGTTCCGGGAACTGCAGAATCGTCGAGAACCATGATCCCTGAGTGGTCCTCGCCTATGCCGAGTTCATCTTCAGCACAGATCATTCCGAAGCTCTCCACTCCGCGGATCTTGGACTTCTTGAGCTTGAGTTCTTCGCCCTGCAGGTTGACCAGTTTCGTACCTACGGTAGCAAGAAGCACCTTCTGCCCTGCAGCCACATTGGGAGCGCCGCAGACAACCTGGAGAGGTTCTCCTGAGCCCACGTCGAGCTTCGTCACATGCAGATGGTCGGAATCCGGATGAGCAACGCACTCAAGCACGTGGGCTACGACTACACCCTCGAGACCTCCGGGAATCTGTTCTACGGTTTCAATATGCTCGACCTCAAGGCCGGTTGAAGTAAGTATTTCAGCAACTTTCTCAGGTTGAAGATCGAACTTCAGATAATCTTTCAACCAATTATACGAAACGGTCATATCTTATTTAAAAAGTGATTCAATAAATTCTTTCTTGTCGAAGGGACGCAGGTCCTCGATCTTCTCACCGACGCCGATAAGCTTGATGGGTATCTGGAACTGGTCGCTGATGCCTATCACGACGCCGCCCTTTGCAGTTCCGTCAAGCTTTGTAACAGCAAGAGAAGTGACATCTGTGGCTTTGGTGAACTCTTTGGCCTGGTTGAAGCCGTTCTGGCCAGTTGAACCGTCGATAACAAGCATAACCTCATGAGGGGCTTCGGGAACTACCTTGCGCATCACGTTGCGGATCTTGGTAAGCTCGTTCATAAGGTTGATCTTGTTGTGGAGACGACCGGCGGTGTCGATTATCACGACATCAGCATCCTTTGCCACGGCGCTCTTTACAGTATCGAAAGCGACGCTTGCAGGGTCGCTGCCCATCTGCTGCTTGACGATCTCCACTCCTGCGCGCTCAGCCCATACGGTCAACTGGTCGACTGCAGCCGCACGGAATGTGTCAGCTGCGCCGAGGATGACCTTCTTGCCTTCATTCCTGAGCTGGGCTGCGAGTTTGCCGATGGTGGTGGTCTTGCCTACGCCGTTGACACCTACAACCATTATGACAAAGGGCTTGGCTGAGAAATCGAAGATGTCGTCGGAAGCTGTGTCATCAGCGCAGAGCATATCTTCAATCTCCTCGCAGAGAATCCTGTTGAGCTCGTCGCTGCCGAGGAACTTGTCGCGGGCGACCCTGTCCTCGAGCCGCTCGATGATCTTCATCGTAGTGTCAGCTCCTACGTCAGAAGCTATCAGCGCTTCTTCTATGGAATCGAGGACATCGGCATCGACTACCGACTTGCCCATCAGGGCGTGCGATACCTTGTCGAAGAAAGACCTGCGGGTCTTGCCAAGGCCCTCGTCGAGCGATTTTTTCTGTTCAGGTTCTTCCTGTCTGTTTCTTCTGCTAAAAAGCCCCATAGTAGTCAGCTATAATCGCGCAAAGATACTAAAGTTAATTGGTTTTGTGTCTTTTTGCGAGTTCTTCTTCGAGGTCTTCTATACCCATTCCCATCTGTTCGCACAACACGAGGAGATGGTACACGAGATCGCCTGCCTCATACAGGAAACGTTCCTTGTTGCCGTCCACCGCCTCTATCACTGTCTCGACGGCCTCCTCTCCCACTTTCTGGGCAATCTTGTTCACTCCTTTGGTGAATAGATGCGTGGTATATGACCCTTCCGGCATATCCCTGTGTCTCTGACGGATACAAGCCTGCAGAGTGCCGATGAACCTCTCGTTCTCCCGGGTGTCGAAGCAGGCGGTGGTGCCGCGGTGGCAGGTCGGACCGTCGGGGATTGCCCTCACAAGCAGGGTATCCATATCACAGTCGGGATACATAGCCACGACATTGAGGAAGTTGCCGCTGGTTTCGCCCTTTGTCCAGAGGCGGCTGCGGCTGCGGCTGAAAAATGTCACCTTACCTTCGGCGACGGTCCTGTCGAAGGCCTCGCGGTTCATATAGCCGAGCATCAGCACCTTGAGGGTATTGTCGTCCTGGACGATGACGGGCAGCAGGCCGTCAGCACATTTATCTAGTTTAAAATCATCAAAGGTCATATTCTTACAGGTATGTTAAGTTTGTTCAATTCACGTTTAAGGTCAGGTATCCTGATTTCTCCCAGGTGGAAGATACTGGCTGCAAGGGCCGCATCGGCGCAGCCTTCGCTCAGCACGTCGGCGATGTCCTGTATGCTTCCTGCGCCTCCAGAAGCGATTACGGGAATGCTCAGCAGCCGGTTCAGCTCACGGTATGTCTCGAGCGGATAGCCCGCCTTGGTACCGTCGTGGTCCATCGAAGTGAACAGCAGTTCGCCCGCGCCGCGTTCCTGAGCCTCGTAGGCCCAGCTGAAGAGTACCTTGTCGGTAGGAAACTTGCCGCCGTGCGTGGTCGCCATCCAGCGTCCTTCAACCTGCCGTGCGTCAATCGCAATCACGACGAACTGGCTGCCGTACTTAGACGCTATGTCGCTGATGAGCTGAGGGTTCTTGATGGCTGCGGTGTTGACGCTGATCTTGTCGGCGCCGGCATCCAGCAGCCTTGCGGCATCGTCCACGCTGCTGATTCCGCCGCCTACCGTGAAGGGGATGTTGATGGCCAGTGCAATCTTCTCCACCAGGGAGCAGAATGTCCGGCGGCCTTCAAAAGTGGCGCTGATGTCAAGGTAAACCAGCTCGTCGGCCCCTTCGTCGCTGTAGCGGCGGCCGAGCTCGACAGCGTCGCCAACGTCCCGCAGCGAGACGAAGTTGATGCCTTTGACAGTGCGGCCGTCCTTGACATCCAGACAGGGAATTATGCGTTTTGCGACCATCGTTCGAGTTCTTTTAATGTTATGCGGCCTTCATAGATCGCCTTGCCGACGATCACCTTGCGCAGGCCGGATTCTTCCAGCTTCTCTATGTCGTCCATGCCGCTGATGCCGCCGCTGACTGTTATATCTATGTCGTCATAGCGCTGCTGGAGGTCTTTGTAGAGCTCGAAGGCAGGCCCCTGCAACATGCCGTCCTTGCTGATGTCGGTGCAGATAACATTGCCCAGACCATCGCCGGCGAACATGTCGATGAGCTCTTCTATGCCGAGTTCAGTCTCGGCCAGCCAGCCGTTCACAGCTACCTTGCCGTTCCTGATATCGGCGCCCAGAATAACCTTCGGTCCGAAGCCCAGCAACCATTCCCTGAACAACTCCGGCTTCAAGGCAGCAACGCTGCCGCAGATACCGTATGTCGCGCCACTGTCGAACACGCTCCGCAGCGCATCGAGGCTCTTGATGCCTCCTCCCCACTCAATTTCCATCTCAGTCCTGGATGCCAGCAGTTCCAGCACCCTGAGATTCAAAGGCCGGCTCTGTTTCGCGCCGTCGAGGTCCACAAGATGCAGGCGGGTTATGCCGGCATCCTGGAAAGCAAGAGCCATATCCAGCGGCATCGCATCATAAACCTTGCTGCGGCCGTAGTCGCCCTGGCTCAGCCTCACACAGCGTCCCTCAATGATATCTATCGCCGGAATAATCTGTATCATAGTTCCAGAAAGTTCTTGATTATCAAGGCGCCCACCTCACCGCTCTTCTCGGGGTGGAACTGGGTGCCGTAGAAATTGTCCTTTGCGAGAGCGCCGCTGAAGGCCACTCCGTGGGTGGTGGTGGCAACAGTGTCACTGCAAAGCTGGGGATAGTATGAATGCACGTAATACACGTAACTGTCTTCCTTCAGGTCCTTGAACAGATCCGTCTTCAGGCCGCTGATGGAGTTCCAACCCATATGAGGGATCTTGAGGCCTTCGGCGGGTTTAAAACGCACCACATCGGTGTCGAAGATGCCCATGCACGCAACATTTCCTTCCTCTGAGCGGCGGCACATCAGCTGCAGCCCCACGCAGATTCCCAGCACCGGCTGGGCCAGGGTTGGGATGAATTCCGTCAGGCCGCAGTCCCTCAGGGCCGCCATTGCGCAGGATGCGTCTCCCACTCCGGGCAGCACCACCTTGTCGGCCTTGCGCAGCAGCTCACGGTCAGCAGTAAGCAACGGCTCAGCCACCCCTGCCCTAGTCAGGGCATTGACGACAGAACGGATGTTGCCCACACCGTAATCTACTATCGCTATCATAACAGGCCCTTGCTGCTCGGCAGCTCGTAGTTGAACGGAATATGCGCCACGGCGCTTCTCAGGCAGCGTGCAAAAGCCTTGAAGACCGCTTCTGCCAGGTGGTGATTGTTCTCACCGCTAGCCTTGATGTGCAGGTTGCACTGCATCGCCGCGGCCAGCGATGAGAAGAAGTGCCTGAACATTTCGGTAGGCGTATCGCCCACATATTCTCTTGTGAACTTGACGTCCCAGGCGAAGTCTATGCGGCCGCCGAGGTCCATCAGCACTATCGCGTCGCACTCGTCCATAGGGAGAGCGAAACCATAGCGCCCTATTCCTGCCTTATTACCGAGGGCCTTGCTGATTGCATTGCCCAGGGCTATGGCCACATCTTCCATAGTATGGTGCTCGTCCACCTCCAGGTCGCCTTTCGCAGCGATCTGCAGGCTCACTCCGCCGTGATGCACAATCTGCTCCAGCATATGGTCGAAGAATTTCAGTCCTGTGTCGACGCTGCTCGGAATGCGTCCGTCGAGATCGACGGTGACGCTGATCTGCGTCTCGCTGGTGTTGCGCACTACTTTCGCCACGCGGCTGCCCCTTCTCAAGTATTCAGCCACATCGGCCCAGCTGCGGGCGGTATAGTCAGCTTCCAAACCGGCGCCCTTGCCTTCCACATCAAGCAGGATCGACTTGCAGCCCAGGTTCTTTGCCAGCTGGACGTCGGTGGCGCGGTCGCCTATCACATAGCTTTCCGCAAGGTCATAGTCTCCGGCCAGGTATTTGCCGAACATTCCGACGCCCGGCTTGCGGGTAGGTGCATTGTCGGCAGGGAATGTCGGGTCTATCAGCTCGTCGGCAAAGCGGATGCCTTCGCCGGCAAGCACCCTCTGCATCAAGCGGTGCGGGCCGATGAAATCATCGTAGGGAAAACTTTCGGTTCCCAGGCCGTCCTGGTTGGTGGCAAGAACGAGTTCGTAGTCCAGAGCGGCAATGTTCCTGAGGGCACTGATCGCTCCTTCGACGAACTCGAACTTGTCGAAGCTGTCGACCTGCTCGCTCGGCATCGGTTCTACCAGGATGGTGCCGTCGCGGTCGATGAAAAGGGCTTTCTTTCTATCGTTTGTCATAATCGCTTATGATTTCTAACAGTTTACGGTTTTCTTCGGGTGTCCCGACAGTGATACGCAGGCAGCCTTCACAGCCTTTGGTTGTCGAACGGTCCCTCACGATAAGCTCATCCGCAATCAGGCGGTCGTAGAGTTCGCGGGCGCGGATCACCTTCACCAGCAGGAAGTTGGCGTCACTGGGATACACCTTCTCCACGCAGCGGAACTTCAGCAGCTCGCTCGCCAGCATGTTGCGCTGCGCCTTGAGCTCCTCGATCTGGCTCGTTATGTCCATCTCCAGATTCTTCTCTGCGAAGCCCAGAGTGTCCGTGCCAATATTGTAGGGATATTTCACCTGCTTGAAGATAGAAACCACCTTCTCGTCTGCAATGGCAAGGCCCACACGGAGGCCGGCCATGCCGTAGGCCTTCGAGAGGGTCTGGAGCACGATCAGATTGGGATATTTGTCAATATATGTTTTGAGACTGCCTTTGTCTGAGAAATCGACGTAAGCCTCGTCTACCACTACCATTCCACTGAAACGTTCCACCAGCTGCAGCAGCTGCTCTGGCTCGAACGCGTTAGCAGTAGGGTTGTTGGGGGAACATAGGAACATCAGCTTCGAATGCGCGTCGGCAGCCTCCAGCAGCTCCTCCACCGGCAGTGAGAAATCCGACCTGAGAGGCACGCTGCGGAACTCCACGTCATTTATGGCGGCGCAGACGCTGTACATGCCGTAGCTCGGGGCGATTGCGATGGCATTGTCTATACGCGGCTCGCAGAACACACGGTAGCACAGGTCGATGGCCTCGTCGCTGCCGTTTCCCATGAACAGACGCTCGGGGCTGACGCCCTTCAGTTCAGCTATGCGCGTGCGCACCTTCTCTTTCTGAGACGGCGAGGGATAACGGTTCAGGCCGTTCTGATACGGGTTCTCGTTAGCATCCAGAAAGATGCCCAGAGCGCCCTTGTATTCGTCCCTTGCGGTCGAATACGGTGTCAGACGGGCGATGTTGGCCCTCACCAGACTCATTATGTCAGTCTTCATTCCTTCTTTCTATTTTGTTGTTGTACAACCTCACCTTCACGGCATTTCCGTGCGCTGTCAGTCCCTCTGCGTCGGCCATGCTGATTATAACGTTGCTGAGCGACAGCAGGCCTTTCTTCGACAGTTCCTGGTATGTGATGAAGTGCAGGAAGCTGTCGAGGCCGACACCGCTGAACGAGGCGGCCCAGCCCATGGTAGGCAGGGTGTGGTTCGTGCCTGAAGCATAGTCCCCGGCGCTTTCAGGAGAGTAAGGGCCGATGAATATGCTGCCTGCGGCGGTGATGCGGTCTGCCACGCTCCACGGATCTTCCATATTGATGATGAGATGTTCCGAGGCATAGCCGTTGGCGAACTCTACCATCGTGTCGATATCGTCGAAAACCACTATTCTGCTGTTCTCCAAAGCTCTTTCAACTATCTCCCTGCGGGGCAGGTCTTCGGTCTGCGCCTCTACTTCCATATATACTTCGTTGGCCAGGATCTCGTCGTTGCAAACAAGGATTGCCTGGCTGTCGGGGCCGTGTTCTGCCTGCGAAAGCAGGTCTGAAGCCACGAACGATACTCTGGCATTCTCATCTGCCATCACCATTACCTCAGAGGGGCCTGCGGGCATATCTATTGCCACTCCGGCTGCGCTTACTGCCTGTTTTGCCTTGGTGACGAACCTGTTGCCGGGGCCGAATATCTTCATGACCTTGGGTACGCTTTCTGTGCCATATGCCATCGCTGCAATGGCCTGGGCTCCGCCGATCTTGTAGATTTTGCTGACTCCGCAGACTGATGCTGCATAAAGCACGGCGGGATTGACCTGGCCGTCCTTTCCGCAGGGTGTGCAGAGAACTATCTCTTTGCAACCTGCCAGCTTGGCCGGAATGGCAAGCATAAGCAAGGTCGAGAACAGAGGTGCGCTGCCTCCAGGTATGTACAGGCCGACCTTTTCTATCGGAATGGCTCTGCGGCGGCACATAACTCCGGCCATGGTCTCGACTTCTACAGGAACGGGGCGCTGGGCCTGATGGAACTCGCGGATATTGCGGGCGGCTGCGTTGATCGCTCTCTGAAGTTTGGCGCTGACCAGTTCTTCTGAGGCGGCAATCTCTTCTTCGCTCACCAGAAAAGTTTCCGGGCAGAATCCTTCGACTTCGGTGGCTATCTGCCGGATTGCGGCATCTCCGCCTTCCTTTACCTTATGCAGGATGTCGTTTACGATGGCCGCTATGTCGTCGTCATTGACGGAGACTCTTGCCATCAGTTCATTCCATTGTTCCCTGGGGGGATTTACGTATATTTCCATCACGCAATTACTTTATCAAGGTGCAGCACAAGGATGCCTTCGGCTCCGAGGGCTTTGAGTTTTTCAATCTTTTCCCACATTCCGGCTTCGTCTACTACTGAATGCAGTGAGCACCAGCCTTCTGCTGCGAGGGGCATAACGGTAGGGCTTCGCATGGCGGGAAGAATCTTCACGGCTTCTGACACTTTCTCTGTGGGAATGTTCATCAGGATGTATTTCTTGCCGCGGCTGTCGATTACTGCATCGAAACGGAAGATCATCGAATCCAGGAGTACCCGGCTGTCGACACTCAGGTTCCTGTTGGCAATAAGCACGGCCTGCGACTCGACCACGGTCTGGACTTCCTTCAGTCCGTTCGACACGAGGGTGCCGCCCGACGACACTATGTCGAAGATGGCGTCGGCGATGCCTGCGGCGGGGGATATCTCCACTGAGCCGAGAATTACGCGGATTTCTGCATCGACCTTATTCTCATCAAGCCATCTGCGGAGTATCTTGGGATACGATGTTGCTATCCGTTTGCCGTTGAAGAATGAGGGGCCGGTGTATTCCTGATCCTTGGGTATGGCGAGGGATATGCGGCAGTCGCCGAAATCCATCTTGCGGACTATTTCCACGTCGGCATCGGACTCCAGAACTTCATTGAGTCCTACGATGCCTATGTCGGCAGAGCCGTCTGCTACTACGCCGGGAATATCGTCGTCTCTGAGATAAAGTACTTCCATCGGGAAGTTGGCTGCTTTTGCAAGGAACTTGCGTTTGAGTTCGTCTATTCTGATTCCCGAGTCTTTCAGGAATTCGAGGCTGTCTTCGCTTAGCCTGCCTTTGGCCTGGATTGCTATGCGCATCGTATTGTTCATTTTAATATGTTATCTAAACAAAAAAGCTTACTCGATATAAGAGTAAGCTTTTGCGTATTTGTAGCAGAACTATATATGCAAACACCTACCCTTATCAGTCGATATGGTGATGGTGGTGCATATGGAATCTGCGGATCATTCGTTTATTTTTTGCAAAGGACGCGAATAATTTTGAATTTACAAAATACTATTCGTCGAAGAATGCCATCACATCGGCCCAGATCTGCTCTTTGTTGATTTCCAGAAGCAGCTCGTGCTTGAGACCTGGATAAAGTATGCGGTCTACATTCTTGTAGCCCTGAGACTGTACGAACTCGATCAGCTTGGCCCAGCGCTCGGGATTTCCGATGGCCGGATCATTTTCGCCGGCAATAAAGAGGATGGGCAGGTCAGGATTTTCGATGCCCCAGTTGTCCTTGGCAATCTCTCTCGACATCATGCTCAGATTGTACTGGCCGTTGTTGGTGAAAGGATAGCCGCAGAGCGGGTCGGCATTGTAAGCTTTCACATTCTCTTCATTTACTGACAGCCAGTTGTTTTTCAGGCCGCCGTTGTCAAAAGCCTCGAAGGTCTTGGTGCTGTGGACCTTGTGGGGAGCCCAGAAGTTTCTCCACTTGATTGCGAAGCTGACTTTTGCCACTGCATTTCCACCGGGGGCGCCGCAGAGCACGGCCTTGTCGATAGAGCTGTCGTAGTCCTGCAGATACATACGGCCCACCATAGTGCCCATGCTATGACCGAACAGATAAACCGGCAAGCCGGGATACTGGTCTTTCATGTAAAGGACCATCTGCTGCAAATCGTCGCTGATAGCACGTACCTTGTTGGTGCCGAAGTCGCCGAGGCCGGCTTTCTTGGTAATACTGCCGCCGTGGCCGCGATGGTCGTGCATCTCGCAAACATAACCGTTCTTAGCCAGATATTGCATGAACGGATAGTAACGCTCTTTATGCTCGGCCATTCCGTGTGAGAACACCACGATTGCCTTCGGAGTCCCCACAGGTCTTATGATAGCCTGGGCCAGCGGATGACCGTCGACATTTGACTTCAGAGTCTGTGTCTCGATCGGCAGATCAGGTATCGCAGCAGCCTGCGCGAACTCCTGTTCTGCCTGCTCCACACTCACCCTGTTCGCTGCACTCATCCCAAACAGGCAGAGCGCAGCAAGGATTAAAATCGAAAGTATCTTTTTCATATTCAGAGTTTATTTGGTTTGAGTATGTAATGTAAGAATTATTTAGCAAATAGGGCTTCTGTCACTTGTTCCCAGTCTTTCTCGGGTTCGAAACCGAAACGGTCGTCGATTCCGACGTTGAAGTACAGTTTCTTGTCGAAGTCCTGGAATGCGCTGTTCTCCACTTCTGGGTTTTCGTTGATGTATTCGAAGAGGATTCCATCGACGGCGAATCGGTCCCGGTAGGTTTTCAGGATCTCTATGGGGCTGCCACTCCAGAGAATAAGACAGATATCATCTCGTGATGACATCATCTGCAATGCTTCCTTGGCGAATGGGAAATAGTCATAAGATTCACCTTTGTCATAGCAGGCGTGAAGGATAGTGTCGTGGATATCCACAATCACATATATCTTCTCCCAGCCCTTCTCATGCTTCCGGACAAAAGCCTTTTCAAATGCATCAGTTATGCTCATATCTACCTTATTCCAAACTTTTCATAAAGGTAGTATTTATCTTGCAATATCGTTGCTGCACGGAAAGCAAGGCCTTCGGGAAGCTCGTTTGATATGTAGAATCTCCATTTTCACTCTTATTACGACACTTGATGTCAGCTAATACCATGAGCGTGATTTACAAAACGCTGATTATATGACATTTAATGAATTATCCTCGTTCAATTTTGCAGGAGGATAATTGCATATATCTTTGGTACACAATTATTTACAAATCACGCCGGCAAGGCTCGCGGCAGCAATGCCTGGGGCAACCGACGGGCTTATGTCGGTTCCGGCCTTCTGCTGCACGGAAAGCAAGGCCTTCGGGAAGCTCGTTTGATATGTAGAATCTCCATTTTCACTCTTATTACGACACTTGATGTCAGCTAATACCAGGACCGTGATTTACAAAACGCTGATTATATGACATTTAATGAATTAT
>JAFZBF010000034.1 GCA_017561885.1 Bacteroidales bacterium | reverse complement strand
GTTGTGGACCATTTTTACGAAGTGACCGGCGCCGTTCTCGCCCACCCAGTCGCAGCAAGGACCGTCGGCAACCTGTGCGCAGATCTTCTGGAAGATGGGAGCGACGATAGGCCACGCAGCCTTCGAACCGCCGGGCATCAGAGACGGACCCTTGAGGGCGCCTTCCTCACCGCCTGAAACGCCGGTACCGATGTAGAGAAGACCCTTGCTCTCCACGTATGCGGTACGACGGTTGGTGTCAGGATAGTGGGTGTTACCGCCGTCGATGATGATGTCGCCGGGTTCCAGCAGCGGGATGAGCTTCTCGATGAAGTCGTCCACAGCCTGGCCGGCCTTCACCATCAGCATCACCTTGCGCGGACGTTCCAGAGAAGCCACGAGGTCCTCGAGTGACATGGCGCCGTAGATGTTCTTACCCTTGGCGCGGGCATTCATAAAATTCTCAACTTTAGATACGGTGCGGTTGAACACGCTTACGCGGAAACCCTTGCTCTCCATATTGAGCACGAGGTTCTCTCCCATCACCGCCAGGCCGATAAGGCCAATGTCTGATTTCTTTTCCATTAGTATGTCTGATGATATTATTATTAGTTAGTCCTTGAATCTGTCGGGATGCGCCCAGAGACCGAGCGCAGGGTTAGAGATGTAGTATACCTCCTCGCCTGAAGGCAGCGTGTTCCAGCCGTCCTTCATCTTGTCGATCGGATACTTCTCGAGCATCTCGTTCAGGTCGCCGTAGATGAAGCCTACTCCCTCTATCTCCTCCTTGCTTACGGCAGGGCCCGGGCAGTAGGTGATACGGAAGCGTCCTTCGCTTGAACCGTGGATGAGGTGAGCCGAAGCGCCCAGGTTCTCCTGCAGGTCGGCGTTCTCGTCGGTATCCTTGAGAATCTTCGGGGTGCCCTTGTAGCCGTACTTGCGGATCAGCTTGTCGATGGCCGCATCCTCGCCGAACTCGCGGAGAGCCGGGGCAAGGATGATAAGGTCGCCGTCGTCAGCCAGGGCCATACGGGTGCGGTAGACAGCCTTGTTGCCCAGCCAGGTGCTCTTGAACTCCTCCGGATCGAGATAAACGATGCACTTCTTGATCGGCTTCTCGACCATGATGAAGTTGGTCTCGAGAGACAGGTCGGCAGCTTTCTGGAAGCACTCGAAATCGTCGCCGATAAATATACCCTTGAGCTCCATTTTGCCGGTCTCGTAGTTCTTTGCCAGAACGGTCTGGATATAGACGATGGGCAGGTCCTTGATGAAGTTCTGTCTTGCATACTCCATCACGTCGCGGACCGGAGACTTGGCACGGCCCATAAGCCGTTCCATACCATATACGGCACCGATGAAGTGGCTGCGGTTGATACCCAGGTTTCCGCCGACGCCCACGAAAATGTTCTTCGTGTAGTTGGCCATGCCGATCACCTCGTGAGGCACCACCTGACCGATAGAAAGGATCAGGTCGATGTCCTTCTCGAGCAACATCTTGTTGACCTGTGCAGGCCAGGTGTAGTGCAGCTTGCCTTCTGACACTTTCTCCACATACTCGGCAGGGACCTCACCAACCGTCACGACATCGTTGCGCCAGTCGTGGACACGGAAGATCTCGCGGGGAGTGTGGCCGAACATAGTCTTGATCTGCTCCTCGGTCATGGGAGTGTGAGTACCGAGAGCCGGCATCACGTCCGTAAGCTTGTCCTGGAAGTAGTCGTACACCATCTCGGTGATCGGGCCTGCGTAAGAATTGAACCTGGTGAAATCAGGAGGCAGGGCGACAACCCTGTTCTTCGGGCCCATCTTGTCGAAGACCTCCTTGAGGATAGCACGTACCTCGTCCGGGGTTATGTTGTCGGTCTTTGAACCTCTAGCGTAGTACAGCATAACGTGGAGTTTCTAGCGTTTTACACGTGCGTTGCCTTTCCAGATGCTCCATACCTGGTCCTCGTCGGCAGGCTGGCCATAGTCGGTAAGCATAGTGGTGGCCAGAGCGCCGGTAGCCCAGCCGAACTGGATCCATTTCTCAGGCTCCCAGCCTCTCAGCATAGCGTAGAGCAAGCCGCCTACGAAACCGTCGCCGCCGCCGATGCGGTCGAGGACGTGGATCTCGCGAGGCTCGACTACGTGCCAGTTGCCGCCTTCATACATGATGGCGCCCCAGTTGTGGCTGTTGGTATGGTTGACCTGACGCAGGGTGGTTGCATAAACCTGGGCGTTGGGATATTCCTTGCGCACGCGGTTGATCATCTCCTTGAAGCCTTCGATCTTGGATGCGATGTCCTTTCCGCCGGCCTCGGGACCTTCGATGCCGAGGCAGAGCTGGAAGTCTTCCTCATTGCCGATGAGCACGTCTGCGATAGAGCAGATTTCGCTGAAAGCGTCGTGAAGCTCCTTCTCGCGGCCGATCCAGAAGGATGCCCTGTAATTGAGGTCGAAGCTTACCTTTGAGCCATACTTCTTGGCTGCCCTTGCAATCTCGAGGCAGAACTTGGTGGTCTCGGGGCTCAGCGCACCGATGAGGCCTGAAAGGTGAACGATCTGCACTCCCTCCTGACCGAAGATGCGGTCAAGGTCGAAATCCTTGGCGTTCAGTGTACGTCCGACCTCGCCTGCACGGTCGTTCCATACGCGGGGTCCGCGTGAACCGAAACCGCTGTCGGCTACGTTGATCTGGTGACGGTAGCCCCAGGGGCCGCCCTGAGGAACTTCGACACCTTCGAAATCCATTCCACGGCTGCGAAGATTAGCCTTGATGAAAGAAGCGAACGGACTGCCTTCCACGAAGGTAGTAAGCACTTTCACCGGAAGTCCAAGATAAGATGAGACGCTGGCCACATTGGTCTCGGCGCTAGTTGCATAAAGCTTGAAAACGTCACTGCATTGAACGGGCTGTCCGTCCCCGGGAGTAATGCGCAATCCCATACTTGTCGGAACCAGCATAGCGTACTTGCACCCCTGTTTGAATTCGAATTTTGCCATAATAAATTATTGTTTTTCAGTTATTTATATTATTGATACTAAAAATGATTTCCAAGAAAACGCTTTTGGGAGGCTAATCTTTGTAAAGATATAAAAAAAGAATCTGTAATGAAAGTGCTCAGACAAAATTCATTACAGATTCTTTTTAGCGGCCCGGATGCCGTAATTTTTATGACATTCCTCTTGACTTCTTGATCTTTTCGTAGGCCTCCTGGACATTCTTGAACTTCTCCTCTGCAGCCTTCTGGACGTCTTCGCCGAGAGTGGAAACCTTGTCGGGATGATATTTCAGCGCCATACGCTTGTAGGCCTTGCGGACTTCATCGTCAGTGGCGGAAGAGTCGATCTCGAGCACCTTGTACGCAGACTCCAGGTCGTTCTTGAACATCGACAGGATGGACTCGGTGTCCTGCGAAGACAGGCCGATCGAGCCGGCGATGACGCCTAGGATGTCCACCTCGCCGCCTGTCACCCTTCCGTCACTCTGTGCCAGGGACACCAGATAGTGGAAGAGCTGCAGACGCTGGGAGTAGTTCATGTACATCTTGATCTGGGCCCCGACCTCATAGATGTTGATGTCCTTTTCCATCAGCCCTTTGATGATGTCCTTGGCCTGTTCTGCGGCATCTTCGCCGAAGTTCTGCCTGAGGAAGTTCTTGACGTACTCGAGCTCGGATTTCACGAAATGTCCGTCAGCCTTGATGACTGCCGCGGACAGGACGAGCAGACTCATCAGGAAGCTGTTGCGCTGTCCGGTGCGCTGCTGTTCGCGGGTATAGCCGCCTGTATTTCCTCCGGTATATCCGCCGGTGTTTCCGCCGTAGGGCGGCTGGGTGCCGTCACCTATCTGGATGAAGGATCCTCCGTCCAGCAGACTGCCCAGGAAGAAACCCACAAGTCCTCCAATGGGGCCGAACATCATCCAGCCCAGGAATCCGGTTATCCATTTACCGACACCCATCGTAATCCGGAATTATTCTTCAGGAAGCAGGTCTCTCATTATGGCAGCGGCGGCCTTGCGCCCCGCACCCATGGCGAGGATTACGGTAGCCGCGCCTGTAACCACGTCACCGCCGGCGTATACGTGCCTGCGGCTGGTCTGGTCCTGCTCGTTCAGCACGACGCAGCCGTGGCGGTTGGTCTCGAGACCCGGAGTTGTGGAAGCGATCAGAGGGTTGGGAGAAGTACCCAGCGCCATGATCACCACATCGCACTCGACGTCGAATTCAGAGCCGGGTACAGGGATGGGCGAACGGCGGCCGCTGGCATCAGGCTCGCCGAGCTCCATACGGATGCATCTCACGCCTCTTACCCAGCCTTTCTCGTCTCCGAGGACCTCGACAGGATTTGAAAGCATACTGAACACGATACCTTCCTCCTTTGCGTGATGAACCTCTTCACGGCGGGCCGGGAGTTCAGTCTCGGTACGGCGGTAGACTATCGTAACCTCGGCTCCGAGACGCAGCGCAGTGCGGGCAGCGTCCATAGCGACGTTTCCGCCACCGACGACAACGCATTTCGCACCGGCGTAGATGGGGGTCTCGTAACCTTCTTCATATGCGTGCATAAGGTTGTTGCGGGTGAGGAACTCATTGGCTGAAACCACGCCGTTCAGGTTCTCTCCCGGAATGTTCATGAATCTCGGAAGACCGGCTCCGGTGCCGATGAACACGGCGTCGTAACCTTCCTTGTCCATCAGGTCGTCAACAGTGACCGTACGGCCCACGATGACGTCCGTCTCGAACTCCACGCCAAGGTCCTTGAGAGCCTCGACTTCCTTGCTGACGACACGGTCTTTCGGAAGACGGAACTCGGGAATACCGTACTGCAGCACTCCGCCGACCTTGTGCAGGACTTCGAAGACGTGTACCTTGAATCCGGCCTTTGCGAGGTCAGTAGCGCAGGCAAGGCCTGACGGGCCGCTGCCGACGATGGCAACCTTCTTGCCGTTGGCAGGCTTGCACTCGTTGAACTTGACGCCGTTCTCGCGGGACCAGTCAGCCACGAAGCGCTCGAGCTTGCCTATGGCTACGGCTTCACCCTTGTTGCCGAGGATGCACTTTCCTTCGCACTGGGTTTCCTGGGGGCAGACACGGCCGCAGATGGCGGGCAGCGAGCTGTCACGTGCGATTACTTCAGCAGCGGCGGCGAAATCGCCGTTCTTCACCTGCTCTATGAAATCGGGGATCTGGATGTTGACCGGGCATGCGCTCACGCACATCGGCTTCTTGCAATGCAGGCAGCGGCTTGCTTCGAGCACAGCCTCTTCCTTGTCATAGCCCAGACATACCTCGTCGAAATTGTGAGCCCTTACCTTCGGGTCCTGTTCTCTGACCTTGACTCTGGTAAAACGATCTTGCATTGTTATTCCCTCCCGATTTTGCATTTATGAGTATGAGATGTGACTTTTTCGGCATTGTACATACCCTGGCGGCGCATAGCCTCGTCGAAATCGACCTGGTATGCGTCGAACTCGGGGCCTTCCACGCAGGCGAAGCGGGTCTTGCCTCCCACGGTAACGCGGCAGGCTCCGCACATTCCGGTGGCATCCACCATAAGGGTGTTGAGACTGACAGTCAAAGGAATGCCTGAAGGCTGAAGGGTCCTGGTCACGAATTTCATCATAATCATAGGACCGATGGCCACAGCCTGGTCGTATGTCTTGCCCTGGCTCAGCAGGTCTTCGATCTTCTTGGTCACAAGACCGCCAAAGCCGTATGAACCGTCGTCGGTGCAAACATAGAGGTTGGTGCAGACCTTGCTCATAGCCTCTTCGAAAATAAGCAGGTCCTTGGTCTTGGCGCCGATGATGACGTCTACCACGGCACCTTTCTCGTGCAGATACTTGGCCTGCGGATAGACGGGAGCGGTGCCCACGCCTCCTGCAACGAACAGATACCTGCGCCCCTTGAGCTCTTCGTCGCTCATTTTCACAAAGTCAGACGGAACGCCGAGAGGGCCGAGAACGCTTGAATAGCACTCTCCTACATTACGTGAGCAAAGCAGCCTGGTCGAAACGCCTATCTGCTGGATGACCATGTCAACCGTGCCGGCTTCTTTGTCGTAATCACTGATGGTAAGCGGAATCCTTTCGCCTTTTGCATCGTTGATGACCACCAGGAACTGTCCCGGCAGCGCCGATGCCGCTATGCGCGGAGCTTCCACCCTGATCAGGTAGATGTTCTGTGCAAGCAGTTTCTTTTCGATAATTCTGTTCATATTGCAGTTATGTGACTTGAAATCGCGTAAAGGTATGAATTTATATTGGATTTTTCTTGACGACGGCGACAAACTCCTTCAGATAGAACGGTTCGAAATACGCCACGTCCTCGAAGCGTCCGGCTTCAAATGCAGCCAGGGCCGCAGAGGCCATATAAGAGGCCTTTGGTACGCAAGGGACATAGATGCCGTCCGGGTGGGGAAACGCTTCCGAGTACTTTCCCGCACCGGTGCCTATGAAGACCACCTTGCCTGCTGCCAGCAGGTCCCGGTAGCTGTCCTGGTCCAGGACTTTGGCCGACACCTCTTCGATGCATTTTCCGGAAGCGTCGTACACTGCCTGATAGACCTCCATCCTGCGGGCATCCAGCATCGGCACATAAAAATCGGCACCGGCACACTGCTCCATAGACCGAGCCTCAGCGAGCAGGATCTCGAGCGTAGGCACGGCTATCAGCGGCTTACCCAGACCATAGCAGATACCCTTCGCAGTGGAAACGCCGACACGCAGGCCGGTATAGGAGCCCGGGCCGCTGCTGACAGCGACGGCATCGCACTCCGGCATCATGCGGGAACACTTTCTGAAAAGGGATTCTATTGCGGGCACCAGCATAGAAGACTGGCGGTTGCTGTCATCCAGAGTGACGGACCCGATTACGGAGCCTCCCTCTGAGAGAGCGGCAGAGCAGGCTGCCCCACTGGTTTCTATCGACAATATCAGATTCTGTTTCATTGCGAGCCCCAAAATTAAGGTTTTTGACCGAATTATGAAAAAAGCAGCGGATTCCGGGTTCGGAATCCGCTGCAGGCAGGGAACGGAACGTTGCCTAGGCAACCGGCACTTTAGGGCCGAAAATCAACCTGACGAACCTTCCTACGAAAAAAGCGATATTGTACAGCAGTTCCTTGAAGCTGGCATCCACGCCTCCGACAACAAGGACGGCCTCGCCGGCACTGACTTCGGCGAAATAATCTCTGTAGGTTTTCATAGTTCTCCCTCCCCTTCTTCTAGTGTCCATAGGTGTAACCGTCGTGATAGCCTTTCACGATAGACGACCAGTAGTTCTTTACAAAAGTGCATAAGGCCACGGTGATCTCCAGAACCTTGCGGATAGTTTCACCTGTGGTTCCGCCTCTGACGGCGAGCTCGGAAGAAGATATCAACTCCAGTCCGATCTCATTCATTCTCTTTTCTTCCATAGTAGCGATAGATTAAATGTTGTTTTTGTCTGCAAATCGAAGGTGTGCAGGCATCACCTCTGAGCGCGCACTCATATCTATGATTTTATCAGCAATCCTGAGATTGTCCTTCTTGTGTGTGATCATGATGACCGTCATCCCGTCGTCCGCGAGCCTGCGGACAGTATCCAGCACGGTCCTTTCACAGGCGCTGTCAAGCGAAGATGTAGCCTCGTCCAGGATGAGCATCTTCGGTTTCCGGTAAAGGGCCCTTGCCAGTGCGATACGTTGTTTCTGTCCTCCCGAAAGGGACGCTCCCCTCTCTCCTGTCCTGGTGAGCAGTCCCATGGGAAGAGACGCCACGAGACCTTGCATGTCAAGACTCACCAGCAGTTCGGCAATGCGTTCCATATCGGGGTCCTTTTCTCCGCCCGTGATGTTGTCCATCACGGTGGCGTTGAGCAGTACGCTCTCCTGGGGCACGAGAGCCGAGCGTCTCCTCCACTGCGGCAGACCGAACAACGAGATGTCCACCCCGCCAAGCGTTATACTGCCTTCGACAGGTCCGTAACCCCTCATAGCCAATGCGGCCAAAGTGCTTTTTCCGCATCCGCTGTCACCCGTCACCGCCGTGATCTTCCCGGGTTCGAAAGTCGCATCGAAATGCTCGATCAGCGCACTGCAGCCCGGATAGGAGAAACTTACGTCCCTGAACACGAGAGGGCCTTCCGCTCCTGCAGGGTCAGCACCTTCCTGCCTTTCGCTCTCGAAATCCATTATCTCGAACAGCCTTTCGGCTGACACTTTCGCTTCAGTATAGCTGCCGTTCAGCCCGACAAGCTGTCCCATCGGTGTAGAGAACAGGGTTATCATCGAGTAGAACGACACCAGTTCTCCCACAGAGAGGGAGCCTGCAAGCACGAACATCGAACCGGCGGCGAGCAGCGTGATGGTCAAGGCCTTCGACACGGCCTCGGTGGTTTCCGAGAACAGCCCGGCCCAGCGTCCCCCGGCATACATCTTGTCGCAGAGCCTGGCGTACTGGCTGTCGATCCGTGCGGCCACCGGTTTTTCTGCACACATATACTTGACTGTACTGATGGCTGAGATTCCTTCCACGGTGCGTTCTTCAAATGCCGCCGACGCCTCGATCATGTCTCTGTTCGCCTTTTTGTTCACCTTGTCGGAAACGGCGTACACAAGTGTGTACAACGGAATAAACATCAGCATCAATAAAGCAAGTTTCCAGTAGTAGGTGAACATCAAGGCGAATGAGACAAGGAGTGTACATACGCTCAGCAGGAGCGCAGAGATGCCGTTGACGATGAAAGAACGGATCTTCATCGCGTCATATACCCTGGAAGCCAGCTCTCCGCTTCCACGCAGTGTAAAGAAACTGACCGGCAGAGTGAAAAGATGGTGCAGATAGTCCGTCACCAGAGAATAGTCGATGCCGATGGAGGCCTTCAGCGCTGACATTATCCTTCCGAACCCGCAGGCGAAGGCGAGGACGGCCAGCAGCGACATTGCGGCCGCCACGAAAGCCACAGCAGACACATCTTCCGACGGAATCACGTCGTCCACTATATGCTGGAGGAAGATGGAGGTGCTCAGGGCAAGGACGATATACAGCATCGATGCGGCAGTCGTCAGGGCAAGCTGCCTGCCGTAAACTTTGGTTATGCGGGCAATCCTCCTGACCGGACTCACCGTCCTGTCCCCTTTCACGAACTTCTCTCCCGGCTCGCATGCCACCAGATAGCCGCTCCACTGCCGGGCGATATACTCTTCCCGGACTGTTTCAATGTTTCCCTTAGCCGGGTCCATTATCACGAACCCCTTATGGTTCACGGCGCAGAGCACCACGAAATGCAGCATCCCGTCATCCTTTTCAAGATGCAGTATGGCCGGCCCCGGCACCTGCCTCAACGCCTCGACGTCCCTGTCGGCAGACTTCCAGGCCCTGGCCTCAAGTCCTATCGAGCAGCAGCCGTCGAGCACTCCTTTTATAGTAGTTCCCTGTGGCGTCGCCCCGCACATCTGGCGTACCGTGACAAGCGGCAGGCTCAGGCCGTACCAGCGTGCTATCCATACGATGCAGGCCACCGCACAGTCGGTTGCGTCGTGTTGCTTTATTCCTTTCATTGCCATACCCTGTTCTGATCCTGTTGATGAGTCCGTCAAGAAACGGGAGGCTTCTTCCCGTTTGCAGGAGCAAAATAGAGCAATAAAAAGAGAAAAAAAGATAGGCTGCCGACAATTACGCAACTATTGTCGTTGCGTCAGCGGCTTGCTGTTGTTGGATTAACGACTTCAAAGCCGGAAATACCTTGTCGGACAAATCCAAAAGTGGCTTGAAAAAATTGGAATCAGCCAGATCCTCCTCGCTGATGAATCCCAGCATGTCGTTTGCTGAGTTGACGAAATAGGCAAGGATGCTAAGGAGCACCGCTACCTTCAGCATAGAGAAGACTATGCCGAGCAGCCTGTTGATCCACCCGAGCATCGTGAACTTGATGATGGAGTCCAGCAGTTTCTCCACGAGGGCGAACACCAGGGCGACGGCGATGAAAACTACAGCGAAACTGATCACTGAAATCCAGGTGGGCTGTATCTCGACACGGCTCTGCAGCCATTCAGCCACCGAAGGGCTCAGAGAGATCGACAGTTTGATACCGAAGAACAATACTATCAGGGAGATTGCCTGCCTGACAAAGCCGTTCTTCGCCCCGAAGTAGAGCGAGGGCAGAAAACAGCAGATTATGACTATGTCTATTATTCCCATCGGATTGACTCCTTAAAAAGCCTTGCGCGAAATTACGGAATTATAGTATCTTTGCAAATTCTAAAATTTGAATGATGAGTTTTACCGAGTACAAACAGCTTGACCTTGTAGAGGTTAACCGCAGCATACTGGAAAAATGGCGCAGGCAGGACGCCTTCAGGCATACCCTCGAACTGCGAAAAGGACAACCCAGATTCGTATTCCACGAAGGTCCTCCTTCAGCCAACGGAATGCCTGGTATCCACCACGTTATGGCACGTTCCATCAAGGACGCCATCTGCAGATACAAGACCCAGTCCGGATATCTGGTTGAAAGGAAGGCGGGATGGGACACCCACGGACTGCCGGTCGAGCTCGGAGTGGAAAAGACCCTCGGTATAACCAAGGAAGACATCGGCAAGACAATCTCTGTCGAAGAATACAACAACACCTGCCGAAAGGAGGTGATGAAATACACCGACCAGTGGGTTGACCTCACCGAAAAGATCGGTTACTGGGTGGATACCGACAACCCTTATGTGACTTATGACAACAGCTATATCGAGACCCTCTGGTATCTCCTGAAAGATATCTACAAGAAAGGATACCTCTACAAGGGATATTCGATCCAGCCATATTCTCCTGCCGCCGGCACAGGCCTCAGCACTCACGAGCTCAACCAGCCGGGCTGCTACAGGGATGTAAAGGACACCACCTGCACCGTCCAGTTCAAGGTAGTCAAGAACAGCACGTCACAGCCGCTCTTCGGAGACAGTCCCCTGCCCGTGTTCATCCTGGCGTGGACGACCACCCCGTGGACCCTGCCTTCCAACACAGCCCTCTGCGTCGGCCCCAACATCGAATACGTAAGGGTCGAGAGCGTCAATCCCTATTCAAAGGAACCCGCAATCTACGTCGTAGCCAAGGCGCTCGTCACCACCCTCTTCAACGACAAGAACCCATACACCGTCCTTGAAGGGACGTTCAAGGGCTCTCAGCTGAAAGGCATCGTCTACGAGCAGCTCATTCCCTGGGTACGTTGTGCAGAAGGCGGCCTCAGGGTCATCTGCGGTGATTTCGTATCGACGGAAGAAGGTACCGGTATCGTCCACATCGCCCCGACCTTCGGTGCCGACGACAACAAGGTGGCGAAGCAGTCGGGTGTTCCTGCAATGCTGCTCACTGACGCCAACGGAGTCCAGCAGCCTATGGTCGACCGCAGCGGAAGGCTCTACCGCCTCGAAGACCTCGACAAAGATTTCATCAGGGAACGCGTAGACGTCGAGACCTACGGCCAGTATGCCGGCAGGTATGTCAAGAACGCATATGACAGCAGCCTCGGTCCCGACGACCCCACCCTCGACATAGACATCTGCGTAGACCTCAAGCAGCAGGGCAAGGCTTTCAAGATAGAAAAACACGTCCACAGCTATCCGCATTGCTGGAGGACCGACAAACCCGTCCTTTACTACCCTCTCGACTCGTGGTTCATCCGCACGACTGCGGTACAGCCCAGGATGATAGAACTGAACAAGACTATCCGCTGGAAACCGGAATCGACCGGAACCGGCCGTTTCGGCAAGTGGCTTGAGAACCTTCAGGACTGGAACCTCTCAAGAAGCCGCTTCTGGGGCACGCCTCTTCCCATCTGGCGCACCGAGGACGGCAAGGAAGAAAAATGCATAGGCTCTCTCGCAGAACTCTACGACGAACTCGAGAAGTCTGTAGCAGCCGGCATAATGAAGTCCAACTATCTCAAGGACAAAGGTTTTGTCCCGGGAGACTTCTCAAAGGAGAATTACGACCGCATCGACCTTCACCGTCCGTACGCCGACGAACTGTTCCTGGTTTCTGACAGCGGGCGCAAGATGGTCCGTGAAAGCGACCTTATCGACGTCTGGTTCGATTCCGGCGCCATGCCTTATGCCCAGCAGGGCCTCAAGGACCTTGGGAAGCCTTGTTTCGGACAGACTGCCGACTTCATAGCCGAGGGCGTGGACCAGACACGCGGATGGTTCTTCACGCTGCACGCCATCAACACGATGGTGAGCGACAAATGCGCTTTCAAGAGCGTGATCTCCAACGGACTCGTGCTCGACAAGAACGGCAACAAGATGAGCAAGCGCCTTGGCAATGCGGTGAATCCTTTCGAAGCCCTTGACAAGTACGGAGCCGATGCGCTTCGCTGGTACATGCTGACCAACGCCCAGCCTTGGGACAACCTCCGCTTCGACGAGGAAGGTGTCGACGAGATCCGCCGCAAGTTCTTCGGAACCCTATACAACACATATTCATTCTTCGCTCTGTATGCAAACGTCGACGGATTCAACCCGGATGATGCCAGGGGCAAAGCCGAACTCACTGAGATCGACAAATGGCTGGTATCTCTCGAGAACAGCCTTATCAGAGACGTGAGAGCCTGCTACGATGATTTCGACCTCACAACTGCCGGAAGGCTCATCCAGAGTTTCGTATGCGACAACCTGAGCAACTGGTATGTGCGCCTCAACCGCAAGCGTTTCTGGGGAGGCGGAATGACTGCCTCCAAGCTCGGAGCCTACAGGACTCTGTACCACTGCCTCAAGACCGTAGCGCTTCTGTCTGCTCCCATCGCTCCCTTCTTCATGGACCGCCTGTGGTGCGACCTCGTGGAAGACGCCGAAAACGTCCATTACGAGAATATGCCTTCATTCGACGCAACCCTCATCGACCCTGACCTGGAATACAGGATGCAGCTGGCCCAGAGGTGTTCTTCGATGGTTCTGGCCCTGCGCCGCAAGGTCAACATCAAGGTCCGCCAGCCGCTGGCCAAGATTATGGTTCCCGTGCTCGACAATCACTTCAAGGAGCAGTTCGAGAAGGTGAGCAACCTGGTATCCAGCGAAGTCAACGTCAAGGAAGTGGAGTTCATCTATGACACGGCAGGCCTGATCACCAAGAAGATCAAACCCAATTTCAAGACCCTCGGCAAGAAATACGGCAAGCAGATGAAGGACATCGCAGCCGCTTTCGCCCAGATGGGTCAGCAGCAGATTTCGGACATCGAGAAGAGCGGAACCTATACCCTGTCTCTCGCATCCGGAGACGTGCTGCTCGAGAAAGAAGACTACAGCATAAGTTCAGAGGATATGCCGGGCTGGCTCGTCGCGAGCGACAGCGAGCTGACGGTGGCCCTCGACATAACCGTCACCGACCGGCTCCGCCGCGAAGGAATCGCCAGGGAACTGATCAACCGCATCCAGAACCTCCGCAAGGACAGCGGATTCGAAGTCACGGACCGCATCTCCCTGACAGTCGAAGACCTTCCGGAAGTGAAGGACGCCCTCCAGGATTACGGCCAATATGTCTGCGAGCAGACATTGGCAGTGGGCATCAGTTTCGGCAAGGATTTCGGCGGGACTCAGGTGGAATGGGAAGAAGGCACCATTGAAATCAAGGTCGTCAAGGCCTGATGTTCGTAAAAACAAGTTTTTTGTGAATTAATATCTGAAAGCCTTTTGCTATCTTTGTAAAGAACACCAGCTAAAACTCCGTTAGATATGGCAAAAACCAAAACCGAAAAAGCCCCTGTCGCCGAGAAAGTGAGATACAGTGACGAAGAGCTGCAGGAATTCAAGGCCCTGATCCTCGAGAAGCTAGAAGCCGCAAAGAAGGAATACGAGGTCCTCAAGGGGTCTGTAGACCTGAGCGCCAGCAACGACACTGAAGATACATCTCCGACCTTCCAGATGGAAGAGGGTGCTTCTTCTCTTTCGAAAGAAGAAGTCAGCAGACTGGCAGCCCGCCAGTACAAATTCATCCGGAGCCTTGAAGCCGCTCTGGTGCGAATTGAAAACAAGACTTACGGCATATGCCGTGAAACAGGCAAACTCATTCCCAAGGAGCGTCTTAGACTTGTACCCCACGCCACATTGAGCGTCGAGGCGAAAAACGACAAGAACAGATAATGGCGCTCTCCAAAGGCAAGAAACTTACAATTTTCGTAATCGCATTGTTAGTCATTGACCAGGTCTCAAAGATCCTGGTCAAGACTAACATGACCCTTGGACAGAGCATAAATGTCCTCGGCGACTGGTTCCAGATATATTTCGTCGAAAATATCGGGATGGCTTTCGGCATGTCTTTCGGCGGTGCCGTCGGCAAACTTCTGCTCACAATCTTCAGGATAGCGCTCGGCATAGCTATCTTCTTCTATATCAAGAAGCTTCTCACCCGGGATGACGTCCCGGCAGGAGTCCTTTACGGCCTCGCCGCCATAATGTGCGGAGCCATAGGCAACATCTTCGACTCCCTGTTCTACGGTCTGATATTCAGCGAAAGCGGATTCACCCAGGTGGCCACGATGTTTCCCGAAGGCGGCGGATATGCGGGACTGTTTTTCGGGAAGGTGGTCGATATGCTCTATTTCCCGATAATCGACACTACGCTGCCCGACTGGTTCCCCATATGGGGTGGCCAGCCCTTCCGTTTCTTCAGTGCCATCTTCAATTTTGCCGACAGCTGCATAACCGTCGGAGCCTTCTATCTGATCATATTCCACTGGAGGTTTTTCGCACGTAAAGAAAACGACTAATTTACTCTGTAAATTACGCTGATTTTTATATCTTTGCGGTTTGATTCCAAACTGCAATTTTTCGACATATACATACGACAACTTATGGCTTATCTGAAATTCAACAAAGCTGAGCTCGTAAACCTCGAGTATTCTCTCAAGAGGGAACTTATCGCAACGAACCGTACCGGTGCATATGCCAATACGACCATCGTATGCTGCAACACCAGAAAGTATCACTGCCTGCTTGCAGTTCCCATCGAAAAGATGAACTGGCGCAGGCACGCCCTGCTCTCAAGCCTTGATGAGACCCTCATTCAGCACGGCAAGAGCTTCAACCTCGGCATCCACTGCTACGGTGACATCTTCGAACCCAGGGGGCACAAATACATCGTGGATTACGAGAACGACCCGGTGCCGACCATCACCTACAGCGTCGGTGGAATGAAATTCCAGAAACAGATACTTATGGTCCAGAACCAGGACAGGGTACTTATCAAATACACCCTGCTGGACGCTCATTCGGAGACAACCCTCCGCCTGACCCCCTATCTGTCCTTCAGGAGCATACACGAGCTGACCCAGAGCAACATCGGCGCTAACACCCACTATTTCGACATTCCCAACGGAAAGGCTTTCAAGCTGTACGAAGCGCTTCCCACACTGAACATGCAGCTATCCAAGAAATCGGAATACGTGGCCAATCCCGACTGGTATTACGGCATCGTCTATCCCGAGGAGCGCCGCAGAGGCTACGCCTACAAGGAAGACCTCTTCGTTCCCGGATTCTTCGAGATGCCCATCAAGAAGGGTGAGAGCATAGTGTTCTCGGCTTCAACCGAATCCTGTGAGCCGGCAAGTTTCAAACGCACATTCAATTCCGAATTCGCCAAGTTCGGCCTGTGCGAGGATTTCGAATCGACTCTCCGCAGCGCAGCATCGAGACTCTTCTTCGAGCGCGCAGGCAGGCTGGAGATCTGCTCGGGCTTCCCCTGGCTGGGTGTCGGCCAGCTCCGCGACACCACGATGACGGCCGCCGGACTGACGCTGTACAACAACGGCGACGTGAAAGCTTATCTGCGGGTCATCGACGGAATGATCGACAAATGGAAAGAAGACCTGTTCATATCTTCACGCCAGGTCGAGGCTCCGCTCAGGATGGCGCTGCTGATGCAGAACTACATAGACTTCACTTCAGACCGCAAAGGAATCTGGAACAAATACGGCAAGACCCTCAAACAGATCATCAAGAGCTTCATCGCCGGCAGGCCTGAAGTCCAGATGCATGCAAACGGACTGCTCTGGGCCCAGATCGACGGCGTAGCCCTCACCTGGATGGACACCTACACCAACGGTCATCCCGTCGCCGAGAGGGCCGGCTATCAGGTAGAGACGAACGCCCTGTGGTACAACGCCCTTCGCTTCTGCAGCGAGATGTGCTACATCTACGATTCCGACAAGAAATTCGCAAGGCAGCTTGAAGAGATCGCAGCCCGCATCGACATGGTATTCTTCGATATGTTCTGGGTTGCTGACCGCAAGCACCTCGCCGACTATGTGGACGGCAACGGGCAGAATGTCTTCACCCGTCCCAACCAGCTGTTCGCCTGCGCCCTGCCGTACAGCCCTATCAGCGAAGTAGCCCAGAACGAGATACTAAAGGCAGTGAAACGCGAACTGGTAACCCCCCGCGGAATCAGGACGCTGGCTCCCAAGAATCCGTTCTACAAAGATACTTACGACGGAGACCACCGCGCACGCGACCTCGCATCACACAACGGTTCGACCAGGCCGTGGCTGCTGGGCCTCTATACCGCAGCAAGTTTCAAGCTTCACGGAGCCGCATTCGTCAACGAGGCAGCCTCGCTGATCAAAGGTTTCGAGGAAGACATGACCATACACGGCATCGGAGCCGTCGCCGAGCTTTATGACGGCAACCCGCCCTTCATTCCTCACGGAGCCATCAACTCCGCACTCAGCACAGCTGAGATTCTGACAATTATCTACATGATCAAACGTTACAAGGAGAATAACTGATGAGAGTTTTGATGTTTGGATGGGAGTTTCCTCCCCATATCTCAGGCGGTCTTGGAACAGCCTGCTACGGTATGACCAAGGGTCTGGCGCATAACGACGTCGACGTGCTGTTCGTGATGCCCTCGGCAAGCGGAGATGAAGACCAGAGCGACATAAGGATCATCAATGCCAGCGATGTCGAGACCGTAGACACAGCGATGGACATCGACGAATTCCTCGGCAAGGTGGAATTCCTGAGAGTCGGCAGCAACATAATGCCGTATGTGGATCCTGAAGATTATTCAAAGCTCTCAGTCGAAGAGCGTATGATGCAGACCGAAGAGTTCAAGTACCATTTCCACAGCAAGTATAAATTTTCCGGCAAGTACGGAAAGAACCTTATGGAAGAGGTTGTCCGCTACTCGATGGTCGGCGGAACCCTGGCGCTCAACAATGAGTTCGACGTAATCCACGCCCACGACTGGCTCACATATCTGGCAGGCATCGCCGCCAAGAGAGTCAGCGGCAAACCGCTCGTAATCCACGTACACGCCACCGAGTACGACCGTACCGGCGAGAACGTGAACACACAGGTTTACGCCATCGAGCAGATGGGTATGCGCGAGGCTGACAAAGTCATAACAGTAAGCGACTGGACAAGGAACATCGTGATCAACAAATACGGCATCGACCCTTCCAAGGTCATAACCGTCCACAACGCCGTGGATTTCTCCAACAGGGAGACTCTCGTAGCGAAGCGCGGCGTTCCTGAGAAGACCGTCACCTTCCTCGGCCGTATCACATTCCAGAAAGGCCCCGAGTATTTCATAGAGGCTGCATACAAAGTCCTTCAGAAAACCGAAAACGTCAGGTTCGTGATGGCCGGAAGCGGCGACCTGCTCAACCGTTCCATCAGACGCGTCGCCCAGATGGGCATAGCCGACAAATTCCATTTTACCGGCTTCCTTCGCGGCGCAGACGTACAGAAGATGTTCGCATTGAGCGACGTCTATGTGATGCCTTCCGTTTCCGAGCCTTTCGGAATATCTCCTCTGGAAGCAATGCAGAGCAACGTGCCCACCATCATCTCGAAACAGAGCGGTGTGGCGGAAGTCCTGAAATACGCCATCAAGGTCGACTTCTGGGACATCGACGCTCTTGCAGATGCAATCTACGCCCTGGTCACCTACCCCGCCATTGCCAAGATGGCAGGCGAGAAGGGATATGACGAGGTCAATTCGCTTAAATGGGACCATGCGGCAGCCAAGGTCAAGGATGTATATCAGGCTGCAATGAATTTGAAATAGTAAAATAATCATATTATGGCAACAACAAAAAGTATTTGCTTTTACTTTCAGGTCCATCAACCTGACAGACTGAGACAGTACCGTTTCTTCGATATCGGGAACGACTATCATTACTGCGACGATTTCACCAACAAGGTCATTATGCGCAGAGTGGCACAGAAATGCTATCTTCCTGTCAACGCTCTTCTCCTTGACCTGGTCAAGAAGAACCACAAGAAATTCAAAATAGCCTTCTCTGTTTCCGGAGTAGCCATCGACCAGTTCAAGCTTTATGCTCCCGAAGTCATCGACAGCTTCAAGGCGCTGGCCGATACAGGCTGTGTAGAATTCCTTGCCGAGACTTACGCCCACTCCCTGGCATCTGTGGCCAATGAAGCCGAGTTCAAGCAGCAGGTCAAGGACCACAGCAAACTCATCGAGGCCACTTTTGGAGTAAAACCCGTCACCTTCCGCAATACTGAACTCATCTATTCAGACGCTATCGGTGCAACCGTAGCATCAATGGGTTACACCACGATGCTTACCGAAGGAGCAAAGCACATCCTCGGCTGGAAGAGCCCCAACTTCGTTTATACAAACGCCATCAACCCCAGGCTCAGGCTCCTGCTCAAGAACAGCGCCCTCAGCGATGACATCGCTTTCCGTTTCTCTAACAGAAGCTGGGACGGCTGGCCGCTTACCGCCGACAAATATGCTTCCTGGGTAGATGCCGCCCTGCAGAACGAAGACACCCTCAACCTCTTCATGGACTACGAGACTTTCGGAGAGCACCAGCCTTCTGACAGCGGTATCTTCGAGTTCCTCAAAGCCCTTCCGGCTGCGATGCTGGCCAAAGGTTTCACCTTCAACACTCCTTCTGAAGTTGCGAAGATGCACCAGCCGGTAGCGCCCCTCCACGTTCCCGACCCGATTTCCTGGGCAGACGAAGAGAGAGACCTCAGCGCCTGGCTCGGAAACGAACTGCAGAACGAAGCTTTCCACAAGGTTTACGCTCTCGGCAACAAGGTCAAGAGGACCAGGAATGAGGATATGATCAAGACTTACAGGATGCTCCAGGAGAGCGACCACTTCTACTACATGTGCACGAAGTTCTTCTCTGACGGTGCAGTCCACAGTTACTTCAATCCTTACGACACTCCTTACGAAGCATTCATAAACTATATGAACGTCCTGAGCGATTTTGAACTCAGATTAGACGCTTGCCTGAAAAACAAGAAGACAAATGCCTGATTACTTATTCGAGGTCAGCTGGGAAGTCTGCAACAAAATCGGAGGTATCCACACCGTTCTTGCTACAAAATCCCTTTATCTGGCCGGACAGCTTAAGAAACATCATATACATATCGGTCCTGACGTATGGAGAAATACTGAAAGGAACCCCGAATTCACAGAAGACCCGTCACTGTTCAAGTCGTGGCGTCAGGCAGCCGCAAGTGAAGGCCTGCACGTCAGGATAGGCCATTGGAACGTACCGGGAAGCCCTATCGCATTCCTTGTAGACTATACCTACCTGATTCCCAGGAAGAACGAAGTGCTCACCGAGCTGTGGGAGAAGTTCGGCGTCGATTCTATCAACGGCAACTGGGATTACGTGGAGTCCGCACTGTTCGGCTATGCGGCTGGAAGGGTTATCCAGAGCTATGCAAGATACAGGATTTCTTCAGGGAAGAAAGTGGTGGCCCAGTTCCACGAGTGGATGACCGGCGCCGGCCTGCTTTACCTGAAGACCACCGATCTGCCTGTCGGGACCATCTTCACCACACACGCAACAGTAGTCGGCCGCACTCTCAGTTCACGCAACATACCGCTCTATGACAGGCTCAAGAGTCTGGATGCAGACAAGGCGGCCCAGGAATACAACGTGTACGCACGCCACTCCCTTGAAAAAGCATCTGCAAAGAATGCTGACGTTTTCACCACTGTCAGCGACCTGACAGCTGTAGAATGCGAGCAGTTCCTTGGCAGGAAAGTTGACATCGTCACTCCGAACGGATTCGAGGAAAGCATTGCTCCTCCCGAGGACAAGATGCCGATGGTCAGAGCCGCCGCGCGCAAGAAGCTTTTCGAGATCGCAACCCTGATGAGCGGCAAGACTTTTGACGACTCGACCCTTCTCATAGCCACAGGCGGCCGTTACGAATTTACCAACAAGGGTATGGACATCGTGATGGACGCCCTCGGCAAATACAATGCAGCCGGAGGCCACAAGGGACGCAAGATTGCAGCCTTCATCATGGTGCCCAGCGGAAACAACGGGCCGGACAGGACTCTGCTCGAGAAGATGCATAACAGCGCGACGCACTACACCACTATGGTTTCCCATCACCTGATGGACGATTACGATATCATCAGCCGCCGTATGAGGGAGCTTCACCTCGACAACGGCAAGGATGCCAGTGTAGATGTGTTCTTCATTCCCAGCTACCTCAACGGAAACGACGGTATTTTCAACAGGACTTACTACCAGCTGCTGGCCGGTATGGACCTGACCATATTCCCTTCATACTACGAGCCCTGGGGCTATACCCCTCTCGAGTCACTTGCATTCATGGTGCCTACAGTCACCACCTCGACCGCAGGTTTCAGCAAATGGGTGATTGACCATTATCCCGAGGACAAGCCCAGGGAAGGAATATGCATCATCAAACGTACCGACAGCAACTACAGCGAAGTAGTGGACCGTGTCTGCGAACGTATCGACGAGATTGCCTCTCTCGATGACAAAAAAGAGGCAGAATATCGCCAGAATGCAAGGGAAATATCCAAGATAGCCCTCTGGCGCAACAACATTTCATATTATAAAGAGTCATACGAGCTGGCTATAGAAAAGATTGTAGCCAAGTATGGCAAAAACCCTGTATTCAGGGAGGAACCTGACAATTCATACACTAAAATGATAACAAACACCCCCTCTTGGACCAGAATGATCATCACCAGGCAGTTGCCGGAAAGACTGAGACCGTTGGAAGAACTTGCCACAAACCTTTGGTGGTGCTGGAATCAGGAAGCATCGGAACTTTTTGAATCGATTGACAGCAAACTGTGGAAAGCCGCCAAGGGCAATCCGCTTGAACTGCTGGACCGGATCAAACTCTCAAAATATAAGGAACTCACCAAGGATACTGATTTCCTCAACCGTCTCGACACCGTATATGCTCACTTCAAAGACTATATGAAGGAGAAAGACAACAGGCCGGGACCGTCGATTGCATATTTCTGCATGGAGTATGGTATCGACACTTCTCTGAAGATCTACTCTGGAGGACTCGGAATCCTCGCCGGCGACTACCTCAAGGAAGCCAGCGACATGAAAGTCAATATGACCGCCGTCGGACTGCTCTACAAGTTCGGCTATTTCACCCAGAAACTGTCTTCACAGGGTGACCAGGTAAGCACCTACGAGCCTCAGGATTTCTCCAAGGCTCCCGTGATCCCTGTCCGCGACAAGGACGGAAAATGGCTGACAGTAAGCATCGCATTCCCGGGCCGTATGATGTATGCTAGGCTGTGGAAGGCTGAAGTAGGACGTACCGACCTTATTCTGCTCGACACCGATTACGAGGACAACCACGAAGAGGACCGCTATGTCACCCACCAGCTCTACGGAGGTGACTGGGAGAACCGTCTCAAACAGGAGATTCTGCTCGGTATCGGAGGTGTCAGGGCGCTCAGGGCGCTCGGCATCAATGCCGAAGTATATCACTGCAACGAGGGACACGCAGCGTTCATGGGAATCGAAAGGATGCGCGAATATGTGAACAACGACAACCTTTCTTATATGGAGGCTCTGGAGATGGTTCGCGGCTCATCGCTGTTCACCACCCACACTCCGGTGCCCGCAGGTCATGACGCATTCACCGAGGACCTGCTCCGCGTATATATGTCATCGGTAGGCGAAGACCTGAAATCTGACTGGGGCGCGTTCATGCAGCTCGGCAAGGTTCACCCCGACGATCCGGGCGAAAAATTCTCTATGAGCGTGCTTGCCGCCAACCTTTCACAGGAGATCAACGGAGTCAGCTGGCTGCACGGTAAGGTAAGCCAGAAGATCCTGGCCAACATGTGGCCCGGATATCTGCCCGAAGAACTTCACGTGAGCTATGTCACCAACGGAGTCCACTACCCTACCTGGACCGCTCCCGAATGGAAACAGATCCACGCGGAAGTGTTCGGAGAGGAATTCAAGACCCACCACTATGACAAGTCTTGCTTCAGCGGCATACACAACATCGCCGACGACCGCATCTGGGCTACACGCAACCTGCTCCGCAAGAGGCTGATCGACGCAGTCAAGAACATTCTGTCCGACACTTCAGCCACTTCACATTATTCTCCTCAGCAGATCGTAAAGATCAAGAACACCCTCAGGGACGACATCCTCACCATAGGATTCGCACGCCGTTTCGCGACTTACAAGCGCGCCACCCTGCTGTTCCGCAACCTCGACCGCCTGAGCCAGATAGTCAACAATCCCCAGCGTCCAGTACAGTTCTTCTTCGCCGGAAAGGCTCACCCCGCCGACGGAGCAGGACAGGATCTGATCAAGCGCATAATCGAGATTTCCAAGATGCCGCAGTTCATCGGCAAGATCGTATTCATACCGAACTATGACATCTCGATCGCCAAGCTGCTCGTGCAGGGCGTCGACGTATGGATGAACAACCCGACCCGTCCCCTTGAGGCATCCGGAACCAGCGGCGAGAAAGCCGTGATGAACGGTGTGATGCACTTCAGCGTGCTCGACGGATGGTGGGTCGAGGGTTACAAACCCGGTGCAGGATGGGCTCTCCAGATGGAACGCACATATGACAACCAGGAATTCCAGAACGAACTCGATTCGGCCACCATATATGATATCATCGAGACTGAGATTTCGAAGACCTTCTACGACAAGGATGCCCGCGGAATATCGCCCAAGTGGATAGCCACCATCAAGAACACCGTCAGCGAGGTAGCCTGCAACTTCACCACCAACCGTATGATGGAGGACTACCTCAGGCAGTTCTACATTCCGTTGGCAGAACGTACCGCACGTCTGGCAGCCGACGACTTCCAGGAAGCCCGCGAAATCGCGCTCTGGAAGAAAGAGATGCGTCGTGAATGGAACAACATCGAGATAATCTCCAATTCCAAGACAGATGCCGTAGCCATCCCTATGGTTCTGGGACAGGAAAGGATCTCTCAGATAGTCGTGAATCTAGGAGAAGTAGCTCCCGAGGACCTCGGTTTCGAGGTAGTGATTGCCGAACAGGATCTGAAGGGAGAATACCATATCAAGGAGATTCATCCTTACCAGCTTGCAGAATGCAAGGACGGTATAGCAACATACAGGGTCAACGTCACCCCTGAAAACCCCGGAAGCTGCGACGTTGCCTCACGTATGTTTGCAAAGAATGACAAACTTCCTCACCGCCAAGACTTTGAACTCGTAAAATGGTTGTAGCCGCAACAGGTTTCTTCGATGGAGTCCACCTGGGCCACGCCAAGGTGATAGAGCTGCTTTGCGCCACGGCGAAAGCCGAGGGAAAGCGAAGCGCTGTAATCACATTCTGGCCTCATCCCAGGAGCATCCTCAGGCAGGATGCCGGCAAGCTCCGCCTGCTCAACTCACTCGAAGAAAAAGAAGAACGGCTCAAGAGTCTCGGCGTCGACGACGTATACGTGGTGGAATTCACCAGGGAATTCAGCAAGATGACCGCCGAGGAATTCATACGCGATTTCCTTATCGGCAAGTACGGCGTATCGACGCTGATAGTGGGATATGACCACAGGCTTGGATGCAAGAAGACCGGCAGCGACGACATTGTCAGGATTGCAGGCAAATGCGGTATCGAGGCGGTACGCGTCGGAGCCATCAGCGACTCCTACAACACCATAAGCAGCACCTATATCCGGAATCTTATCGAGACCGGAGGCATCGAAAGGGCCAACGCACTGCTCGGGTACGAATACACCCTCAGGGGAGTAGTAGTCCCGGGCTGCGGCAAAGGCCGCAAGATTGGATTCCGCACAGCCAACATGAGTCTGTACGACCCGCTCAAGCTTATCCCCTACAACGGAGTGTACGCAGTCTGGGCCACTGTCGAAGGAAAGACCCACAAGGGAGTCTGCAACATCGGCTACCGGCCTACGACCCACGACGGCCGCGGACTGACCATCGAAACCCATCTGCTGGATTTCGACGATGACATCTACGGTCTCGATCTCAAAGTCAGGTTCGTCGATTTCATCCGCGAAGAGCAGCGTTTCGACTCTATGGAGCAGTTGCGTGACCAGCTTTTCAAGGATGCAGAAGAAGCAAGGGAATTATTGAAGTAAACCGATATGGAAGTTTTTTTCTTTCTATTCTTCATGTTCATCGTGATCTCGATCGTCACGTCCGAGATCAAGCGCAAGCAGCGTCAGGCGAGCAGACGGATTCAGCCTCCGCGTCAGGAAGACTATGATACACAGGACTTCCACATTCCGGAGCAATCCGTCAAGCCTGTGCAGGACAGCTATTATGGAGAGGATGTCCCCCGCACTACCGAGAATGCGGTCAGCGAAGAAAAAAAGGATCACGGGCAGGAACTCGACCTCGATCCTGAAAAGATGATTATTTATTCAGAGATACTTAAGCCAAAGTTTTAATTTTTTTGTAACTTTGGTGCAGTTTAACAAAAGGGTCCCGTTTTTGCGGGATTCTTTTTAATTTTTGTCAATTCATGTCACAGATTCACTATCTAACTCAAAAAGGACTGGACGACCTCAAGGCCGAGCTGGATCAGCTCATTGCACAGCGTCCTGTCATCTCAAAGGCAATAGCGGAAGCCAGAGACAAGGGAGACCTGTCGGAGAATGCTGAATATGATGCCGCACGTGAAGCCCAGGGCATGCTTGAACTTAAGATTACCAAGCTCCAAGATTCGATAGCCAATGCGCGCGTCATAGATGAATCCCGTCTCAACACAGACTGTGTCCAGATGCTGAACAAGGTCAAGATCAAGAATGTCAAGACCGGCGCTATAGTAGAATACACCCTCGTTGGTGAGAGCGAAGCCAACTTCAAGGAAGGCAAGCTGGCTGCTGCCACTCCCATCGGGAAAGCCCTTATGGGCAAGAAGAAAGGAGAAATCGTCAACGTCACCGTTCCTTCAGGCATTCTCCAGTTTGAAATTTTAGACATCTCATTGTAAAATGGCAACAATCTTCTCATTAATCGCCGCAGGGCAGATACCGTCATACAAGGTAGCTGAAGACGAGAACTACTACGCTTTTCTGGACATCAACCCCCTTGCGAAAGGGCATACGCTCGTTATCCCCAAGAAAGAGGTCGACTATATTTTCGATCTCGACGACGAGACCTACGCGGGGCTCTGCGCTTTCGCAAAGAAAGTAGCTGTCGCCATCAAGGCTGCGATACCCTGCAAACGCGTCGGAGTAGCCGTGCTCGGCATGGAAGTCCCCCACACCCACATCCATCTGGTTCCGCTTCAGAGCGAAGCAGACCTCGACTTCCGCAAGAAGAAACTCGTTCTGACTCCGGAAGAATTCAAGGAGATTGCCACGAAAATCGCAGCAGCCATATGAAAAAGATACTGATGCTCGCAGCGATGCTTGTCGCTGCCGTTTCGTGCACCAACAGATATTCCGCAACCGTATCAGGCAACATATCAGGTCTCGACAATTCCCAGATCGTACTTGAGAAGCTCAATTACAACAAACTTTCTGTCGTCGACACCGTCAAGACAGACGGCAACGGAGACTTCAGGTACAAGGTTTCCCTGGCCAACGAGTATCCTGCTTTCTATTACATATACCGGAACGGCGTCAAGCTGGCCGGCCTGGTGCTCAGCGACGGTGACAAAGTAGTCGTCAATGCCGATACCCTCGGGTCATATTCTGTGAGCGGTTCGGCGGAGAGCGAGAGTCTCAAGTATGTCGACGATGCTTTCGCGAAGGCTTCTGCCGCCATGGTTGCAGTGCTGGACGAAGCCCCGGAAGATATGAATGCCCAGCTCAGCAGGATCTACGTCAATCACAAGAGGGACATGCTGAAACACATTATGAGCAACCCCCGTTCCATCACCGCGGCCACAACTCTTTTCCAGAAGTTCAACGACGACCTGCCCCTGTTCAACGAAAGCACTGACATAGTCATATTCAGGAGCATCTACGATTCGCTGGCAAGCGTCTATCCTTACAGCGAATACGTACTTGCCTTAAAGGATGAAATCACGCAACGCGAGAAGGAAGCAGAAATGAATGCCAAATTCGACGCCCTGTCCCAGCAGTCGTTCCCTGAAATCAATATGAACGACATAGCAGGCAACGCTCACTCTCTGCTTTCTCTTGAAGGCAATGTCATCATCCTTTCGTTCTGGAGCATCGACCAGACCGAGCACAAGCTGTTCAACCAGGAACTTTCAGAGATATACGATAAATATCACGACAAAGGTCTGGAGATATACCAGGTCTCTCTCGATGTCAACAAAGCTTCCTGGGCTGCCACCGTACGTTCGCAGAATCTTCCATGGATCAGCGTGAACGACGGGCTGGGAGTGAATTCTCCTGCAGTCATAGCATACAACCTGGAGAAAGTCCCTTCAATGTTCGTGATCGGACGTGACGGTGACATCCTTGCCAGGGATGTATTTGAAACTGAAAGACTGGAACCGATAATCAGACAGGCCCTATAGCTTCAAGAGGCTGTCCGGAGGATTCAGATTCCTAAATTGCAGCCGCCGCAGGCAGTACAGCCAAGATCCGCGCAAGTCGGATTCTTTTTGCCGTGGTCCTTGCCCCACAACTTGAGTTCCTCTTCCTTAGCGCACACTATTCCACGCTTGCGCAGTTCCTTGTTACGCGAAATCTCGCCGTCAGGAAACTGGCCGTCCTTTCGGAATATGATGTTGAAGCACATCCCGAAGACGCACAGTCCGACGACCGCGATTGAAAGAAGGAAAATCTTCATCTACAGGCACTTGAAATCGGGCAGCAACGGCTTTCCGGCTACCGTGAACACGGGCGGAACCTGCATCACCTTGAATGCTGCACCGTTGCGCAGTCTTATAATACGCTCTACCAATGCCTTGTCAACTCCTGAAGCTACGAGATCTTCATGGCTTCTGTCCTTGTCGTTAATCTCATGCAGCACAGGATCCAGATCCTCATAGGGAGGCAGGCTGTCCGTGTCTTTCTGCCCCGGCCTGAGCTCGGCTGAAGGAGCCTTGTGGATTATCGATGCAGGGATACGCTCGCAATCCCTGTTGATATAGTCGGCCATCTCGTATACCTGCAGCTTGTAGAGGTCTCCGATAACCATTATGGCGCCGGCAAGGTCGCCGTAAAGGGTACCGTAACCCACCGACAGCTCGCTCTTGTTGGAAGTGTTGAGCACGAGGGCTCCGTAACGGTTCGAATATGCCATCAGGAGCGTACCCCTGATGCGGGCCTGGATATTCTCCAGGGCCACGTGCCACTCCACGTCAGAAAAATAGCTGTCCAGCTGCTTCACATACTGCTCGTATATGTCAGATATGGGCACGATGTCGTAGCTCATCCCCAGCCTTTCGGCAAGGTCCACGGAGTCTTTCACCGAATGGAGCGAAGAGAAGGCTGAAGGCATCAGGATGCCGTGGACATTGTCGGCGCCCAGGGCATCCACTGCCAGCGCGGCGACAAGTGCAGAGTCCATACCTCCTGAAAGCCCCAGGACGGCCTTTTCCATATGGGCAGACTCGAAATACTTTCTGATCTTGCCGAGGAGCAGGTCATACGCCTGTCCTATCTCTATTTCGGGATAGAATAACATATCAATAGACGAATGTATCGCTGATGGGCTGGTTCAGGAACACTTTCTCCATAATCTCGGCGAAGACAGGAGCCACTGACAGAACGGTGAACTTGGAAATGTCAGTTTCTCCGTCGTTGCGCAGAGGAATGGTATCAGTAACGATGAATTCCTTTATCGCAGATTTGTTGATGCGTTCGTATGCGATACCCGAAAGCACCGGATGTGTACAGATAGCACGTACGCTCAAGGCGCCTTTCTCCATGAGCATATCGGCACATTTGGTAATCGTGCCTGCTGTGTCCACCATATCGTCGACGATGACCACGTTGCGGCCCTCCACCTCTCCGATAGCTGTCATCGAGCCAACTACGTTCGGCTTCTCGCGGGACTTGTGGCATATTATCATCGGGGCGCCGAGAATCCTTGCATAGGCGTTGGCACGTTTTGCACCGCCCATATCGGGTGACGCTATGGAAAGATTCTCAAGCTGCATGCTTCTCAGGTAAGGGAGGAAAATGGAACTTGCGTAGATGTGGTCTACCGGAACGTCGAAGAATCCCTGTATCTGGTCTGCGTGGAGGTCGGCGGTCATGACTCGGTCGCATCCGGCGGCGTGCAGGAGGTTGGCCACCATCTTGGCTCCGATAGATACCCTGGGACGGTCCTTGCGGTCCTGCCTTGCCCATCCGAAGTAAGGGATGACAGCAATTACCCTGTAGGCTGACGCTCTGCGCGCAGCATCGACCATAAGCAGGAGTTCGAAGAGATTCTCAACAGGCGGGAACGTAGACTGCACGATGAACACTGTCGCGCCACGTACACTTTCGATGTAAGCCGGCTGGAATTCACCATCCGAGAAGACGACCACTTCTGACTTTCCCAGCTCCATATTAAGGCTTGCAGCCATTTTTTCTGCAAGGTAGCGGCTGCTCCTGCCGGAAAAGATTTTCATCTGATGATCCTCGTAATGTTCCATTTTTAATTTCAGTTTATTGTTGTGTTTTTCAAGACTTCGTCAATGTAGTCAAGCAGTTCGTCCCTTCCTGTGCCGTCCACGGTCGAAGTGGTGAAAACGGGCGGCAATTCCTCCCAGTACTCGAGCAGAGCCTGTTTGTTCTTCTCCACCTGAGCAGCCAGGACGTTGCGGCCCAGCTTGTCGCACTTGGTGAAGACGATGGAGAACGGAACTCCTTCGTTGCCGAGTTTAATCAGGAAATCCAGGTCGTTCTTGAGAAGGTCGTGGCGGCTGTCGAGGAGCACGAAAAGCAGCATCATCTCGGGGCTGTTAAGCACATAGTCGTCAATCATCGCCTCGATCTTTTCCCTTGTCTCTTTCGAAACCCTGGCATAGCCGTATCCGGGCAGGTCCACGAGATACCAGCTGTCATTGATGATGAAATGGTTGATGCTGAGAGTCTTGCCCGGCCTTGAGGAAGTGTGTGCAAGGGCTTTCTGGCCGGTGATGAAATTGATCAGGGAAGACTTGCCGACATTGGAGCGGCCTATGAAGGCGAATTCAGGCAGGGATAGTTTGGGCTTGCCAGCAACTGAGCTGCAACTTGATACAAATTTTGCCTCAGCTATCCTCATAAACGAATATTTTCGAATGCTCGAACTGTGTTCAGGTACTGGCAAAGATAGCAGTTTTTTCCTTAACTTTGTAGAAAGCGTGACGGATAATGGACAATAACGGACAAATCAGCCTTCTACTGCTTCAGGAACTCATCAAGGAGAGCCTGGAGGACAATTTTGACCGTCAGCTGTGGGTCCGCGCCGAAATCTGGGACCTGTCCGTCAATGCCAGCGGCCACTGCTATCTCACCCTTGTTGAAAAGGACGAAGCCACGTCCAACATCGTTGCCAAGGTACAGGCAATAATCTGGGCATCTTCGTTCCGGATGCTCAGGCCCTTTTTCGAGACATCAACCGGAGAGAAGCTGCAAGCCGGAATGCAAGTCCTGCTGCAGGTCAGGGTGCAGTATTCCCTGCTCTACGGGCTTTCACTCATAGTGAACAACATAGATCCCAGCTATACCATCGGCAGCACAGCCCTCGAAAGGCAGAAGATACTTGACCGGCTTGAAAAGGAAGGTATGCTGGACATGAACCGCACCCTCCCTCTCCCCGACCTGCCCAGACGCTTCGCCGTCATCTCTGCAGAAACCGCAGCAGGATACGGCGACTTTATGAACCATCTGCACGGCAACGGACTGGGTTACAAGTTCAGCACTGAGCTTTTCAACGCCCCGATGCAGGGAACTGACGCACCGGCGGGCATAATCGCAGCCCTCGACCGGGTTGCGCAGCGTGCAGAAGACTTCGATGCCGTGCTGATAATAAGAGGCGGAGGCTCGAATTTCGACCTGGCCTGCTTCGACGACTACGACCTGGCCGTCAATATCGCCCAGTATCCCCTTCCGGTGCTGACGGCGATAGGTCACGAGCGTGACTGCCACGTTGCCGACCTGGTGGCGCACACATACCTTAAGACCCCCACCGCCCTGGCGGATTTCTTCGTCGACATATTCGCCGCCGAAGAGCAGCAGATCGATTCGCTTGCCACGAGGATGCTTATGGCCCTCAGGAGCAAGCGGGCCGACGCCATATCCACTGTGGACAGGCTGTTCTCCAGAGCCGCCGGCAACGTGATGATGAGAATACAGCACGAAAAGCACGGAGTCGAGATGCTGCTGTCAAAGGCGGCGTCAGGCATCCTCACGGGCCTGCATACTGCAAAAGGCAGCATCGATATGCTACTTGTCAGAGCTGCAAACTCGGCATCAGGCAGGCTGCAGGCCGAAAATCACAAGATTCAGCTGCTTGAGCTGAGGATCTCAGCCCTCAACCCCATCAGCATACTCGAGAAGGGATTCGCCATTCCCGTTAAAAATGGCCGTAAAGTAAGCTCGGCTTCCGACCTGGCCGCCGGTGACAGCATCACCGTTGTCCTGAAAGACGGAAAAGCCGACTGTGATGTAAAAGCAGTAAACATTTCACAGGTATGAATGAGAAATTGACCTATAAGCAGGCTCTCGAAGAACTCCAGAAGCTCGTCGAGAGCATCGAAGACCCCAGGCGCGACCTCACCACACTCACCGATGACGTGAAGAAAGCGAGCGAGCTGGCGAAATTTTGCAAGGACTGTCTCAAGAAAAGTGAAGACGAGATAAACAAGATCATCAATGGGCAGGAAGATCAGTAAGATATACGACTCCGACCAGTGGCTGGAGCCGTTCAAAGAGGCTATCGACGCCCGGCACGACAGAATCGTAGCCGCGAGAGACCGCATCAAGGGTGACTGCAAGACCCTGCACGATGCAGTAAACAACCATCTCTTCTATGGCCTGCACAAGGAAGGCGGACACTGGGCATTCCGCGAATGGGCGCCCAACGCCAACCGCATCTATGTAATCGGGGATTTCAACAACTGGCACAAAAGTCAGGAGTACGAAATGAAGCCCATAGGCGGCGGGAACTGGGAACTCCTGGTACCTGTGGACGATCTGCATCACGGAGACAAGTTCAAATGGTTCGTGGAGTGGCCCGGGGGCGGCGGAGAAAGGCTGCCGGCCTATGCGTTCAGATGCGTCCAGGACCCTGATACGAAGATTTTCGCAGCTGAGGTATGGGATCCCGACAAACCCTACAGGTGGAAACACCGCAGCCACGTCAAGGTCGAGAACCCGCTGATATACGAAGTCCACATAGGAATGAGTTCCGAAGAGGAGAAAGTGGCTACTTTCGACGAGTTCCGCCTCAACGTCCTGCCTCACGTCATAGAACTGGGTTACAACACAATCCAGATAATGGCCCTGCAGGAGCACCCCTACTACGGCTCGTTCGGCTACCAGGTGTCGAACTTCTTCGCCCTGAGCAGTCGTTTCGGCACTCCTGAAGAATTCAAGAGGCTGGTGGACGAAGCTCACAAGAACGGCATCGCCGTGATCATGGACCTTGTCCACTCCCACGCCGTCAAGAACGAGGTGGAAGGCCTCAGCCGCCTGGACGGTTCCCTGACCACATATTTCCACGAAGGTCCCAAGGGAGAGCACCCTGCCTGGAACAGCCGATGCTTCGACTACGGAAAGAGCGAGACCCGATACTTCCTGCTCTCCAACTGCAAGTTCTGGATGGAGGAATACCGGCTTGACGGATTCCGCTTCGACGGCGTCACCAGCATGCTCTATTTCGACCACGGTCTCGGCCGCGATTTCAGCGGATACGGCAGCTATTTCGACGGAGGTGTGGACGAGGATGCCGTCACCTATCTGGCCCTTGCCAACATCATCATCCGTGACGTGTTCCGCGATGCCATCACCATTGCCGAAGATATGTCGGGAATGGCCGGACTCGCCGCGCCCCTCGAGAGCGGCGGTGTAGGTTTCGGATACCGTATGAGTATGGGCATTCCTGATATGTGGATCAAATGGATCAAGGAGCGCAGCGACTGGGACTGGAGCATGGGAGGCCTTTGGTACGAGCTGACCAACAAGCGCGCTGACGAGAAGACTATCAGTTACGCCGAATGCCACGATCAGGCCCTCGTCGGTGACAAGACCATCATATTCAGGCTTATCGACAAGGAGATGTACTTCTCGATGGACAAGCAGTCCACCAACCTGCTGGTGGACCGCGGCATCGCCCTGCACAAGATGATAAGGCTTGTGACGCTGGCAACGGCCGGCAACGGCTACCTTACCTTTATGGGCAACGAGTACGGACAGCCCGAGTGGATTGATTTCCCGAGAGAAGGCAACGGATGGTCATACAAGCACGCGCGCAGGCAGTGGAGTCTCATAAAGGACGACAACCTGCGTTTCAGGGGGCTGAACGATTTCGATGCAGCGATGATACATCTCTTCGCCGAGGAGAAACTGCTCGCCAAGCCGCATTACTGCTACCTTGCCCACGAGGCAGACAAGATTCTCTGCTTCACTCGCGGAGACTATATGTTCGCTTTCAACTTCAACCCCGAGAAATCATTCGCCGATTACTGGGTGGAGGCTCCCGAAGGAACGTGGGTCGTAGTGTTCAGCAGCGACCGGGAAGAGTTCGGCGGTTTCGGCCGCATCGACGAGACAGTGAGCCATATAACAAACTTCAGCAGCGGCAAGGACTATCTGCGGCTGTATCTGCCGTCACGTACCGTTACCGTACTGAAGTTGCGTAAATAAAGCAGGGCTTTATTATTTCTTGAGAGAATCGCGGATCTCGCGAAGGAGAACGATTTCTTCCGGAGTAGGAGCAGGTTCTGCTGCCTTCTCGGCTTCCTTCTTTGCGTTGAGTTTGTTGATGCCCTTGATTACGAGGAAGATTACCCATGCAAGGATGATGAAATCGAACAGTACCTGGATGAAATTGCCATAGGTGATGGCGACCTCAGCCTTGTCTGCAGTAGCCTGTGAGAGGACGATCTTCCACTGTGTGAAGTCCACTCCACCCACGAGGAGTCCGATAAGCGGCATAAAGATGTCAGATACCAGAGATGTCACGATCTTGCCGAATGCAGCGCCGATGATAACGCCGACTGCCATATCGACCACGTTGCCCTTCATTGCGAAGGTCTTGAATTCCTGAAGAAGCTTTTTCATTAGTTATCGGTTGTTTTAGGGTTGGTCCGTTTATGGAGCACTGCCTTGCGCAGTTCGAAGTTCTGTCCCAGATATTTGCGGCGGACCTCGGGATTGGCGGCAAGCTGTTCGGGAGTACCGCTCTCGAGGATGGACCCGTCATATAGCAGATAGGCCCTGTCAGTGATGGCCAGCGTCTCGTGGACGTTGTGGTCGGTGATGATGATGCCGATGTTCTTGGTCTTGAGGTTGGCTATGATGTGCTGGATGTCTTCCACAGCTATGGGGTCGACGCCGGCGAACGGCTCGTCCAGCAGGATGAACTTCGGGTCGATGGCGAGGCAGCGGGCAATCTCGCAGCGCCTTCTCTCACCGCCGGACAGCTGGATTCCGAGACTCTTGCGGACCTTCTGAAGTCCGAACTCGTCGAGCAGTTCCTCAAGCCTCGCCTTGCGCTGGTCCCTTGTCATGTCGCTGAATTCCATCACCGACATAATGTTGTTTTCCACGCTCATCTTCCTGAACACTGAAGCCTCCTGTGCCAGATAGCCCAGTCCTTTCTGGGCCCTCTTGTACATAGGAAGCGTTGTGATTTCTTCTTCATCCAGGAATATCCTGCCCTCGTTGGGCTTGATAAGGCCTGATATCATATAGAAACTGGTGGTCTTGCCGGCACCGTTCGGACCCAGCAGGCCCACTATCTCTCCTTGTTCCACCTCGATCGAAACACCTTTCACTACGGTCCTTATGCCGTATTTCTTGACAAGGTTGGTACAGAACAGTTTCATTTGCGTTGTCGTTATTTGATTTCCAGGTCGAGGTCCATTTCCATCTGGGCCAGGTCCTTGTTCTTCGAGCGCATCGCCTCGGCCACTTCACGGGTGGTATACGGCCTGCGCGAATCACCGGCCGATACATTTTCCTTGAAATCCACTTTCAGGGCGATGTCATTGTTTTCGAGTGCCTTCTGCAGGTCAGACTGCAGCTGGACTATCAGATTTTTCTCTATCCAGTCTTTCTGGGCGGCATTCAGCACATACTGGGTAACCGTATCGGTCTCCTTGTCGTACACGGGACTGAACTTACAGAGGCCGGAGCGCACACGTGGATTGGATATGTTGTCGGTCACCTTCTTCCAGGCTTCGGCAAGCCTTTCTTCGCTGATTTCGACGATTCCGGCAGGCTCGCCGGCATCCTCGGTGATGTCGTCAAGCAGTTCTATCACGGGCTCGGGCTCAGGTGCGGAAGCTTTCTCGGCCTCCATCGCCTTTTTCAGAAGGTTGGAAATCGACAGGGAACTCTTTTCAGCCGCAGGAGCGGCGGCAGGTGCGACAGCAGGTGCAGGAGCCGCAGCCGGAACTGCAGCGGGAGCGGGAGTGGCAACGGGAGCAGCAACAGCGGCCGGAGCCGCGCCCTGAAGGTCTCCCTGCGGAAGCTCGCCTCGCAGGGCACAAAGCTTCATCAGCGAGAATTCTATCAGCAGACGGCCGTTGCCGCTTGCCTTGTAGGCAGTCTCGCAGGAAGTAGTGATGCCAAGGGCTTCATAAAGGAACTTTATGCTGCACTTGCGGCTGTATTCATCGTATTTCGCGACTATGCTCGGAGCCAGTTCGGCCAACGCTCTGGATGCGTTGTTGCAGCACACTATCAGATCCCTGAAGTGAGTGCTCAGTCCCGAGATGAAATGAAGGGCGTTGAACCCTTTCGACAGGATCTCGTCAAAGAGAAGCAGGCAGGAAGGATAGTCTCCGGCAAGGAAATAGTCTGTAAGCCTGAAATAATATTCGTAATCAAGGACGTTCAGGTTCTTGATCACCATATCGTATGTAATGTCGGTGCCGCAGAAGGCGACTGTCTGGTCGAACAGGGTAAGTGCGTCGCGCATCGCGCCGTCCGCCTTCTGCGCTATGATGTGCAGGGCATCGTCGCTGATGTTGATGTTCTCGGCTGCGGCAATGTCCTTCATATTGCGCACCATATCCGAAACCGAGATACGGTTGAAATCGTAGGTCTGGCAGCGGGACAGGATGGTCGGAAGGATCTTGTGCTTCTCAGTCGTGGCGAGGATGAAGATGGCGTGTGCCGGGGGTTCCTCGAGAGTCTTGAGAAAAGCATTGAAAGCCGCCTGGCTGAGCATATGGACCTCGTCTATGATATAGACGCTGTATCGGCCCACCTGCGGCGGTATGCGGACCTGGTCGGTGAGGTTGCGGATGTCGTCGACGGAGTTGTTGCTGGCGGCGTCAAGTTCGTGTATGCAGTACGAACGCCCCTCTGCGAAGGAGCGGCAGGATTCGCACTCGCCGCAAGGCTCCATATCCGGACCGGGGTTGCTGCAGTTGATGGTTTTAGCGAAAATACGGGCAGTACTGGTCTTGCCCACTCCGCGCGGCCCGCAGAAAAGGTAAGAATGGGCCAGCTGCCCCGTCAAGATGGAATTCTTCAGAGTCCTGGCTATATTGTCCTGTCCGATGAGCCCTCCGAAGCTGGAAGGGCGATATTTTCTTGCTGAAACGATGAACTGCGGCATAATGACAAATATACGAACTTTTACTCAAATCTTTTATCTAATTTTGCTGCCGTTATGGCAAAAAATGAAGGCAAGGAAATAAGGACTTTTTCGAACGGAATGCGGTTCGCGCTCAAGCGCAGCAACTCCCAGGTGGCATACTGCGCGCTCAGCATCCGCTGCGGCACATCAGTCGAACCCGAGGCGCTTGGCGGACTGGCCCACCTCACCGAGCATATGCTTTTCAAAGGCACTTCCCGCCGAAGTTCCACCTCCATCAACGACAGGCTTGAGAGGCTCGGCGGCGAACTGAACGCCTACACCACCAAAGAAGAGATAGTCCTCTATTCCACCACCCTCAAGGAAGACGTGCTCAAGGCCATCGACCTGCTTTTCGAGCTTGCTTTCGACTCGGTCTTCTCCGCGAAAGAGCTGGAGAAGGAAAAAAGCGTGGTAGTTGACGAGATCAATCTCTACAAGGATTCCCCTTCCGACTACATATTCGACGATTTCGAGAAGTTCCTGTATGAAGGAAGCCCTATTTCACGCCACATCCTCGGCACTGCCAGGACTCTGAAACGCATCACATCCGACGACCTTCACAATTTCACGAAGGCCTGCTTCCAGCCTTGCAATATGAGTTTTACCGTAGTGGGTGATTTCGAGTTCGGAAAGATCGCCGATGCCGTGGAGAAGCATATGCTGAAATATGCGCCCTCCGACAGCGACGCGAAGCCGGTAGAGGCGCCCGAAGTCAAGGTAAACGTATTCCGCAGGGACGAGAACAAGAAACACCACCAGAGCAACTGCATCATAGGAGCTCCAGCCTATTCTTTGTACGACAGCCGCCGCATCGCCCTCGTGCTGCTGATGAACATCCTCGGAGGCCCTTCCTGCAACTCGAGGCTGAACAGCCTGCTCAGGGAGCGCAAGGCCCTGGTGTACAACATCGAAGCAACCTATACTCCATATTCGCGCATAGGCTGCGTGCTGTTCTATTTCGGCTGCGAGAAAGAGAATGTGGACAAGTGCATCCAGCTGGTTCTCGGCGAACTTGCCAGGCTGCGTTCCACACCCCTCAGCAGCACTGCCCTGAGATACGCCAAGAAACAGCTTCTGGCCCAGAACGCCATATCATCGGAGAACGGTGAGGCCCAGGCCCTTGCCATCGGCAGAAGCCTGCTCAACTTCGGCGACTATATGAGCGATGCACAGGTACGCAGCCGCGTCGAAGCCATTACTTCAGAAGAGCTTCAGGCGATAGCCAACGAAGTCTTTGCAGAAGACAAACTTTCATTCCTGATATACCGATGACAGAGAAAGATTATCTGAGGACTCACTCCACTCCCGCATCCGATGCTCTCCAATGGCTCGAAAGGGAGACCCACATCCGCACCAATCATGCCCGGATGCTGAGCGGGCACGAAGTGGGCAGCCTGCTTTCCCTGATTTCAGAACTGGCAAGGCCGATGAACATCCTGGAGCTCGGCGTTTTCACCGGATATTCGACCATCTGTCTGGCAAAGGGGCTTGCAGAAGGCGGCGTAATCCACGCCGTCGAGATCAACGACGAGCTGGAAGACCTTATCAGGGAAGCTTACGGCAGGGCCGGAATCACCGACCGTGTGCAGCTCCATATCGGCGACGCCAAGAAAATCATCCCTGAGCTCGACTGCTTGTTCGACCTGGTGTATATCGATGCCAACAAGCGGGAGTATCCGGAATACTACAGGCTGGTGTTCGACAAAGTAGTCCCCGGCGGGCTGATAGTGGCTGACAACGTGCTGTGGGACGGCAAGGTGTTTCAGGAGCCTGTGCCGGAAGACGGCCAGACCCGTGGGATAGCGGCATTCAACGACCTTGTCGCAGCAGATCCGAGGGTGGAGAATTTCATACTGCCCGTACGTGACGGGCTCAGCATCATTCGCAAGCTGTCCTGAGCGGGTTGAGGACAAGCTGCTCGTACAGCCTGTACATCACGATAGAATCTCTCTTTGCAAGAGCGCTTGCCTTTGCAGCCTCGAACGCAGGCATCTTGTCGGCAGGCACAGGGTCTGCAGGCGGCGAATCCATAGTCACGGGATTGATCGGAGTGCCGTTCTTCCATACTCGGAAATCCAGATGGGGTCCGGTGGAACTGCCGGTAGAACCGACGTATCCGATCACCTGTCCCTGGGACACCCTCGTTCCGGCCTTGATTCCGGGACCGTATTTGGAAAGATGCAGATATGCAGTCTTGTAGACTGAGTTGTGGGTGATGCGGACGGTATTGCCGCCTGCCCCCTCATATTTCACAGATGTCACTACCCCGTCCCCGATAGACATTACCGGGGTTCCCTTGGGCGCCGCATAGTCGACTCCGGTGTGCGCCTTAACCTGATGGGTGATGGGATGCCTGCGGGCGTACGAAAACCCAGAACTGATGCGGGAGTATTTCAGAGGAGCCTTGAGGAAGGCCTTGCGCAGGCTTTCTCCGTCTCCGCTCCAGTATTTGTCTCCGGACTCGTTGCCGTTCTCGAAGTAGTATGATTCGAAGTTCTTGCCGGCGTGATAGAAGTCAACGTAATAGATGTTGCCGATATCCATGAACTTGCCGTCGCATTCATATTCGTCATAGACAGCCTTGAAGGAATCGCCCTTCTGCAGGCCGAAGAAATTGATGGTCCAGGCATAGATGTCGGACAGCTTGAGGGCCAGCAGCGGCGAAGCGCCGGCATTCTGGGTGTCTGCCCAGAGGGAGTTCTGGATTTCCACCTCCGTATATCTGGTATTGACTGTAATATCCTTCTCGTCGACGGTCGCGCTCAGGGTGTCCACCAGGGAGAAGATCACGCTCTTGCGGTCGGTCGCCTCATAGACCAGATATGCCAGTTCACCTGTAGTGTCGAAATAGGCGTGATATCCGCGGCCCACCTGCAAATTACGGACGTCGAATACATCCTTTGAATTTTCTGCAAGCTGATATGCTTTCTGCTGAGGTACTCCCAGGCGTTCGAGAATGGTAGAAAAAACATCTCCCTTTCCAATGCTACCCTCCTCCGTGGAATATAGGTCCACAGGTATCCCGTGTTCATATGCAAGGCTGTCGTCAACGACGGTAAGCAGTCCCTGGACTGCCTGCTGCTGAGAGGTTTCCCGGCTGCAGGAGGCAATCAGAAAGACCGTAAGGAGCAGAGCTGTTTTTTTCAAGTACTTCATCATGCTGACAAAGTTATAATTTGTTGATAAATTTGTGTAAAAAAATGGAATGAAATGTAAAAGAATGGAAAATTATTTTATACTTTTGCATTACACATTACTCACTATACTGTTTATGGCTAGTTTTATCGGCGAATACAAAGCGAAAGTGGATGACAGGGGGAGGTTGGTTTTTCCCGCTGCCTTCAAGGATCTTTGTGCCGATACCCTCAAGCAAGGATTCGTCGTTAAAAAGAGCCTGTTTGCTGACTGCCTCGAGATGTTCGCGTATTCCGAGTGGGAGCGCGACTCTCAGGAGGTCAGAAGCCGCCTGAATCTGTTCAACAAAGAGCATGACCGTTTCTGGAGAGCATATATGAGAGATCGCGCACTTGTTGTTCCTGACGAGCAATACGGGCGCATCACAATTCCCAAAGAGCTGCTTGATTCCGTCGGAATCCAGAAAGAAGTGGTTTTCTCGGGGAAAGATTTCAAGATCGAGATTTGGGCCAAGGAAAAGAACGAGGCCGGAAAGATTCCCGAGAGCGAATTCGTTGATCTGGCCCAGAAGATTCTAGGTTAGAATCAAGGAGGCAGATATGTCCGTCTATCATACACCGGTTCTGTTGCAAGAGAGTGTATCAGCCCTCTGCATCAATCCCTCAGGTGTATATGTAGATGCGACTTTCGGCGGAGGCGGGCACAGCGCCGGCATTCTGGCCCGGCTTGGAAGCGAGGGCCGGCTGATAGCGATAGACAGGGACGCAGACGCGCTTGCCAACGTTCCTGACGACATAAGGGTGACGGCAGTTCACGGCAATTTCCGTTTCATCCACAATTTCATCCGATACGAAGGCTACGATGCGGTCGACGGAATTCTGGCCGACCTTGGAGTGTCGTCACACCAGTTCGATACCGAAGAGAGAGGTTTTTCGTTCAGGTTCGACGCGGATCTCGACATGAGGATGAACCCGCAGGCGTCCAAAGATGCAAGACATGTATTGAATAGTTATAGTTGCGAAGACCTGGAACGCATATTCCGGGTTTACGGGGAGGTGGAGCACAGCAGGAAGATAGCTGAGCTGATATGCAGGAAGAGGGAGATCTCCCCTATTCGCACGACCTCGGAACTGGGCAGCGCCCTGGAGACGGTGTTGCCCAAGTATTCTGAGCACAAGTTTCTTGCGAAAGTATATCAGGCGCTCAGGATCGAGGTGAACGACGAGATGGCCTCCCTGGAGAAGTTTATGCCGATGGCCGTCAAGTCGCTCAAGGAGGGTGGCATACTTGCGGTGATAACCTATCATTCCCTCGAAGACAGGATTGTCAAGAATGCCATAAGGGACAGTGTCAGCGAAGGGATCCTGGAAAAGGTCGTCCGCAAGCCCGTCCTTCCCACCGAAGAAGAAATAGCACAGAACACCCGCGCCCGCAGCGCAAAGCTCAGGGTCGCAAAAAAGAAAGTTGCCTGACCATGCCCAACGCTAAAGCCATACTGTCGAACGTGATAGACGTCGTAAGCGGCGACATCATCACCAAGAAGGGCATAGACAAGAAACTTCCTTTCATCATCTACATTTTCTTCCTGATCATCCTCTACATAATATGGGGACTGATGGTTGAAGACAAGATGACGGTGATCAGGGACAACGAGAAGGAAATCGAAACCCTGAAGATAGAATATTACCAGAAGGAACTGACTCTCACCGGGCTCAACCAGAAGAGCAAGGTGGAGAACCTCCTTCTGCAGAATGGAATAAATGACCTGAAGGCCCCCAAGGACCCTCCTCAAAGGATATTGGTAACCGATGCGCAATAACATTGTCAGAATAAGCCTGGTTTATTTCCTGTTCTTCCTGATAGCTCTGGTCGCTGTCGGAAGGATGGTGCAGCTGCAGTTCTTCGACAAGAGCGTAAAGGACAACAAATACCACATCAAGGTCACCCGCATCGACGCCACCGAGGCCATGAGGGGAAGCATTCTTGCCAACGACGGCAGGTATCTGGCCTTCTCCACTCCCCAGTACGACATCGGAATGGACTTTTCAGTTCCGAGCGACACCTTGTATGACAACAACATCGAAGCCCTTGCCGAGCTGCTCTCGAAACGTTTCAACGAGCGCAGCAAGGCTGAATATATGACTCTGTTCAAGACCTGCCGCGCACAGAGGCGCTATCACAAGCTGCTCCAGCACCCGGTCGACTATGAGACGATGCTCGAGATCAGCAAATATCCCATTCTTGAGAAGGGGCAGCGTTTCGGCGGCTTCAAGGTTGACAAGGTCGACCACAGGGAGTATCCTTACGGAACGCTTGCATTCCGTACGCTGGGACACCTGAAGAGCAACCGCGACAAGCCGAAGGTAGGAGTCGAGGCAGCTCTCGACTCGATCCTGAGAGGAAAGGACGGCAGCCGTCCGATGCGTCTCATCGAGCACAACGAATGGATACCGGATGTCGAAGAGGAGGAAATCCCTCCGCAGGACGGCCTGGACGTGCAGGTTACCATCGACGTCAACATACAGGACATCGCCGAGAAGGCGCTGCTGCGCAGGATTGCAGGAGAGGAAGACCTTGAGGCGGGCTGCGCCATCGTCATGGAAGTGGCCACAGGAGAGATCAGGGCTATGGTAAATATGGAGAAACGGCCCGACGGGCAGTTTACCGAGACCTACAATTACGCCATCGGCCGCACCGGCGAGCCCGGTTCCGTATTCAAGTGCGTCACCCTCACGACTGCGCTTGAAGACGGTCTCATCACCCTCGACACTGAGCAGAGAGCCGACGTGAACTGGTATTTCGACAAGGCCAACCGTACTTTCGAGGACACCTACCTCAGGAACTATTCCACCATCACCGTCCGCAAGGGTCTGGAGATATCTTCGAACAACGTGTTCCGCAGGATCGCAGCCGAATGTTACAGGGACAATCCCCAGGATTTTGTCAACAAGATCATAAACGACCGTAAGGTTACTTACAATTACGATTTCGACATCCCGGGGATGGGTACCGCCAGGGTAAGGACTCCCGAAGACAAGATGTGGAGCTACTCCGACTTGCCCCAGATCGGAATGGGATATGCCGTGGAACTCACCCCTCTCCATATCATCACATACTACAATGCTATCGCCAACGGAGGCGTGATGGTCAAACCGCATATTTTCAAGAACCTCCAGCAGAACGGAAAGATCGTCAAGGAATATGGAGTCGAGACCATCGGCAGGATATGCTCCCAGGCCACTGCGGACACTGTCAAGACTGCTCTGCGCGGCGTGGTCATCGGAAAGAACGGAACGGCCCGCTCTGCGATGAAGGACTGCAAGGTGGCGGTAGCGGGAAAGACAGGCACCGCCCGCGTCTCTCTGCCCAGCGGCGGATACATCGACCGTTCCGGCCGCAAGAAACATCAGGGCTCGTTCGTGGGCTTCTTCCCTTATGAGAATCCAAAGTACTCCGTTATCGTCGTAGTGTGGTCAAGGCTTGCGAACAAGAACTTCTACGGCGGAACCTGGGGAGGTCCGGTGGCCTGTGAGATAGCGAACAACATATATGCGTCCAGCCCTCAGTGGAACGACCAGATCAAAGAAGGCAGCACGATGCCTGCCCTCGAGGCCTATGACCGCCAGGATGCAGCCAACGATACGATAGTAGGCGTCCCGGATGTCCGTGGAATGGGATTGCGCGACGCCATCTATACGCTTGAGAGCAAAGGATACACGGTAAAGAACAGCGGCCACGGAAGCGTAATAAGCCAGGAACCGATGGCCGGTGCATTGATAGACAGCGACACCCAGTCTGTCTTTATTGTATTAAAGGATTAGCAATGGAACTGGAAAAACTGATCAAGGACATCGAAACCGAGTCATTCACCGGTGACCGCGGCGCAGAAATCAAGGACATCTGCTTTGATTCCCGCAAATGCACACCGGGTTCGTTGTTCGTGGCCGTCGACGGCAATCTGTCAGACGGACACAAATACATAGCCAAGGCCGTTGAGAACGGCGCATCAGCAGTGGTCTACCAGAATCCGGAATATGACGGAAAGATCGAAGGGGCCGCTGCCGCAAGGGTCGCCGACTCCAGAGGAGCGCTTGCCCTGATGGCCTCGGCATTCTACGGCAATCCTTCGTCGAAGCTTACTCTGGTCGGAGTCACAGGCACAAACGGCAAGACCACTACCGCCACCCTGCTCTACGAGCTCTTCACCCAGCTCGGCTATCACTGCGGCCTGCTATCCACCATAGCCAACTATATCGGCCGCAGACAGCTGGCCGCGGACCATACTACTCCTGACCCCGTCGAGCTGAACGGACTGCTTGCCGAAATGGTTGACAGCGGCTGCCAGTATTGCTTCATGGAGGTCAGCTCCCATTCCATAGACCAGGAACGCATCAAGGGTCTTGTGTTCGCAGGAGGAATCTTCTCGAACATCACCCACGACCACCTGGACTACCATAAGACTTTCGACAACTACCTGCGCTGTAAGAAGAGGTTCTTCGACGATCTGCCCGCCGGAGCCTTCGCACTGACCAACATAGACGACCGCAACGGCACCGTGATGGTACAGAACACTTCAGCCCGGGTCTATACATATTCCTGCGGTTCGATGGCCGACTTCAGATGCCGCATTATGGACCAGACCATGGAGGGCATGCTCCTCAAGATGGACGGCACGCAGCTCTGGACCATGTTCATCGGAGCCCACAACGCTCACAACCTGCTGGCCGTGTACGGTACTGCGATGCTGCTCGGGGCCGACAAGGAAGAGGTCCTTACCATAATGAGCAAGCTCAGGGCTGTGAACGGAAGGCTGGAATACCTGCGCGGAGGCAACAATGTCACCGCTGTAGTCGACTATGCTCACACCCCCGACGCTCTCGAGAACGTATTGAAGACCCTCAGGGAAACCGCAAAGGGTGAATTTCTGATCTGCGTGTTCGGATGCGGCGGAGACCGCGACAGGACCAAGCGTCCGGAAATGGGCGCGATTGCCGGCAAATACGCCGACAGGGTGGTCGTAACGAGCGACAATCCCCGCCACGAGGATCCGCTGGCTATCATGGAGGACATCAAGGCCGGCATGGACGCCAAAACAAGGGCCAAATCAGTATTCATAGCCGACCGCAGGGAAGCAATCCGTTCAGCGATAATGTTCGCTCCCGAAGGGGGCGTGGTGCTTGTAGCCGGCAAAGGACACGAGGATTACCTTATCGTCGGCGACGTGAAAATGCATTTCGACGACAAGGAAGTGATTGCACAAGTATTTGATGAACTGAAACCTTAACCGCCTGACCAATGCTATATCATCTTTTTGAATATCTCAGAGAACAGGGAACCCACTTCGCCGGAATAGGATTGATGCACTACATCTCCGTGAGGGGCATCCTGGGAGGCATCACCGCTCTCCTGATCGCTCTTCTGGCCGGCAAGAAGATAATCGCCTTCCTGCAGAAGAAACAGATCGGGGAAGAGATCCGTGATCTCGGACTCGAAGGCCAGCTTGCCAAGAAAGGCACGCCGACGATGGGAGGAGTCATCATCATCCTGTCCGTGCTCATTCCCGTGCTGCTCTTCGGCGACCTGACCAATCCGAACACACAGCTGCTGATATTCACGACTGTATGGCTCGGTTTCCTCGGCGGACTGGACGATTATATAAAGGTATTCAAGCACCATAAAGACGGCCTGAACGGCAAGTTCAAGATTCTCGGCCAGGTGATCCTCGGTCTTGTGGTCGGACTCTCGCTGTGCTACAACGAAGGTCTCGCATTCAGGGAGGGCACCGCGGTCAAGTCATCCGAGGCAGCGGTCAAGACCGTACAGGATCCTGCGACTTCCACCGAGGTATTCGAATCGAACGAAATAATGACCACCATCCCGTTCGTCAAGAACCACGAATTCCATTACAGCTGGCTCAGTCCGTTCAAGGGCAAGGCCGATGATATCTTCACCAAGATCCTCTATATCCTGGTCATCATCTTCATCATCACCGGGTGTTCAAACGGAGCGAACCTTACCGACGGAATGGACGGTCTTGCCGCCGGAGTGAGCGCTATAGTCGGAGCGGCGCTGGGCGGCCTGGCATATGTCTCGGGCCACGTGGTGTATGCTGATTACTTCGACATAATGTATATCGAGAACAGCGGCGACATCGCAGTTTATATGATGGCGCTGCTCGGCGCGCTGATGGGTTTCCTGTGGTACAACTCCTACCCTGCCCAGATATTTATGGGCGACACCGGCAGCCTCACCCTCGGAGGAATCATAGGAGTCTGCGCAGTCCTCATCAGGAAGGAACTTCTGCTGCCCATCCTGTGCGGCATCTTCCTGGTCGAGAGCCTGTCTGTCATCATACAGAGGTACTATTTCAAATACACCAAGAAAAAATACGGTGCAGGACGCAGAGTCTTCAGGATGTCTCCGCTGCACCATCATTTCCAGAGAAACGATATCGAAGCTCTCATAAAGAAGCCCCAGCAGGCACATCCCGAGGCAAAGATCGTGATGCGCTTCTACATCGTTTCGATGGTACTGGCAGTTTTGGCAATAATCACACTTAAAATCAGATAGACGATATGGAAAGAATCGTAGTATTGGGCGGAGGCGAAAGCGGTACTGGAGCCGCAGTTCTTGCGAAGGTAAAAGGATTCGAAGTATTCCTCTCAGATATGGCCAACATCGGGGAGACCCACAAGAGCACGCTGGACCAGTATGAGATTGAATATGAGGAAGGCGGACACACACCTGAGAAGATATTGAACGCTTCCTGCATAATCAAGAGCCCGGGTATCCCTGAGACCGCCCCGCTGGTGAAGGAAGCATATGCCAGAGGCATCGAGGTCATTTCCGAGATAGAATTCGCAGGCAGATATGACAACTCCAAGAAAATCTGCATCACAGGCAGCAACGGGAAGACCACTACGACCACACTTATATATTATCTGCTCCAGCAAGCCGGAATCGACGCCGGTCTGGGCGGAAACATCGGGAAAAGCTACGCGCTCCAGGTAGCAACCGAACATCACGACATATACGTCCTTGAGATCAGCAGTTTCCAGCTCGACGGAATGTACGACTTCAAGGCTGACATCGCCGTACTGCTCAACATCACTCCCGACCATCTTGACCGTTACGGCCACGATATGCAGAACTACATCAACGCCAAGTTCAGGATTACCCGCAATATGGCGGCAGACGACTGCTTCATATTCTGCTCTGACGACGAGGTTACTGTCAGCGCCCTTGAAAAGATAGTAGTCAAGGCGAAACAGCTGCCTATCACCCAGACAGGAGAAGTGGAACAGGGCGCCTTCCTGAGCGACAGCACGATGGTAGTCCATTACGGGGACAGCACCTACGAGATGGACATCAACGATCTGCAGATTGAGGGCAAGCACAACGTATACAATTCGATGGCGGCAGCCCTCACCGGAAAGATAATGAACGTAAGCAACAGCGTGATACGCGAGGCTCTCAGTTCATTCACAGGCGTCGAGCACCGGCTCGAGAGGGTTCTGTCGATAAAGGACGTGATGTACATCAACGACTCCAAGGCCACAAACGTCAATTCCACCTGGTATGCCCTGGAGTGCATGAAGACTCCGGTCGTCCTGATCCTCGGAGGCAAGGACAAGGGAAATGACTATTCAGCGATATATGACCTCGTGAAGAGGAAGGTCCACGCTATTGTCTGCCTCGGCGTCGACAACAGGAAGATACACGAATGTTTCGAAGATAAGGTTGAGATAGTAGTTGATACGAAGTCGGCAGAGGAAGCAGTACGTGCCGCGGCCAAACTGGCCAAGCCGGGTGATACCGTGCTGCTTTCTCCCTGCTGCGCAAGCTTCGACCTGTTCAAGAGCTATGAAGACCGCGGACGCCAGTTCAAGGATGCTGTAAGAAGGCTGTAAAGAATATATGAAGAACTTCATCAAAGGGGACAAGATCATCTGGTTCATAGTGATCATGCTATGGATGATTTCACTGATCGCAGTGTTTTCATCCGGGTCCTTCCTTGCCCGTGGCGGACAGACAGGCATAGAGAAGACCAACGTCCTCTTCGAGCAGTTCCAATCCATACTGATGGGATGTGCAGCCCTGCTGATCTGCTATTTCCTCAACATAGGAGTCTACAGGAAAGTCGCCCCGATAGCGTTCGGAATCTCCATCCTGATGCTTCTCATGCTGTATGTCCCGGGCCTGAGGGCCGAGACCAACGGAGCCGTCAGGGGTCTCAAGATCGCCGGGCGCACCATACAGGTGTTCGAGTTCGTGAAGGTCGGCACCGTTCTTTTCATCGCCTGGGTGATAGAGAAATATGCCGACGAGATGGACCGCTTCAAGGATTATCTGCTCAAGCTTCTGATCTGGATACTCCTGGTCTGCGTGCTGATCCTGCCGAACAGCTTCTCCTCTGCCCTGCTCATTGCCGTGGTCAGCTTCATGATGATGTTCTTTATGGAAATCAAGGGAAAGCACCTGCTGCTGACGGCCGGAGGAGCCGTAGCGCTGGTGGTGCTGCTCTTCCTGGTATATCATCTCTCGCTGGGCCTGTTCGGCGACAAAGCGAACGATGTCGGCATCTTCAACCGTCTTGGTACGGTTGAGAACCGAATAAAGAGTTTTGCAAGCAGCGACGAGGACAGCACCCTCGACCTTTCCAAGTTGACGCCGGCCCAGCTCCAGAAGATAGACAACGAAAACCGCCAGAGCGAAAACGCCAAGATAGCGATTGCCGAAGGCGGGATTTTCGGCAAGGGAGCCGGGCACAGCACCCAGCGTTTCACGTTGTCGATGGCATTTTCGGACTTCATTTTCTCAATCATAGTAGAAGAATATGGACTGGTGGGCGGAATACTGGTGATAGCGCTTTACCTGGTATTCCTGTTCCGCTGCATATCCATAGCGAGGAAGTGTACAGCACCTTTCTCCCAGGCCCTGGTACTGGGCCTGGCCTTCCTCATCACGACGCAGGCATTCCTGCACATCCTGGTGAACGTACGCCTGATTCCCATCACCGGCCATACGCTGCCGCTGATTAGCCACGGAGGCACGGCTTACCTCGTGCTGTCGGGTGCGATCGGAATGATTCTTTCAGTGAGCCGCACCATCGACAAGCAGATCGAGGAGCAGAAACGTGTCCAGCTGAGCGATGAAGACGAACCCGCGGAGAACCGGCAGCAGCTGCAAAAAGAAAACTACGACAAAGAAACATACAATGAGCAGGATAATAATTAGCGGTGGAGGCACGGGAGGTCATATCTTCCCGGCCGTTTCGATTGCAGATGCACTGAGACGCATCGAGCCTGACTGCGAAATACTGTTCGTAGGGGCTCTGGGCAGGATGGAGATGGAGCGTGTGCCTCAGGCTGGATATAAAATCGTCGGGCTGCCGGTCGCAGGACTGCAGCGCACCATATCGTTCGACAATCTGGCGCTGCCTTACAAGGTTGTCAAAAGCATCCGCGAGGCTGGCAAGATCATCGACGGATTCCATCCGGACGTCGTGGTCGGCGTAGGCGGCTATGCAAGCGCCCCTGTGCTCTGGTCCGCTTCCCACAAGAAGATACCCTGCCTGATTCAGGAGCAGAACTCGTATGCCGGCCTGACCAACAAGATCCTTGGCAAACGCGTAGCGAAGATCTGTGTCGCATATGACAAGATGGACAAGTTCTTCCCGGCCGACAAGATAGTCTTCACAGGAAATCCCATCCGCCAGGACATCGCTCCCGCAACTGCAGAGCAGAGGGCCGAGGGCTATAAGTTCTACGGCCTGGACCCCGCGAAGAAAACACTGTTCGTAGTGGGAGGAAGCCTCGGTGCCGCCACCCTTAACGCTACGATGAAGAAATGGATTGAAGAGAAGAGCTCTGATGCCGGATACCAGGTGCTCTGGCAGAGCGGCAAAGTATACAGGGACAGCGTCAACGCCTTTATGGAGAAACACAGACCGTCCAATGTGGTGAATCTGGAATTCATCAAGCGCATGGACCTTGCTTACGCCGTGGCCGACGTAATCGTTTCAAGGGCGGGAGCCGGAACGATTTCCGAACTTTGCGTTGCAGGGAAAGCCACCATATTCGTACCTTCGCCCAACGTTGCAGAAGACCACCAGAGGCATAACGCGATGGCTCTCGTGGAGAAGGACGCAGCCATGATGGTACTGGACAGCGAAGCACGTGAGAAACTGATGGATACGGCCGAGGCGCTGCTTAAAGACAGCGGCAGGATTGCAGAAATGGAGCGCAACATCCTCCTTCTCGGCAAGAAGGACGCCGCAGAACAGATAGCACGTATGGTGCTGGACTTGAAAAAGTAAGATTGGAAGATGTACGAAAACTATTATTTTCTCGGAATCGGCGGCATCGGAATGAGTGCCATTGCAAGATATTTCAAGCACGAGGGGAAGAACGTTTCCGGGTATGACCGCACCCCTTCGCCCCTTACGGCGAAACTGGAGCAGGAGGGCATCGAAGTCCACTACGAGGACAGGCCCGACCTGATACCTTTCGACATAGACAACACTTTCGTAATATATACCCCTGCAATCCCTGCTGACCTTGAGGAGTTCCGCTGCGTACAGGAGAAGGGCTACGCCATGTGCAAGCGCTCCAAGGCGCTCGGGCAGATCACTGCCGGCAAGAACTGCCTGGCGGTGGCCGGCACTCACGGAAAGACTACTACAAGCACCCTGCTGTCACATATCCTCACGAACAGCGAAGAAGGCTGCAGCGCTTTCCTCGGAGGCATCTCGAAGAACTACCACACTAACCTCCTGCTGTCCCATTCGGATGCAGTGGTCGTAGAGGCAGACGAGTTCGACCGTTCTTTCCTGCAGCTCCACCCCCAGACGGCAGTCATTACAGCAGTGGATGCAGACCACCTGGACATTTACGGCAATTACGAGAGCGTGGTGGAAGCCTTCGCGCAGTTCGCATCCCAGATAGCCGCCGACGGCACCCTCATTCTGAAATACGGAGTAGACCTGCCGCTTGACAATGTAAAGGCCCGTGTCTACAGATATTCTTTCGACAAACCCTGCGATTTCTACGCAAGCGACATAAAGCATCTGCCTTACGGCAAGTTTGAATTCACCCTGAACCATCCCGGCGGCCGCATCGAGCATTGTACTGTAGGCATACCGGGCTGGGTGAACGTGGAAAACGCAGTAGCGGCATCCGCCGCAGCGCTGTGCCACGGAGTTCCTGCTGCAGTGATAAGGTCCGCCCTCGCAACTTTCCAGGGTGTCGAGAGAAGGATCGACATCCATTTCAGCAGCGACAGGCACGCATATGTAGATGACTACGCCCACCATCCCAACGAAATCAAGGCGGCCATCTCATCCATACGGGACATCTATCCGGGAAGGAAGATCCTCGGTATTTTCCAGCCTCACCTCTACACCCGCACCAGGGACTTCGCCGACGACTTCGCGGCAGCCCTCAGCGGACTTGACTCGCTCATAATGCTGCCCATCTATCCCGCAAGGGAGGAGCCTATCGAAGGCGTAAACAGCGAGATGATACTCGACAAGGTGACAATCGCCGACAAGGTGATAGTTCCCAAGGAGAAACTGATGGACACCGTCGCCGCCAGGGACGTAGACGTGCTGGTGACCTTCGGTGCAGGAGACATAGACCGTTTCGTAAAACAGTTTGAAGAATATATGGCCAATGTTTAAGAAGATTCTCGTGATATTGTTCTGTCTGGTCGTGACTGCCGTTTTCGGAGCCTACTTCTTCTTCGTGTCCCGTCTCGAAGCCAAAGAAGTGCCTTCACTCGTATGCAGCAAGATCAACGTATCCATTCAGGACAGTCTCTCAAAGAACTTCATATCCATTTCGGAGATAGAACGGATGGTGGCCGACAGCGTGCTCGGCCGCAGGCTTGACGCCATCAACACCACTGCCATAGAACAGAACCTCACGAAGTCAGGAGCCATCTCGACCGCCGAGGCCTATACAGTCTATCCGGACATATTCAACGTAGTCGTGACCCAGAGGGAACCCGTACTTCGCCTGAAGACCGAAGAAAGCGATTTCTACTGCGACAGGTTCGGATTCATCCTGCCGGTGGCAGGGGCCAGGGCTCTGGACCTTCCCGTAGTGACAGGCACCCTTCCCTACAGCCTGTCGGCAGGCCCGACTGAAGGCACCCAGGCCGGCGAATGGCTGGGCAGCCTGCTGTCATTCACAGAAAGAGTCAGGAACAATGCCTACTGGTGCGACGAAATCGAGCAGATAGAGGTAGCCCGCGACGGCAATATGACTCTGTATCTCCGAAAAAGGCCGTTCCGCATCCTTTTCGGCAGCGCCACTGACCTGAACGACAAATTCGAGAAGATGGCCGTGTTCTACAAGACCATCCTCCCCACTGAAGAAGGAGCGAAATACAAAGAAGTGAACATCAAATACAAGAACCAGATAATTTGCAAATAGAACCGATATCATGAACAATTTCCTGACCGTAGTAGAATTATGCACCACGAAAGTCGCCGTTGCTGTTGGAGAAAAAACGGATTTTGGCGTCAAGATCACTGCGCACTGCACCGTTCCGGTCCGCAAGATGATCAGGCACGGAGAAGTGGAGAACACCAAGAAGGTTGTGGAGGCCCTCAGGACAGCAGTGGCCAAGGCTGAATCGGAAGTCGGATATGTCATACACGACGTAGTGCTGTGCCTCTGGGGCCAGACCATCCGCACCTGCCAGATCAAGGTTTCGAGGGACCGCAAGCGCCCTGACGACTTTATCGGCAGCCAGGAACTCAAGGTCCTGAGCGACGAGGCTCTCAAATACAAGGTCGGTTCGGACGAGAAAATCCTCAAGGCTATCCCGCAAGGCTATGACATAGACGCCAGGATAGGTATCTCTCCCAACGAAGTCGAAGGTATGAGAGGCACCAGGATAGACGCATATTATCTGCTTGTTATCGGCAAGGAGCAGTCAGTGCGCGACAAATATGAAGTGCTCAGGGAAGCAAACCTGAACGTCATCCATACCGTCCTGTCCCCTATCGGTTCGGCCGCCGCAGCCCTGAACGACAACGAGTCGGAGAACGGAGTGGCCCTGCTGGACATCGGAGCCGGCACCACCGACCTGATAATAGTCAGGGACTCTATCATCCGCGAGTGTGCCTGCATACCTTTCGCGGGTCAGACCGTGACTGACGATATAAAATCTGTGGGTTGCATCACCTCGGAAATGGCCGAGCTTGTCAAGACAAAGTTCGGAACCTGCGTGGCAGACGGTGTCAATGACACCAAGAAACTGGTGATCCAGGGCACAGGAGGAAGCGCCAGTACCGACGTTCCCCTGCTGCTGCTCGCCCAGGTGATCGAGGCGCGTATGAGCGAGATTTTCGAGGCTGCAAGATACATCATCGAACAGGCCGGCTACGGTGACAAGATACCTGCAGGAATAGTCCTGACCGGAGGAACCTGCTATATGGAGAACATCCGCGAACTGGCAAAAGCTATTTTCGAGAAGAATGTACGTCTTGCCAACGCGGGCGGAAGCATTACCGACAGTTCCGAGGAAAGCTGCTTCGACACTTACGCGACATCGATAGCGGGTGCGATGATGGTTGCATTCGACGAGATCGATTCTTCACGCATAGCACGGAGCATCCCGCTGCCTGACGACGGACCGGCCACCGACATCTTCGGAGACGAAATCAAGGAAGAGAAACCCGAACCCGCACCGCAGCCCAAGCAGCGCGGCAGGTCATTCTTCGGCAGGAACAACGGCCCCAAAACAGACAAGCCGAAGGAGAAGAGCGGGAACGCAATCCAGGATGTTCTCGGCAGCCTCTTTGACGGACAATTGAACAATAACGCATAATTCATTTCAAGCATATGGACGTACTCATACCTGACAACTGGACAATGAAGAAAAACATCATCAAGGTGATTGGTGTAGGCGGAGGAGGAACCAATGCCGTTTCATATATGTACAACCAGAAACTGCCTGACGTGGATTATGTAGTCTGCAACAGCGATTTCCAGCACCTCAACGCCAGTCCCGTGCCCAACAAGCTGCAGCTCGGCCCGATGACCACCAAAGGTCTCGGATGCGGCACGGACCCTCTTATGGGACGCAAGGCTGCCATCGAATCTAAAGAAGAGATAGAAAAACTGCTTTCTGACGAGACGGAGATGGTCTTCATCACTTGCGGAATGGGAGGAGGAACCGGCACAGGAGCAGCTCCGCTCATCGCCGAGATGGCAAAGGCCAAGAATATGCTGACCGTCGGAGTCGTGACCCTTCCCTTCAGGGACGAAGGTCCTGAATTCCTCTACAGGGCCAAGGAAGGCATAAAGGAACTGAACAAATTCCTGGATTCGCTGCTGATAATAGACAATGAAAAAATCTACGACGTATACGGCAAGCTCGACATCTTCCGTTCTTTCCCCAAGGCCGACGAGGTGCTTGCCACTGCCGTGCGGAGCATAGCGGAGATCATTACCAGCCACGGAGTGATCAACGTGGACTTCGCCGATGTCAAGAAGGTGATGAAGGACAGCGGTATGGCCCTTATGGGCATTGGCTCGGCCAACGGCCCCGACAGGTGCAAGAAGGCTGTCGATATGGCATTCACCTCTCCCCTTCTCAACGGATACGACATTTCCGAGGCCACCAGGGCCCTGGTGAACATAACTTCAAGTTCGGAAGAAGAGAATGCGCTGAAATCGGAAGAACTCTCGCAGATAATGGACTACATCAAGAGCTACACAGGCGAGACCAGCAACTTCAAGCGCGGCGTCGTGAAAGACGACAGCCTCGGCGACAAGATCAGCGTCACGATCATCGCCACCGGCTTCGCGATGGGTTCACTGCCCTTCATCGATGAAAATGTCATCAACAAAGACAACATCATAGTGGTCGACCTGCCGAAGGAAGGCATCAACTACAAGAGCGGCATTCCTCTGCTGCCGACCGAGACAGTCACCGTCACCAAGAGAGAACTTGTGTCAGGCAAGCCTGCACTGGTCGTATCGAGCGGAGAAGAGATAGCGCGCCTTGAAGCAGAGCCCGCATACTACCGCCGTGACAGGACCCTCAAGGAGCAGAAAGCCGCAAGGATGGCAAATGACAATCCCCAGATATAATACGTATGAAGAAGAAGCAGACGATTGGCATGGCTTCTGACCATGCAGGTTACGAACTGAAGGAACAGCTTAAGCCGTTCCTCGAAGATTTGGGATACAAGATCAAAGATTTCGGCGCACATTCAGCCGAAAGCATGGATTATGCAGATACCGCCCATCCGCTGGCCGAGGCCGTGGAGAACGGAAAGGTGGATTTCGGCATCGCGATGTGCGGTTCTGGCAACGGCATTTCCATGACCCTCAACAAGCATCAGGGAATCCGCGACGCCCTGTGCTGGATTCCTGAGATCAGCGCCCTTGCCAAGCAGCACAACAATGCCAACATCATCACGCTTCCGGCACGCTTCATAAGCGAAGAACAGGCAAGAGAGATAATCCTCGCCTATCTGAACGCCACTTTCGAGGGAGGCAGACATCAGAGACGCATCGACAAGATCCCTTGCAGGTAATGGGCGTTCCGCTGCTCATAGACAAGTCGTTCCAGGGTACCGTTTCCGGTCCGGAAAATTATCCGGACGGAATAATCATCAATCTGGACAAGCCGTACAAGTGGACATCCGCAGACGTTGTCCGCAAGATAAAATTCTTCCTTCAGAAGACCTGGCACATCAGGAATATCAAGGTCGGCCACGCTGGCACTCTTGACCCGTTGGCCACCGGAGTGCTTGTAATCTGCATCGGCAAGGCCACCAAGATAGCCGAAAGCCTGCAGGCCCACCGTAAGGAATACGTCGCCACGGTGGAGTTCGGAGCCACTACGCCCTCATATGACCTGGAAAAGGACTACGACGAATTCTTTCCTTTCGACCACATCAGCCGCAGCAAGGTGGAAGAAGTCCTGCCCTCTTTCCTGGGCGAACAGGACCAGGTTCCGCCAGTGTTCTCTGCCAAGATGGTTAACGGAGTGAGGGCCTACGAATTCGCAAGGGCGGGTGAAGAAGTCGAGCTCAAAAGTTCCAGGATCGACATCGACAGGATTGAACTGCAAAGTTTTACCGAGGCGGCCGACAGTCCTACCGGCAGGCCCCGGGCGACTATACTTATCGGCTGCAGCAAAGGGACTTATATCCGGTCCCTTGCACGCGACCTCGGCCTGGCCCTGGGGTGCGGAGCACATCTGACGGCCCTTATGCGCACAGCATCAGGCGATTTTAAAATAAATAACTCAATTTCTTTGGAATTTATAACTTCATCTAATACTTTTGCGCATTGAATTCCCGAATTATACGCAAATAATGAAGTTATCTCAATTCAACTACCCCTTTTCTCTTGACCTGCTGGCCAAATATCCTTCGGATTTCCGCGACGAATGCAAGATGCTGGTTCTCCATAAAGACACCGGCGAGATAGAGCATAGAATATTCAAGGATTTCATAGACTATTGTGAAGAAGGTGACCTTTGCGTCTTCAACGACACCAAGGTATTTCCTGCCAGGCTCAAGGGCAACAAAGAGAAGACAGGGGCCGAGATCGAGGTCTTTCTGCTCAGGGAACTCAACAGGGAGCAGAGGCTTTGGGACGTACTGGTGGATCCTGCCAGGAAAATCCGCATAGGCAACAAGCTGTATTTCGGGAAGGACGATTCTCTGGTGGCCGAAGTCATCGACAACACCACGTCTCGCGGCCGCACGCTGCGTTTCTTCTACGACGGTTCATATGACGAGTTCAAGGACACTCTGTTCAAGATGGGATCCCTCCCCCTGCCCAAGATCATCCGTCCGCAGGTCGAGGAGCTTGACAAGGAACGTTTCCAGACAATCTACGCAAAGCACGAAGGTGCCGTGGCAACTCCTGCCGCCGGACTCCATTTCAGCGAAATCCTGTTCAAGAAGATGGAGATCAAAGGTGTCGACAGCGCTTTCATCACCCTCCATATGGGAAATGCGCATTTCCATAATGTCGACGTGGAGGACCTCTCGAAGCACAAGATGGATTCTGAAAGGCTGATCATCGAAGAAGAGGCCGCAAACAGGATCAACGCTGCAAAACGTGCAAAGCACAAGATTTTCTCTGTAGGAATAACCGTTCTCCGCGGACTGGAGACTTCCGTCACCACGACCAACGAAGTGAAGCCTTTCGACGGATGGACCAACAAATTCATATTCCCGCCTTACCAGTTCGCAATTCCCGACGCCCTCGTCAGCAACTTCCACCTTCCCTGGTCGACGATGCTGATCAACGTCGCTGCGTTCGGAGGCTACGACAATGTGATGAACGCATATAAGGTGGCCATTGAAAACGGCTATAAATTCGGCACTTACGGCGACGCGATGCTGATTGTCTGATTCTGGATTCACGTTTACATATCAGTAATCGTAAAAAAAGTACCGGGGCTTATGTTCCGGTACTTTTTTATGTACGGCATTGAATACCTTTCGCTAAAAAAAGATGGACGAAACGGTATATCTTGCTGCACTCAACAAGTGCTTTCACGGCAACTGGAGGATTGCGCACAATCTTCTGCAATGTATGGGACAGGCTGAAACCATATTCAGTTCAGGCGCCGGAACACTCAGAAGACTTCTGCCGGGCCAGGACACTGCCGTGCAGCTGCTGACCTCGGGGCAGGCGGTAGAAGAAGCCGGCAGGGAGATGGAACTGTGCCGGAGGGAGGGCATCGAAGTCATCTCGATCAATGACGACGAATATCCGTCCCGCCTCGCCGAAACTCCTGATGCGCCTCTCATATTGTTCAAGAAAGGATGCCGCAGGCTGAACGGTTCGAGATTCCTGTCGATCGTAGGCACAAGGCACTGCACCCACTATTCGAAGAAGTATTGCGATATGGTTGCAGAATATCTTTCCTCCCTCAGGGTCAAGCCGGTAATAGTAAGCGGCATGGCCTACGGGATAGACTCTTACGCGCATCAGTCGGCACTGCGGTACGGCCTCGACACGTTTGCGGTGACTGCGACAGGTCTTGATACGGTATACCCGGCATCCAACCGCATCCTGGCATCGAAGATAGAGGAAAGGGGCGCCATAATCACTGAATATTGGACCGGAACCACTCCGTTCGCCCAGTATTTCGTAAGCCGAAACCGGATAATAGCAGGCATTTCCGATGCCACGGTAGTGGTGGAATCCCGGATCCGGGGAGGGAGCCTCATCACTGCCCGGGCCGCTTTCAACTACGACAGGGATGTCTTCGCTTTTCCCGGTAAGCTGGAGGATGAGAGCTTCCAGGGGTGCAATATGCTTATCGCCGAAGACATAGCCCGTCTCGTCACCGGACCGGGGAGCATCTGCCGCGCCCTGGGATGGAGTCAGGAAAGAGGCGCATCCGGCCGCAGGGGACGGGACATCTCATCCCTGTCCGAGGAGAAGAAGGCTGTCCTGAAGACTATGGATTGCGGCGAAGGGATGGATGCGGCCCAGATTGCCGCCTGCTGCAGGAAGGATGTCTCACAAGTCTCTTTCCTTCTGATGGAGCTGGAGTTTGAGGGGTATGTACGGCACATTTCTGCGAATAAATATGTATCTTTGATATAATATCGCCTGACACTATGATTGACACGCACTCTCATATTTATGACGAGGCATACGACGAGGATTTTCCCCAGGTTCTGGAGCGGGCGCGCGATGCAGGTATCCGAAAGATGGTGATGCCGGGCATCGATTCGAAGTGCTACGCAAGGATGATGGACTGTGCAAAGGTTCTTGAAGGATATGCATTCCCCACCATCGGACTTCATCCCACTTCGGTCGGCGACGACTGGGAGAGAGAATTGCAGTTCGTCTGGGACAAATTCCCGGAGGGAGATTTCGTGGCAATCGGCGAGATCGGCCTTGACGAATACTGGAGCACGGATTTTCTGGAAGAGCAGAAGCGTGTCTTCGAAGACCAGCTGACCTTCGCCTGGGAACACGACCTGCCTGTGATAATCCATTCGAGGAATTCCACCGAAGACATCTTCAGCTGCCTCGACCGCGTAGGCAAGCCGCTTCGCGGAGTGTTCCACGCCTTCAGCGGAAGCTATGAGACCTGGTGCCGCATAAAGAAACATCATGAAGGATTCAAGATTGGCGTCGGAGGTGTCCTGACCTACAAGAATTCCCATCTGGCCGCATTCATCGACAAGGTTCCGCTCGAGGATATCCTTCTCGAGACAGATGCTCCCTGGCTGACTCCCGTCCCTTTCCGGGGCAGGCGCAACGAAAGCAGCTATATGAAGTATACTGCCGAAAAACTGTCTGAGCTCAAGGGCATCTCCTTCGAGGAAACCGATGAAGTCACCACTTCCAACGCAGAAAAAATGTTTTCTATATGACAAATGTCCTGATCATATATACAGGAGGCACGATCGGAATGAAGCAGGACAGCGCCAGCATGACGCTGGTACCCTTCAATTTCGGTCAGATCCTCAAGGAAGTCCCTGAGTTGAGGAAATTCGACCTCAGCATAGACGCCTATTCGTTCGACCCGGCCATTGACTCCTCAGACGTCAAACCAGGTTTCTGGGTGGAGCTGGCAGAGCTTATCCGGGACAATTATTCGAGATATGACGGTTTCGTGGTCCTCCACGGCACCGACACGATGGCATTCTCTGCTTCGATGCTGAGCTTTATGCTGGAGAATCTCGAAAAGCCTGTCGTATTCACAGGCAGCCAGTTGCCGATAGGGATGCTCCGCACCGACGGCCGCGAGAACCTGATTTCGTCGATAGAGATCGCCGCATCCGAGAGGCCTGACGGCACGCCGTTCGTGCCCGAGGTCTGCATCTTCTTCGAAAATGAGCTGTACAGAGGCAACCGCACTGTAAAATACAGCGCGGAATATTTCAAGGCCTTCCAGTCCCCGAACTACCCGCTTCTTGCCGAAGCCGGTATCCATATCAATTTCAACAAGCCGGCTATCAGCTACCCTCCGACCTGGGGCCACCCGCTGTCGATAAGCACAAAGATCGACACACGCGTCGGAGTCCTGAAACTGTATCCTGGAATGTCGCCGCAATATGTGGACACAGTCTTGTCGATGAAAGACATGAGGGCTATCGTGATCGAGACCTTCGGCTGCGGGAATGCTCCCGGAGAGCCCTGGCTGCTGGACAGGATCAGGAAGGCGCACGAGGAAGGGATAATCGTGGTCAACGTGACCCAGTGCGCAGCCGGAAGCGTGGACATGGACACTTATGCAACCGGAATCGCGCTCAAAAAAATCGGAGTGATAAGCGCCTATGACTCCACTTTCGAGAGCGCCGTCACCAAGTTGTACTATCTGCTCGGCAAATACGACGACAATTCCATTGTCAGGGTAAAATTATCGGAAAACATTCGTGGAGAATTTTCGAGAAAATAGATAGAATTTTAATTTTTTGTAGTAAATTGCACGATAATTTATGACCGAATATGTTTTCGGCGAAAGGTTGAAAAATCAAAATAACTATTTAATACATTGTTTAATAATTAATTAAAAACCCTATGAAAAAATTTTTCATGTTTTTGGCAGTAGCAGGTGCACTTACGCTTTCTGCAAACTTCCAGGCAAGCGCTCAGAATGAATCGGCTAGTGCTACTGAAGTTGTTACTTCAGCATCTGACGATGCAGCTAACCCTTTTGCTGCAGCTAAAAGTGACCAACCTCTTCACCAGGCTCTGAAAGCCAAATTCATCGAAGGTGGTGCCGGATTCATGGCAACTGTATTGTTGTGCCTTATCTTCGGTCTTGCTATCGCTATTGAAAGAATCATCACTCTCAGCCTCGCCCAGACCAACAACAAGAAACTCCTCAACAGCGTTGAAGAAGCTCTCTCAAAGGGTGACGTTGAAGCAGCAAAAGAAGTTTGCCGTAATACACGCGGACCTGTAGCAAGTATCTTCTATCAGGGTCTCCTCCGCATGGACCAGGGCGTTGAAAACGTTGAAAAAGCTGTCGTTTCTTACGGTTCAGTCCAGATGGCCAAACTCGAGAACGGTCTTACCTGGATTTCATTGTTCATCGGTATCGCTCCTATGTTGGGATTCATGGGTACTGTGATTGGTCTGAT
>JAFZBF010000033.1 GCA_017561885.1 Bacteroidales bacterium | reverse complement strand
TGCGAAATTAATAAAAAAGTGTACATTTGCGTAATTGATATCCCAAGAATGCGCCTTAAAACAATCATAGCAGCGTTTCTGTTCCTGACTCTGGGAACGTTCGCTTCCAAGGCACAGGATGCCGATTATAATTTCCGCACCCGTTTCGATTCAGCGAAGCAGCTTTATCTTCAGGGAATGTATGCATCTGCCGAGAGTGAGTTCGAGAAGCTCGCCGATGATGTAAAAGACAAGCATACACTCTTCTACTCCGAGATTCTTGCAAACAAGGTAATGTGTGCGATAGCGCTCGGCCGTGCGAATGTCGAAGGTCTTGTCTATGACTTCGAGACACGTTTCCCGAACGACCCCCAGCTCGCTATGGTGAAGTTCCATATGGCCAGCTACCAGTTCGACCAGGCCGAATATGAAAAGGCCCGCGCCAGTTTTGCAGGAATAAACGAGAAGAACCTCTATCGCACCGTAAAGAACGAATATGCGTTCAAGTATGCATATTGCAACATGCGTGTGGGCAATATGAAAGAGTCGCTCGAAGGCTTCGAAAAAGTGATGGATTCCGAACTGAACCAGTATACCTATCCTGCGACATACTACACTGCCTATATCCATTATCTCGACAAAGATTTTGAAAAGGCTTTCAACTATTTCATAAAGGCCCGCAGGGACAGCCGCTTCACTGATATGTCGGATTACTATGCCACCGAGTGCAAGTTCATGCTCAACGACTGGGACTATGCCATCGAGAACGGCGAGGCGGTGTATGGAAAGCTTACTCCCGACCTTCAGGGCAATCTGGCCCGTATCATCTCGGAGTCGTATTTCGCAAAGAACCAGAATGAGAAAGCCAAGGAATATCTGGACAAATACATAGCATCAGGAGTGACGATAACCCGCAAGGACCGCTACTATGCCGGCATCGTGTCATACTCTCTGAAGCAGTACAGGGAAGCTGTCGAGGCTTTCTCTTCAGTGCTCAGCACCGAGGATACTCTAGGACAGAGCGCGTACTACTACAGTGCAAACAGTTATCTCCAGCTCAAGAACAAACTCTCTGCCCTTGACTGCTTCAAGAAGGCGTCCGAATGTGATTTCGACCAGACAGTGAAGGAAGACGCTTTGTTCAACTATGCGAAACTCTCCTTCGATGTCAACAAGGATATTTCTCATTTCGAGGATTATGTGGCCAGTTATCCTTCAAGCGGAAAAGACGATGTGATAAACACATATATGTCAGTTGCATTCCTGCAGGACAATGATTTCACTTCTGCCATAGAAGTGATGCAGAAGATAAAGAATCCTTCAGGAGAGGTTCTGGCCAACTTGCAGAAAGCCCAGCTCTATAAGGCTCTGCAGCTCATCGGCAGCGGCGGATACAGGAGTGCGATGGATTATCTCCGTGATGCCGTGGCCAATGGTTCGGATGCGACTGTAACCCGTCTGGCCAACTATTATCTGACGCAGTGCAACTATGCGACCGGCAACTATGTGGATGCGATAGGCCTTGGCCGGTCTTTGGCAGCCGACCCTGTCTTCAGGAATTACGATGAATATGATATGCTGCAGCTGATGCTCGGTTACTCGTATTACAATTCCCGTAACTTCGATTCCGCCCAGCCGTACTTCGTGTCCTTCCTTCAGACTGACAAGGCTTCAGGGGCGCTGTTCAGGGATGCTACTGTACGACTGGCCGATACCTATCTGATGCAGAATGATTATTCAAAAGCGTCGGCCGAATACGCGAAGATATATTCAAGATACTCAGACAACGATATCTACGCCAATTACCAGGGTGCGCTCGTATATGGACTGATGGATGACTATGCCAGAAAGATAGAGCTCCTCAAGGATGCGGTAGAGAAACATCCGACCGCAAGACTCTACCCGGAGGCGATGTATGAATTGGGAAGGACATATGTCCAGCGCAACAATTCAGCCGAGGCTACAAAATGCTTCGAGACTCTGCTTTCAGCACGTGACAGTTCCTACTATTCGCGAAGCCTGCTTGAGCTGGCCATGATATCCAGCAACAACGGCGAGAGACAGAAGGCAATAAATTACTACAAGCGCATCGTGAGCGACACTCCGGACGCTCCTGAGGTTCAGGACGCGCTGGCAGGTATGGAAAGCCTGTATCAGCTGACAGGAAGGCCGCAGGAGTATCTCTCATATCTTGACGGTCTGGGTATGTCCAACATAAAGACAGTCGGAGAGAAAGAGCAGATGATTTTCAATGCGGCGGAGCAGATATACCTTTCCGGCAATCACAGTTCTGCCATCAAGTCTCTGCAGTCATTCCTGAACTCATATCCCAACGGCGCTAAAGCTGCCCAGGCCTGGTTCTATCTGGCAGAAAGTTACAAGGCATCCGGCCGTAACGAATCCGCCGCCGAGGCATATCTGCAGTGTATGAGCAAGGAAAAGGGCGATTATTCAGAAGCGGCGACCCGCAATTATGCTGACATCTGCTACAACCTCGGCAACTATTCAAAAGCCATCGAGGCCTATGAGACTCTTCAGGCCATTGCTTCAAATGACGTGAACCGCACTGCCGGCAGGGTGGGCGAGATGATGTCCAACTACAACAGCAGGCAGTACTACAAGTCGCTCCGCGATGCACTGGAGATGGCGGATGACAGTTCGCTTGACGAAGAGACTCACCGCAAGGCTGAATTCATCGCCGCCAAGTCTTACATAGTCCTTGGAGACAGGGTGGCTGCCAAGACTCTGCTCAACAAGCTGTCTGCCGACTGCAACGACGCCATAGGCGCCGAATGTGCATATATCCTGATACAGGATCTCTACAATGCAGGGGATTTCGAGCAGGTCGAGAAGAAGGTATATGAGTTCTCCGATACCAAGACTTCGCAGCTCTACTGGCTGGCCAAGAGTTTCATCATCCTGGGCGACTCGTTTGCCGACCGGGAGAGATGGGAGCAGGCCAGGGCTACATATGAAAGTATCAGCAAGGGTTACAAGGTGTCGGTAGCGAATGATGACGTGCTTGAACAGACCGAAATGAGATTGAACAAATTAAAAGCGATGGGGAGGTAGATAAATGAAAAAGATATCGATATTGTTGGCGGCTGTTCTTCTCTCCGTCCCGGCTTTCGCCCAGATAGATCCTACAGTAGTTGTGGACAGGGAATATGAGGGCAAGATAGATGTGGATGTCCGTATGCCTGAAACCCCTGTTGCCATAGCCGATTCCCTCAAGGTTTTCGACGTAAGTTTCGACTATTCCATATTTGACAGGCCGTTCCGCGACCTGTATGAGTTCTCTCCCTATCAGGCTGCAAGTCTGGGTGTCGTGCCGCCCCAGGCTGTTCCGCATTTCTCTGCAAGGGTCGCCAGCTAGTATCCGCTGATGCCCGAGGTAGACCTGTTCGGCCAGCTTGTTCCCAAGAAGAATCCGAACATCAACTTCGGGATGTTCGTGAAGTATGCTTCCGAGACCGGCAATATACCTTCGATGCACGATGCTGTTGATACTTTCAAGGCGCGCAGGGTAAGGATGTCTGCGGGCGCAAATTTCAAATATGCATGGGAGAAGGGAGAGCTGAACGTAGGAGGATCTTACAGGCTTACTGAAGCGAAGGATGCCTACGGTGACCACATCGCCGTGATACCTCCGTCATATCCCCGCGATTCAGCAAAGCATACTTCGAACGCTATTGAGGCTGGTTTCAATATCCGCAGTACAAATGTCAAGGACCACGAATTCTACTACGATATCGACGCTTCTTTCGTCAGTTCGGCAAAGGGGCTTGACTTCGTTAAACAGTATGCTCCTTATTCATTCAACGAGTCTGCACTGAACATAGATGCTGTCTTCGGCTCAAGTTTCGAAGAACACAGGATGTATGTGGATGTCCGCAGCCAGAACAACTGGTACAGTCAGCCTGATGGCTATTATATCGGAATAATAGAATTCGCGCCGATTTACCGCTATTCCAAAGGCAGGTTCGACGGACGCTTCGGAATCCGCTTCAGCAACAGTTTTGCGGGGGACAACAACACCAGCATATATCCTGATGTGGACGCCAAACTGGAACTTGCCGAGAACAAACTGTGGATAAGAGGCGTAGTAAACGGCGGCAGGCATATTGACAACCTCGGAGTATATCTTGAAAATGCACCGTGGATCATCGCTGGCGGCCCGGTCGGTGAAGGAGAGGACAGTGACTTCAAGATGCGTTATACGACGCGCCCCATCGACAGCAAGCTCTCTGTCGAAGGCATCATCGGCAGCCGTCTGGGACTGAACGTTTATGGTACATACACCTCATTCAAGAACAAGATGCAGCTCTATTCCGCCAGGTTCGACAACAGCGCTCTTCCTTACATATATCCCGAATTCACCGATTATGCAAAGCTGTCGGCGGGAGTGGAGCTGACCTGGACTTCAAAAGATCTCAGGGTGTTCACTTCCGTGCAGGGCAACAAGTACAACAGCGAGACGACTCTGTACATGCTTCCGAAAATCGAGAGTCTTTCCCAGATTGAATACAATCTCAAGGAAAGGCTGTTCCTGTCCACTGCTCTTGTAATCCAAGGCGCTCGTGACAGCCAGTTGGGGCAGGTGCCGACATACATCGACCTTTCGGCCAAGGCTGAGTTCAAGGTGAACCGCTTTTTCTCGGTTTATCTGAAGGGCGGAAACCTTCTGAACAAGGAGAATTACATCTACGCAGGAATAGGCAGTATGCCCATCAACGGCGGCGGTGGAATATGCATCAATTTCTAGTCCTTTTCCAGGCTAGTTTTTAACTCTTTTTTGTTGATTTCTTTCTCTGCGAAATCGCTTATAACTCGCGCAATTTTCGTATCTTTACGCGATTTATAAGATAGAAGATTTTTGTATGACTGAGAAAGAAAAAGAAGAAGGCCAGCAGCAATATTCTGCCGACAGTATCCAGGTCCTCGAAGGGCTTGAAGCTGTCAGGAAAAGACCTTCGATGTACATTGGCGACATCTCTACCAGAGGTCTCCATCATCTTGTATATGAAGTTGTCGACAACTCTATCGACGAGGCCCTTGCTGGCTTCTGCAGCCAGATAGACGTTGTTATCAATAACGATAATTCAATAACCGTATCAGATAACGGCCGCGGTATTCCTACGGGTATGCACGAGAAGGAGCAGCGTTCCGCCCTCGAGGTCGTTCTCACTGTCCTCCATGCCGGCGGTAAGTTCAGCAAGGACAGCTACAAGGTGTCCGGCGGTCTGCACGGCGTCGGCGTTTCCTGCGTTAACGCCCTGTCTGACTATCTCAAGGCTGAGATCCATCGCGAAGGCAAGATTTTCGTCCAGGAATATTCCAAGGGCAAGCCGAAGTATGATGTCAAGGAGGTTGGCGTGTCCGAGGATACGGGAACCATCATCACTTTCCATCCCGATCCCGAGATATTCACCGTTACCGTATACGACTATGATATTCTCTCTACCCGTCTGAGGGAGCTTGCATATCTTAACAAGGGTGTCAGGCTGACTCTGCGCGATGACCGCGAGGGTGAAGTGGAGGAGGACGAGTCCGGCGAAGTCCACAAGAAGAGCAACGTTTTCTATTCGGAGAACGGTCTGGTCGAGTTCGTCGACTACCTTGACGCCAACCGCGAGAAGCTGACCCAGAAACCCATCTGCCTCGAGACCAACAAGGTGATTCCCATCGAAATCGCGATGCAGTACAACACCGGTTTCAGCGAGAATATCTACTCGTACGTCAACAATATCAACACCATCGAGGGCGGTACCCACCTTTCTGGTTTCCGCCGCGGTATGACGACAACTCTCAAGAACTATGCTGAGAAGAACGGTTATCTTGAGAAGCTGAAATTCGACATCGACCCTTCTGACTTCCGTGAGGGACTGACTGCTGTCATTTCCGTGAAGGTCGCCGAGCCTCAGTTCGAAGGCCAGACCAAGACCAAGCTCGGCAACAGCGAGGTGATGGGTGCCGTGTCTGCAGCAACATCAGCAGCTCTCGAGGCTTATCTCGAAGAGAACCCCAAGGATGCCAGGCTTATAGTCGAGAAGGTGATTCTGGCGGCTACGGCGCGTCATGCAGCCCGCAAGGCCCGTGAGCTTGTGCAGCGCAAGACCGTGATGAGCGGAAGCGGTCTTCCCGGCAAGCTGGCTGACTGCTCCGACAAGGATCCGGCCAAGTGCGAACTCTTCCTCGTCGAGGGTGATTCCGCCGGCGGAACGGCAAAGGTCGGCCGCGATCGCGCCTTCCAGGCCATCCTTCCTCTGAGGGGTAAGATCCTCAACGTGGAGAAGGCTATGGAGCACAGGGCGTTCGAGAGCGAGGAGATCCGCAATATATATACTGCGCTCGGCGTGACCATCGGTACTGAAGAGGATCCGAAGGCTGTGAACCTGTCGAAGCTCCGCTACCACAAGATCGTGATTATGACCGATGCCGATGTCGACGGAAGCCACATCACAACCCTTATCCTTACGCTTTTCTTCCGCTATATGCCGGATCTTATCCGCAACGGCTACGTCTATCTCGCCACACCTCCGCTTTATCTGGTGCAGAAGGGCAAGCAGCAGGTCTACTGCTGGACTGACGAAGAGCGTTCGGCCGCCATCGAGCGTATGGCCGGAGGCAAGGAATCAGGTGTTAAGGTTCAGCGCTACAAAGGTCTCGGCGAGATGTCTGCTGAGCAGCTTTGGGACACTACCATGGATCCTGCCAAGCGTGTCATGAAGGCCGTCCATATCGAGAATGCCGCCGAAGCTGACCGCATCTTCTCAATGCTTATGGGCGATGATGTGCCTCTGCGCCGCGAATTCATCGAGCAGAACGCAAGATACGCCAACGTCGACGCTTAATTTTGAAATTGGGAAATTAGTATTAACTTTGCATTCCCAACCCAAGGTACCATGGCCGAGTGGTTAGGCACTGGTCTGCAAAACCAGGTACAGCAGTTCGATTCTGCTTGGTACCTCATAATAAAAGAGTTTCCGTCTGGAAGCTCTTTTATTATGAGGTACCGGTTCACCCCTGTCGCTTCGCGACACCCCCCCTCGAGGGGGATATGCCGGAACCTGTCTTCGCTGACGCTCAGCCAGAACCCGGGTGGCTCCGTGGCTCGTGGCCTTCGGATACATCCCACACTTCGCCACGGCGCTGAAGCGCCCTGTCAATTATGGCGTTTACTCATTTCTTTTCCTCAATATGGATGTGAAAGCCTATGGTTCATATTGCCGCCACTTTTCCGGCGAATCGCAACGGTTTGTGGCGACAGTATGAAGAAATACGCACCATATCCATATTGTGTTATTTATCTTTTATGAAAACTTGAATCCCAGAAATGAGGATTTATGATACAATAGCCATTTCTAGACAGCTTCTAAGGCTATTGGGGCGATTATTAAGCCTAGAAATGAGGATTCGGGAGCTAATTGCCATTTCTGGGACATGTCCGCTGTCGGCAGTCGCCCTAAGGAAGGCGTGTTCACCCTCGGACCGTCAGAGGGAGGGGCCCGAAGAATGCAAGTTCTGCGAGCAGGACGAAGCAGGCTTTGGGAGGGAAGAAGTGAGCGCAGCGAACGGAACCTTCCGTGGGCGAGCTGCCGCTGCGGCCTAAGGTCTCTGCCGCGGTATGCCACCTTCTTTCATGACTGCCATACTGCGGAGATATATCAGGTTGTTTTTTTGAAATAACGCTCCTTGGTATTTTACTTTGGCCTCCAACTCACATACTGTGGAGAGAAAGTGGGAACGTGGTCGAGTGGTGCCAGAAGTTAATAATATCAGTCAAAGGCGAGGAAAGGTCAAAGTGTATGATTACTACATCCTATTCCACACCAGCTTCCCTGCGGTGCTGACAGAGAACCTTTTCATGGATAATAGGGAAGATGTGGCGTTTCGGGAGCCGGAGGAAGGGGCAAGCTGTTGTTAGATTCCACGTCGAGGGAATCATCTGATTCCTTCTATCCTGACCTTCTTTATGACTTCAAAGATATGTGTGCATCAATTGCGATTATAGCTGTCAACTAAATATTTCTGTAGGCAACAGGATATTTATCGTCATAAGTGCGCTGATATTCTTTTACGAATTCTTGATATGCCATAATGGCCTCAGCATTCTTATTAAGTTTTCTATAAGAATTGATCAGTATGGCTATAGCCTTTTCGTGAATGGGATCTATGGCAAGAAGATCTATTGCCATATAGCTGGCTCTGACATAATTGCCGGCCTGGTAATATTCCGGCATCTGAGTTTCCAGAAGAGTTATTACATCATTCTCCGTACTTGCTTTCAATTCGTCAGACAGTTCAGTTGAAGCATTTTTCAGGAATGGCCCTCTGTTAAGGATTCCAATCATGACGTCAATATTGTCTCTGGATGGATTCTTGAAGATTTTCGCAAATTCAACAAGGTCACAGAAACAAGTGTCCTCGAGTAGCACCTTATATTTTTCATCTTCAAACACAATCTTGAATCCATCAACATCAGACAGTGCCTTCCGTAAACTGTTGATGGTGACGTTTCTGATATTCTTTGAACTCTCCCACATTAATTCTGGCCAAATTCGTGAGCTCAGTTTAACCGAACTTATTCCATCGGAATCAATAGTTCGGGCTATTATCAGTATCAGGATATCTTTGAGTTTAGGGGAGAAACGCGACGAAATATCCGCACCTTTACAATCGATGACAGTAAAATCGCCGAACAGATATATGGCATTTTTACGGAGAGAAGATAGGGTATTGATACTGTTCTGTTCTGATTCGTATTCAGATAATGTTTTCCGCCTTCTGTTGATTCTCCAAGCCATAAACAGAAAGAATCCGATTGCCAGAAAGATAAGAGGCATTAAAATTTTCAGAATAAGTCTGGACTTATCTCTCTGCGCCATCTGTATGACTGAAGTCGGAGGCCAGTTTAACGCATAGACAGATGTATTGAAGGTCTTGTAATCTTTTGTGTCGTAAACAATTGCTATAAGATGGTTTACCGTATCATCAAAATATAATTCTGCATGAGCCGCCCTTTTTTCAGAAATAATCGGGATTCCATCTCCTAGCTTTCTATGGGTGCCATCCGAAATGTCAAACTCATAAAGTTGCAGAACGGAGTTGCTAAGGTACGTTTGGTAACAAAGTGTATAGAAGCAATTGTTCTTTATCAGCAAGTTCTGAATCGGAACCATCTCGTGCTCTGTCCATTCTGTTTCCCAAAGTTTTGTTATCTTTTTGTTTGAGAGATCAATCTTATAACAATCGTAGTAAAAAATTTTACCTGATATCTGACGGCCGGTTTCATTCCCAATTCCGCCAAAAAGAATGCAAGAATTGTTTTCTTCATCCAGTCCCATGCTGCTGAAGTATCGAGGTGAAACACTATCGCCTGTATATGTTGTGTCGTTTATCAGTTGCTTATCTTCAAAAGAATAAAAGTAAATAGAATCGGTATATTCATCCGCACTCAGGCCACCGAAAAGCATAAAGCCCTCCTTGCCAGAATAATAAGAAAAAGCAGGCTTGTGAAGATATGATTGAAAAGAATCAGTACTAAGCTGCCTCCATTTTTTACTGTCTGAGTCAAAAGAAGCTACTGTCGTTGAGTCATAGTCATCCCATTTCTTAAAATTATATACTAAAATGGAATTCGTCGTCGAATCAGGGAATGACATGGCATAGCTGAGATTAACAGGGCAACGCGCTCGGGCTGTCGTTGTGGACAGTCTTCCTCCGAGTGCCTCCATATAGTTCACAACGTATACCGAGTCTTTGAAAATCATGTAGATTGACTTATCGACAGGGTTATATGAAGGAGATGACCACTCTTGTTCAGATAGATGTACAACTTGACGCCAGTGCCAATTATCAATAGTCATCCAGTTTGGATTATCAATCGAGCCTTTCACCCTATGCTCTATGTCGGTCGGCTTATTCCCGGACGTTTCATTCAAAGGGAAAAAGAAGTTGTGAGTTCCATCAAATGATACATTTAAATCTTTTATCGCAAAAGTCGGGACATTTATCGCATATCCTTCTTTTCCAAATACAAGCCTGACATTATCACCAGACTTAAGGTCAATATTACTGACGGCCATGGAGACAGGACCGGCATCTATTCTGATACTGCTATCATTCAACCTGAACAGAAGAGAAATGTCTATCCATTTATAAGAATACTCCCTAAACAAGCCTGGATTGGTACGCAAGATAGGTGCATATCCTTCTTTATTCACATCCAGAACAAGCATTCTGTTAAAGTTCTGACATGTCAGGCAAAACACAGTGTTATGGACAGACACCCTCAATATGTTCCCATAATTGTCATTTGGGAAGATCATAAGTTTGAAATTGATGCGGAGAGAATCTTTAAATGAAGGCGTATTCTTCTCGAAGACAAGATATGATGAGCGCTCACTGATAGGGACTGAACTACCAGAAAATATCAAACCTTGAGAGTGGGCTTGAAGGACAGGAACAAACAGTATTACTAGGAACAATAATTTTATTTTATGCATTGCCGGCTGAGGATTTATGTAATAAAATAAAAAATCGATCCGAGTTAATCCGCAATTAACCCTGACATTAATCTCATCAATTTAAACTTTGTTATAAACTGATTGCATGACGGTTCTGTCCCGAACGATACTATTAACAAATTTAATAGAAATCTATATGAAAAAGAATTATTTATCACTAGGAGCTATTTTATTCGGTTTGGCTATCTGCCTTGCCTGCAATAGAGAGGACATCACCAGGTACTACAATCTCAATGACTCTGAGAAAGTGGAAGACAATACCCTGTCCAAGAAAGAAGTAAAACTTGGATATACTCTGCTATGGGACGGCAAAACGACAACCGGATGGCGTAGTGGCCGCAATGGAGTTGAAACATTCCCGACAAAAGGCTGGGAGATCGACAATGGCATATTGAAGGTAAACAAAGGCAAGAGCGGAAACAATGATAGAGGAGGCGACATCATTACCGTCGATAAATATGAAAACTTCATATTAAAGGTGGACTTCAAGATTACCAAAGGAGCAAATAGCGGAATCAAGTATTTTATCAATACTGACTGGCAAGGAGGTAAGGGAGCATCAATCGGATGCGAGTATCAACTGCTTGACGATGAGAATCATCCGGATGCCAAATTGGGGGTAAATGGGAATAGGATCATGGGCTCGCTCTATGATTTGATTCCTGCAACTGACGATGTGTGGAAGAACTTTGATATGGACTCATTTCATACGGCTATGATTGTGGTATACGGCAATCATGTAGAACATTGGTTCGATGGCATTAAGGTCGTTGAATACGAAAGGAATACACAGGAATGGAATGCCCTTGTCGCATACAGCAAATATAAAGGTTGGGAAGGCTTCGGAAATTTCAAGACAGGTCATATACTACTTCAGGACCATGGCGATGAGGTATGGTTCAAAAATATCAAGATTAAGATATTATAACACTAATGCCCCAAATACTAATTAATAAACATTACAGTATCATGAAAAGACAATTCAAAAAGTATTGCAAGAGACTTTCTGTTGTGCTTTTCCTTTTTGCCATCCTGACCAATGCGTATGCTCAGCAGCGTGTGACAATCAAGGGGCAAATTACCGATGGCTCAACGGGAGAACCACTAGTGGGAGCCGCAGTGGTTGAACAAGGAACTACAAACGGAACTTCCTCCGACATGGATGGCAATTACCAACTTACAGTATCTGCAGGAGCTACTCTTATTGTCTCGTTTATCGGATACGTTGAAACCAGAGAGACGGTTGGAACCAGAACGGTTATAGACTTCAGTTTGATTCCTGACAGCGAATTTCTTGATGAGGTCGTGGTAATCGGTTATGGCACCGCAAGAAAATCAGATCTCACTGGAGCCATAGCGTCAATCAAGACGGAAGAAATGGAAACAGAGGCGCCAAGATCAGTTGAGGATCTCCTCCACGCTTCAGCTGCAGGAGTTAAAATTTCATTCTCAACAAATATAAAAGGGACATCAAGTATTCAAATTCGTGGGAAAAACACATTGACGGCTGGCTCAAGTCCTCTTATCGTCCTTGATGGCGTGATTTATGACGGAAGTCTCAACGACATCAACCCTATGGATATCCAGACTATCGATGTCCTTAAGGATGCGAGTTCTGTTGCCGTTTATGGAGCAAAAGCAGCAAATGGAGTCATTGCCATCACCACTAAGAAGGGCAAGTCGGGAACAAAACCAGTTCTACAATTTAACGCTAATGTTGGATTTGTGCAAGCGGCAAACCTTGCACCAGTTGTCGACGGCGAAGGTTTCCTTAAATTCAGACAAGAATATTTTGAATCTCGAATGAGCGACGATGAGTACTATAACAAGTACAAGGAACGTTATGTAAACCCGACTAAGTTAACTGCAGTCGATCCTCTCACCTGGTACAATTATGACCAGAGCACTCCTGCTACTTCAGTTCCAGACGAAGAGACTCTCATGAGGACCTGGCTCTCACGCCTATCTCTCAAGGCTCCCGAGATAGAGAACTATCTTGCCGGCAGAGTGACTAATTGGGATGATGAACTCTTCCAGACAGGTCTCCAGCGGGATTACACTGTAAGCCTATCAAAATGGACAGATGACACTTCTTACTATTGGTCAGTCGGATATACTGACAGAGATGGCATTAGGGCGCAAGATTGGTACAAAGTCTTAAGAACACGGCTTAATCTAGAGTCCTCCATTACAAGCTTTCTCAAGATGGGAGTCAATGTAAACTTCTCTATACGCGACAACAGTTCAACTCCTGTCAGCGCGGATGCCCGTGAGACATTTTCGCCGTATGCGGCCAACGAAATCAACAATCCTGACAGTCCATACAGGATGAACCCAACGGGTGACGGAAGAAGTACCAACCCATTCTTCAACAATCTGTACCGCGACCGCAGTGACATTAGCAACAACCTGGCAGCAAATGCTTATGCAATCATTAAGTTGCCATGGGGCTTCGAATTCCAGTCAAACTTCTCGCCACGATTCAACTGGCGTGAATACTTCAATCACCAGTCATCAGAGAACCCAAGTTGGGCTGGCAAGGGTGGAGAAACAGACCGCCAGCATGAAAAGACTTTCAACTGGCAGGTTGATAACGTCCTCCGCTGGAAATATGAGATCAATAAGCATCGCATTGAGGCAACCTTCCTTCAGAATGTTGAGCAAGGCAATTATTGGAGCACCCTTGCTGAAACATATCAATACTCCCCCAGCGATGTCCTCAGTTACCACAACATCGGGGCTGGCACCGTTCCTTCGAACTCAAGTAATGATACATATTATACCGGCGATGCTCTTATGGCTCGTTTGTTTTATTCATATTCCGACAAGTATTTGCTTACAGCCTCCGTACGCCGCGACGGCTATTCTGCTTTCGGCCAAAAAAACCCGAGAGCAACCTTCCCTGCAGTCGCATTCGGTTGGGTTTTTACCAATGAGAGTTTTATGCAGAATTTTTCAAACTGGCTTGAATATGGAAAACTTCGATTGTCTTGGGGTCAGAACGGTAACCGTGACATTGGACAGTACTCTGCTTTAGCTAGTATGTCATCTGAACTCTACCCGCTCATAACTAACAGTGGTCAGATATACACGACATCGTATATCTATATCAGCACGATGGCAAACGCAAATCTCAAATGGGAGAGAACTGAGTCATGGAACATAGGTTTGGACTTCTCGATGTTCAACAATAGGTTATCGGGCTCTGTCGACGGGTACCTTTCTACAACAAGAGATCTGCTTGTAAAACGTTCACTTCCTGATATTGTCGGGTACTCAAGCGTTATGGCCAATCTCGGCCTATTGAAGAACAAAGGACTTGAAATCACATTGAAAGGTGCTCCAATTCAAACAAAAGATTTCAAATGGGACATCACTGGAGGTTTCTCTCTCAACCGCAGGACTCTCGTCCATCTATATGGCGATATGGAGGATGTTTATGATGATAACGGTAACATAATCGGACAAAAGGAGTCGGATGACATAACAAACCAATGGTTTATTGGACATGATCCTGACCAGATATGGGAATTGAAGCGGGATGGTGTCTGGCAACTTGGAGAAGAAGCTGAAGCTGCAAAATATGGCCTTCAACCAGGTGATTTCAAATACATCGATCAGAATGGTGACGGAATCCTGGACACCAAAGACAAAGTCTTTCAGGGGTACACCACTCCAAGGTATTATATCAACCTGAGAAATGATTTCTCATACAAATCATTCAACCTTGTAATAAACATGTATTCAAATCTTGGTTGGTATGGAACATTCAATGACGCGGCAAATGCTCGTAATGACCTCGATATGTATACCATCATCGATCAACCACGCTGGACAAGGGACAATCCAATCAACGATTATGGACGTCTGAACTCAGTCAACAAGGGCAACAACTATGTCCGCAAAGATTTTCTCCGCTGCGAAAGCATCACGCTTTCATATGGGCTTCCCAAGACATTCATCAACAAGATCCATATGCAGCAATGTAGAGTTGCATTAAGTGTAAGAAACCCGTTCATCATCACATCATATCATAATGGCGATCCCGAAGGCGGTGACTACACAATGCGTTCTTTCAACTTAAACTTGAATTTCACACTTTAAGACTAGTTTATTATGAAAACAATAAAATGGATAGTAGCAGCTGTTATTATAGTTTCAGTTCTGCTTTCATGTTCAGAAGACTGGTTAAAACCAGAACCGCTTTCATTTTACACTCCGGAGAATACCTATGTGAATGTAGCAGGATTCGAATCGGCTTTGCTTGCAGCAGAAGCGAATATGCGGCTTGAGTTTGCAACCGACGGAGACAAGCCTTCCCCTCTCAGCTCTGACCTCTGGACATCAGACGTGGCAGCTTACGGTTCAACCGATCAGCGTAATGCGCTCGTGGATTTTGACAACTATTGTCTTCCGTCAACTGCAGCAATCGGATCAGAGACAAACCAGATCAAAAGATATTGGAGTAACGGATATGAAGGTATCAAGTATGCTAACATCCCTGCTTCTCGTATTGATAACATCACATGGGAAAGCGAATCTGCAAAGAATGCAATTCTTGCTGCTGCTTATTTCCAGCGGGCGTATAGGTACTACAAGCTGGTTCATCAGTTTGGCGATGTGCCATATCTTTCCGAGGAGCTCACTGAGCCAAAGACTGACTTCTACACAAATGACCGTTGGTCTATTCTCGAGACAATCTACGAAGACCTTGAGTTCTCGTATCAGTGGGCAAACGATAATGTCGACAGAGGGAAAACCAACAAGGACGCGGTAGGAGTACTTCTGATGAAAGTATGCATGTGCCTCTGCAAATGGGACAGAGCTATAGAGCTGGGTAACGAAATTGTAGCAAAGCACCCGTTGATGACAAAGCGATTCGGCAATTTTCAAGGTAGCACCAACCTTATGACAGACCTGTTCAACAGAGATGCAAAACTGGATCCTTCAAACACTGAAGGCATACTCTACGTTGTATCATATCCAGAGACAGAGGGATCAGTGCGTTTCGGTACAATGCGTCTTGTTGTCCCTTATTGGGCAAGCAACGCTATTATAACACCGGATGGACAGAAGGGCACCCAGTATCCGTGTGCAGAAGAGGACCGTAAAACATATCTTGACAATGACTATAATGTTGGACGAGGTGTGGGAAAGATTCACCCTTCAGATTATTATGCAACAGATATCTGGGGCGAAAAAGAAAAGAATGACCTCCGTGGACCTCTCGCAGAGGAGCATAATTGGAGAGCCACATGGGAACTCTATTATAACCACTCGAGCCTGAAAAAGAAAAAGAGCGAGTACTATGGTCAGCATATTCAATATCCTACTGGAATGCTTGTTTCCGATTCGGTTCGTTGCTGGTATGCATGGCCTCACTATAAGATGTATGTTCCAGATCCATCAGTAGTAAAGGATATACGTGGCGGAGAGACACCCTGGTATGTGTATCGCTCGGCTGAAGTGTATCTGATGCTCGCAGAGTGCTACTATTGGAAAGACGACTTTACAAAGGCCGCCGAAATGCTGAACATAGTCAGAGTCCGTGCCAAGGCAGATCCAATCACTGCTAATGACATCAATATTGGCGCAATTCTAGATGAAAGAGCTCGAGAGCTTTTCTATGAGGAGGCTCGTCATATAGAACTTGTCCGTATTTCTTATACATATGCCAAAACCGGACGTCCTTGTGAAGTATTCGGAGGTCACGTCTACAAGCTTGACAATTTCTCAGGACCTGCGGGGGTTGGCGTAAATGTTAAGGAAATGGGATACAATTTTTGGTACGATTGGGTTGTCACCCACAATAACTTCTATAGAGATAATATCAACGTCCAGTATGGCACATACAGAATCAGTGTCCATCATGTGCTTTGGCCGATTCCGGAATCTGCTATTACTACCAACACTGGCGGCCATATAAACCAAAACATAGGATACCCTGGTTCAGAAGACAACATCATTCCTTTGAAAGTAGGAGAATCATTCATCAAATAGCTATTAACATTTACAATTATGAGTACTAGAAGAGACTTTTTAAAAACCGCCCTCGGAGCGACTGCCATATCTTTCCTCGCTCCAAACATGATTTTCGGGAAGGATATAATGGGTGCCAATGACAGAATAAACCTTGGTGTTATTGGAGTTAATTCCAGAGGCCTGACTCTTGCAAAGAATTTCGGCGTACGCAGCGACTGTAAGATTGCAGCTATATGTGATGTGGACACTCGAGCAATTGAAAAAGCCAATACGCAACTCAACGACAAACTTGGATACGTTCCAAAGAACTACAGGGATTTGAGGGAGATGCTCGAAAACAAGGATATTGATGCTGTCGCCGTTGCAACTCCGGACCATTGGCATGCACCGGCATGTCTTCTCGCATTGAAGGCAGGAAAACATGTCTACCTTGAGAAACCAGCCAGTTACGCACCGGCTGAGGGTGAGATGCTGGTCCGCGCCGCTGCCAAATACAACCGCGCGGTCCAGATGGGCAGCCAGAGACGTTCAATGCCAAAGGTGATTCAGGGTATCAAGGAACTTAAGGACGGGATTATCGGTGACGTATCTTATGCAAAGGCATGGTACACCAATACAAGGAAGAGCATTGGTCATGGCAAGGTGGCACCGGTTCCCGAATGGCTCGACTGGGATCTCTGGCAGGGACCGGCCCCGCGCACGGAATTCCGCGACAACATTGTTCATTACAACTGGCACTGGTTTTGGCATTGGGGAACAGGTGAGGCTCTGAACAACGGCACACACATGGTGGATGTTTGCAGGTGGGGCCTTGAAGAGGAATTTCCATCATTCGTGAGCTCTACAGGCAATCGTTTCACATGGGATGATGACTGGGAAACTCCGGACACCCAATTGATTAACATTCAGTTCCCTTCAGGAAAGATGCTCAGTTGGGAGGGAAGAAGCTGCAATGGCGCACATTCTACGCAGGATCCAGTAGGAGCAATTTTCTATGGAACCAACGGAACACTTGAATTTTCCGAATATAACAGCTATAAGGTGTATGATATTAAGGGCAATCTTGTTAAGGAGGTCAAGTCCGATGCCCAGACAGACTCTCGAGACATATCCAATCCTTCAGGGTCGCTCGACAATTATCACTTTACCAATTTCTTTGACGCAATCCGTGAAGGCAAGAAACTAAACCAGGACATTGATTCAGGTCACAAGAGCACCTTGCTCGTCCAGCTCGGAAATATCGCATATCGTACAGGTACCTCTCTTCAGATCGACCCCAGCAACGGACATATCCTTAAGAACAAGGCTGCAAACAAGCTATGGTCACGCACATATGAGAAGGGATGGGAAATGAAACTCGACTAATGTCTTTCTTTATAGGGAAGATAACGTAGTGACTTTAGAAAGACACATGGTATAATAACGAGAATATGAAGAAGATACTGATTTTGCTTGTATTACTGTTCCCCCTCTCAGGCAAATGCGTGGCACAGATGGCACAGGAAGGTATCAAGCCGACGGTCTATATGGTGGGTAACGCCCATTTTGATACCCAGTGGCGTTGGACCGTACAGCAGTCCATTGACGAGTATCTCCACAACACGCTGGTCCAAAATTTCGCACTCTTTGAAGAGTATCCCGACTATGTGTTCAATTTTGAAGGGGCAGTGAAATACCATTGGGCCAAAGAGTATTATCCCGATTTGTATGAAAAACTCAAGGATTATGTTAAACAGGGCCGTTGGCATATTTCGGGTGCTTCCTGGGATGCTAATGACCCCAATATGCCTTCCATTGAGTCGAACATAAGGAATATAATGCTGGGACAGGAATACTATCGCAAGGAGTTCGGCATACTTGCCACTGACATAATGCTCCCCGACTGCTTTGGATTTGGCTGGCAACTCCCATCCATAGCCGCCCATTGCGGACTCATCGGGTTTGGTACCCAGAAACTCAACTGGAGAACCAAGCCGTTCTTTGATAACGGGATGAAATATCCATTCTATTTCGGAATCTGGAAAGGCCTTGATGGGGAACGGGTGATGGCCGTGATGGACGGAGGTGGCTACAGTTGGAGCCCTTCCGGACCCGTGACAAATTTGGACGATTTAAAAAACCGAATTGAGAAGACTGCGGTTCCGGCAGCCTACAGATATTTCGGGACGGGAGACAAAGGGGGCTCAGCCACCCCGCAGGGCGTCCGGTTTGTGAATGATGCGGTGAATAATCCCGGTGACGCATACAATGTCAAGTTCGCGACATCAGACGATATGTTCAAGGACTTTCTCTGGGATGAGCGGCTTCCTGAGTACGAAGGAGAACTACTAATGGATGTCCACGCCACCGGCAACTACACCTCCAAAGTAGAAATGAAAATGCTCAACCGCCGCAACGAGCGCATTCTTGGCGCAGCAGAAGGAATCAGTTCCATGGTGGACTATTTTAAGGGCGTCAAATACCCCTCATACACCATTGACGAGGGCTGGAAACGCATCATTTGGCACCAGTTTCACGATGATCTGACCGGCACCAGCATTCCGGAATGCTACCAGTTCTCCTACAACGACGAGTATATCAACCTCCGCCAGATGGGCAGCGTGATTGAGACAGGTGTGTCTTCAATGGGCTCCATTATGAACACAACAGTAAAGGGCACACCCGTTCTTGTGTACAACCATGTTACTGCTACAAATGGCGATATCATATCTTTTGACACCAATCTTCCTCCGGCGACCAGATCGGTAGAAGTGTACGGGCCTGACGGGAAGAAGGTCAAGTCCCAGATAGTTGGTCGAGACGGCGATAAGGTCACTGTCATATTCGCAGGCAACGACCCATCCATGAGCATTTCCGTATATGACCTCAGACCATCAACCCGAACAGAGGCTAGAAACCCGGCCCTCAAGGCCTACGGCAACACCATCGAGAACAGGATATACAAGGTTACTGTCAACGCTGATGGTGACATCGTCTCCATCAAGGATAAGAGGTATGGTAAGGAGATGGTGCGTCAGGGAGAAGCATTCGGATATGCATTCTTCTCCGACAATGTTTCTAATTCTTGGCCGGCATGGGAGATTCTCAAAGAGGTTATAGACCGCACTCCGGAGAAAGTCAACGGAAGTGTCAAAGTGTCCGTAGAGGAGTGTGGCGCCCTAAGAGCTATTCTTAAGGTTGAAAGAGAGCACGCAGGATCCACCTTCGTACAGAGGATAATTCTGACCGACGGTGCCGTGGACGACCGTATCGATATAGTCAACACTGTCGATTGGGGATCAAGAGCTTCCCTGCTCAAGGCCACATTCCCTTTTTCCTTCGATACTCCTGAGGCTACCTATGACCTTGGTATGGGGCACATCAGAAGGGGTAACAATACCGAGACTGCCTATGAGGTATTTGGCCAGCAATGGGCAGATATGACCGCTTCCGACGGTTCATACGGCGTAACCATCATGAACGACAGCAAGTATGGTTGGGATAAGCCGAATGACCATACCCTTAGGCTCACTCTCATTCATACACCCACTGCAGATCGCAGCTACGGGGAACAGTCTACCCAGGACTTCGGCACCCATACATTCACGTACTCAATAGTAGGACACAAGGGCCTCCTTGATCCAGCTTTGACTGATATTGCCGCAGACCAACTTAATCAGAGAAAGATGGCATACTCATCAGCAAAGCACAGCGGCCCTCTCGGTAAGAGATTCTCGATACTCTCCAGTACTAACAAGAACCTCCGCGTAAAAGCGTTCAAGAAAGCCCAGGACGGCGACGGCTATGTGGTCAGGGTATATGAGCTCTCCGGAAACGGGGCCAAGGGCGGCATCATGTTCGCAGCGGACATAGCAAGTGCAGAGGAACTCAACGGTATCGAGGATTTCAAAAGCAACGCTTCTTTCACAGGTAAGTCTCTCAATGTTGAGTCCGGCAATTTTGCACTCAAGACCTACAGGGTCCGTTTCGCCGAGCCTGCCTTTGAGATTGGCACTGCCGAATATGAGAGTATCACTCTCCCGTACAACATCGTCGCAATCACCACAGACGACTTCACGAGCCAGGGGCGCCTAGGCAGAGAGAAGGAGTCCTTCGCTGCGGAGATTATTCCTGAGAAATACGAATACAGAGGCATACCGTTCACATTTGGTGAAGCTAATTACAATAATGCCATTCTCTGCGACTCGCATAAGGTTACCGTCCCTGCAGGCACCAAGACCCTGCATTTGCTTGTGGCATCTACAGGACGCGAAATGCCCGAAGGTCGCCTTGATCTGCCGGTAAACGCTGTCTTTAAGGTCGGTCAAAACTCCTTTGAGAGAACCATCTCATACTACACCGGCTTCTACGGAGTATATGGTTGGCCAGAATACTATGAGTCCGAAATGAGATACGATGACGTGGCTTACATAGGTACTCATACTCACAACCCGAGCGTAAGAAACAAGGCCTATGTGTTCACATATATGTATCTCGTAAGCATCCCCATTGACGGTGCAGAGGAAATAGAACTCCCTGAAGGAAGGAGTATTGTAGTATTCTCTGCCACTGCGGAAAAATAAACCCTAAGTATTGCTTTGATGCGGAGCCCGGCAGCGTAGCCGATAAGGCTGGCGCTGCCGTATGGCTCTGTCTGCAAAAGCCTACATGGCGGCTGGAGTGCTGCCGTCCAGGCCGCAGACTATGATCCATCTAGCACAGTCAGTTCTTTGCAATAACCGGAGTTGAGAGATGGTAAACAGGCTATTTCTTTACGTAGGCAGCGGATCTGCCCCTACCGACTTTATCTATGAAACCGGACGACAATAATTCTGAGAGCGTGCGCTCGATTGTGGTAAGGCTGATGTCAGGGCAGGCCTCAGAGATCTCTTTCTTGGTAATCTTCCCTGGCGTCCGTTCAATGACAGTTTTGATTCGCGTCGGCTTGGACACTTTGCGATAGCGGAGATATTCAACCCGTTCCTCGAACCCGTTGTAGGCTTTGACTATTACTCCCAGCAAATATTTAAGGAAAGGAAGGTAATCGTTACGGTCTTCGTGCCAATTCCTGGAACTCTCTTTCAATGCTTCATAGTAGGAGTCTTTGCTCTTCTCAATAAGCATTTCTATACTGATGTATTTGCCTACTATAAAGCCTGCACGATAAAGCAGCAGGAGTGTCAGGAGGCGGCTCATACGGCCATTTCCGTCATTGAAGGGGTGAATGCAGAGGAAATCCAATATAAAGACTGGCATCAGTACTAACGGATCATAAATGTCGGCTTCGATGGCATCGTTGTACTTTGTGCAAAGCTTCAACATAGCATCGGCCGTCTGGAAGGCAGGTAAAGGCTGGAATCGGACAGTCTCTGTTCCATCGGAGAATTTCTCGGCAATGATGTTGTCGGAGTTCTTGTAAATGCCCCCTATAGTGCTGCTGCTGAATGAATAGAGGTCCCTGTGAAGTTGCAAGATGTTGTTCGGTTGTGGAGCGATATACTCGTATGACTCATGGATGGTTGCAAGAACATCGCGATATCCAGATATTTCCTCCTCGTTACGGTTACGAGGCTGCACTTTTTCCTTGACGATGGCCTTCAGACGGTCGTCTGTTGTATAAATACCTTCGATACGGTTGGAAGCATCGGTACTCTGAATCTTTGCCACCTCCAGTAAGGCGGTCAGGACATCCGGTTCCGCTTCGATGAAGAGTTCCTGTCGCCCCCGGCGCTCGTGGAGATGTGTAAGAAGAGAGACAACCTCGGGAGTAAGAAGGTCTTTGGGACGGTTGATGAAATCAAATTCGTGCATAGCGGGTTCTATTTACAAGGCGAATATAGTGTTTTTCTGCCTCATAATCGAATTATATGCATCAAATATTGTAAAATGATGCAGAAAACTAATAGGATGATGCAGATTATATGAAGTAGTAGTATTTGTCGGTCAGATTCTCGACAACCTCGAGGCTGTCGGCCTTGATGTATTTCTCGATTTTCTCTTTCTTGGAAGTTCTGCCTTTCGTGGTCTCGATCTCTTCGAGTATAGTGATCCCGGTATCTTTGGCGGCTTCCTGTTGCTCGTGTCCTTCGGACACATCGCACACTCCGCCACGCGGCTGATGCCGCCTGTCAGTTGGGAGCATTCCTCTGTCTTCTGTGTCCAGAAATGAGGATTTATGATACAATTGCCATCTTTAGACAGCTTATAAGGCTATTGGGGCGATTATTAAGTCTAGAAATGAGGATTCGGGAACTAATTGCCATTTCTAGGACAAGCCCGCTGTCGGCAGTCGCCCTAAGGAAGGCGTGTCCACCCTCGGACCGTCAGAGGGAGGGACCCGAAGAATGCAAGTCCTGCGAGCAGGACGAAGCAGGCTTTGGGAGGGAAGAAGTGAGCGCAGCGAACGGAACCTTCCGTGGGCGAGCTGCCGCTGCGGACTGACCTCGAAGATATGCTCTGCGAAAAGTAAATCAAGTCATCGGCACGAACTTTGTCAACTGATCCGGCAAATTCAATCCGGTATGCGAAAACTTCTACTGCTTGCTTTTTGCCTTTTCCCATGTTTCATTTATGCGCAGGAGCGAGTCCCCATAAAAGGCCATATCATCAACGAAAAAGGTGAAGCCGTCGAGTATGTCCAGGTGGGTGTTCCCAAACTTAGTATCGGCACCATCTCTTCGTCAGACGGCCGTTTCGAGATTGATGTGCCGAACGATACATTGGAATTCCACCACGTTTCCTACCAGACAGGCTACTATTCTGTTTCAGGACCGAAGGAGGATGTGCTGATTGTCCTGAAGGAATCCGAGTTGCCTCCGGCCGTTTTCATAGGGGGAAAAACGAAAGAAAAATACCTGCTCCGTGCCGGCGTGAAGATACCGCAAGGATCAGGGGATTTCTACCATCCAGGAGGTATCACGAAAGGCTATGAGCTGGGTTCGGTCGCACGAGCGCACAAACCGTTTTTGGTCAAAGATATACAGTTCTCCATCCAGTCAAACCACATTCCCGGATGTGTCGCCGCTATTAATATCTACCGCATTGAGGGAGAACCAGAGGAATTCATCAATATCTTGCATAAACCCATCTATGTCAGTGTTGCCATGTCAGGTGAAATGCAGGATTTCGATATCCAACCAGAAGAATCCATTCTACTGGAGCCTGGGCGATATTTCATCTCCTTTGCGCTGGTCGACTGTGACATGGATGCCGTTCGTCAAATCCAGGAAACCCCCGAGTCCGAGCGAGATCCCTCTGCAATGCATCTCTACGTCCCGATGTATTTCAAGAGCAGCTATCAGCGATTCTATGCTCTTGGCAAACTCATACACTTTCCCGTCAACATCGGCATCTCCGTCAAAGGTCTGGAATATCAATAGGAGCGGTTCTCGCCGTGAACTATTCTCATTCCAGCGCTGCGAGGGCGGGGAACAGGTACTTGTAGATGAGATCCTGTTCGGCCTGGAGATTGGAAGAGTTTGCTGTGACCGCAATGACTGCGTCGCTGTCCGGGACGATGATGATGTATTGTCCGCGGGCGCCGTCAGCCCTGTATGCATTGTCGGGACAGCGCCACATCTGGTAGCCGTAACCGAGAAGGAAAGTGCAGTTCTGCGGAGTGAGCCCCTTCTTTTCAATTTCGTCAGGACGGGTGCCGGCAGGAACCGAAGGAACCTGATATTTGGAGGCTTCTTCCACCCAGGCCTTGCTCACAAGCTGCTTGCCGTTCCAGACGCCATTCTGCAGGAAAAGCTGACCGAACTTGGCCATATCTTCTGTTTTCAGCTGGAGGCCCCAGCCGCCGGCATTGATACCCTGCGGACTTTCTTCCCATTCAGGAATCTCGATATGGAGCGGTTCAAAAAGACGGGGAGTCAGGTAGTCGAGCACCTTTTCACCTGTAAGTTTCTGTACTATAGCCGAGAGCATATATGTTCCAAGTGAATTGTAGCAGTACCACGTTCCGGGTTCCTTTGTGAAGGGATGCGCCAGAAACGCGGCAACCCAGTCGTCGCTGCCGCGGAAACGGGCCTCGGTTTCCTGACCGCAGTTCATAGTAAGCAGGTCGTATATGGTAACAGCCTTGAGGTTGTCAGACACTTCTGCAGGGAGTTTGTCAGGGAAGAAATCGACCAGTTTGTCTGTAACCTTCAGCAGGCCGGCGTCTGCAGCCATTCCTACCGCAGTGGCGGTAAAGGACTTGCTGACGGAATACATCGCATGAGGCTTGTCTGGAGCGGCATCTCCATACCAGTCCTCATAGATCACTTTACCGTGTTTAAGAACCATAAGGCTCTCGAAAAGAACAGATTCGTCGGCAGCGTCACCGGCGAGAAGGTCATCCACGGCCTTTTTGATGGATGCGGGAGTGGCGGCACGGGGAAGATCCACGATCTCTGCATTCCTGCCTGTGCAAGAAACAAGTATGACACTTGCAGAAAGTGCCAGGAAAAACGACAAGTACTTTTTCATAGTATGTTAGATTCGGTGAGGATAGGCTTCGAGACCGGCTTTGAGGCAGCGGCATGCTTCGCGAAGGTCAGGTTCCTTGAGCACGTATGCAAGACGCACCTGTCTCTTGCCCATACCCTTGGTGGCATAGAAGCCGGCCATAGGGGTAACCTGCACGGTCTTGCCGTCGATATTGAACTCGTTCAGCAGCCAGATGGCGAATCGCTCGGCATCGTCCACAGGCAGTTCAGCAGCAGCATAGAATGCACCGTTCGGGACAGGGCAGAGGACACCCTCCATCTTCGACAGCTCCTCGAGCATTATGTCGCGACGATGAATGTACTCCTTGCGGACCTTTGTGAAATAACTCTTCGGAGTATCAAGAGCGCCTACAGATGCAATCTGACCGTAGGTCGAAACGCACAGACGGGCCTGAGCGTAGCGGAGCACATATTTCATTACCTCGAGATTCCTAGAGACGACGAAACCGATGCGGGCGCCGCAGAGGCTGTATCTCTTGGAAACAGAATCCAGCAGGATTACGTTCTCTTCCAGCCCTTCCAGCTGCATGGCGGAGAAGTGAGGCTCGTCAGTATAGCAGAACTCACGGTAAACCTCGTCGGAATAGATGAAGAGCTCATGCTTGCGGGCAATCTCACCGATCTTCTCGATATCCGCACGGCTGTAAAGACAACCGGTGGGGTTGTTAGGGTTGCAGAACAGGATGCCTTTGGTCTTCTTTGTGATGTGCTTCTCGATTTCCGACATCTCCGGCAGTTTGAAACCGTCCTCGATATGAGTGGTGATCGGCTTCAGAACCACATTGTGCTGGACAGCGAAAGTGTTGTAGTTGGTGTAGAACGGCTCGAAAACTATAAGCTCGTCGTCAGGGTCGCAGGTGGCTGCGATCGCAATCTGGAGCGCTTCGCTTCCGCCGTGGGTGGCGATGATGCAGTCAGTGGTGAGATTTATGCCGATACTGGAGTAATACCTCGCCATACCTTCACGCAGAGTTTTGTCCCCGGCAGAGTTGGTGTATCCGAGAACATGCAGGCCGTTGTTCTTGACGGCATCAAGAGCCTGTGTCGAAGAATCGACGTCAGGTTGTCCCATGTTAAGGTGATACACTTTGATGCCGCGCTCAGTGGCAGCGTCAGCATACGGAATCAGTCTTCTGATGGCAGAAACAGGGAGGTTCAAGGCCTGGTTTGATACAGTGAGCATTGTCTTTGTTTTGTTTTTCGCGATTGCGCAAAAGTAGTAAAAAATGTTAAATTTGCAGCTATGAAAGACACCGAAGCGAACAGATATGCGCAAAGAGGCGTATCCTCTTCTAAAGAAGATGTACACAAGGCTATATCGAAGCTTGACAAAGGGCTTTTCCCAAAAGCTTTCTGCAAGATAGAACCCGATTTCCTGGGAGGAGATCCGGATTGGTGCGTTGTGATGCACGCTGACGGCGCCGGTACAAAAAGCTCCCTTGCCTACCTGTACTGGAAAGAGACAGGTGATATGGACGTGTGGGCCGGTATCGCCCAGGATGCAATCGTAATGAACACAGACGATCTGCTCTGCGTAGGAGCGACTGACAACATCCTTCTTTCATCTACTATCGGCCGCAACAAGAACCTGATTCCGGGAGAGGTGATCTCCGCAGTGATCTCAGGCTCCGTTTCCTTTATGGAAAAAATGCGGAAATACGGCATCGATATGGTGCTTACCGGCGGAGAAACGGCAGACGTCGGGGATCTGGTCAGGACTATCATCGTGGACAGCACGGTAGTGGCCCGTATGCGCCGCTCAGATGTGATCGATAATGCAAACATCTCGGCGGGAGACGTGATAGTAGCATTGGCTAGCTACGGCCAGGCAGTCTACGAAGACAGCTACAACGGAGGAATGGGCAGCAACGGACTGACGAGCGCCAGACACGACGTGTTCGGCAAGTACCTGGCGGAGTTCTATCCCGAGAGCTACGACGAGCACACACCTTCGGACTATGTCTATTGCGGGAGCCGCAGACTGACTGACATCGAACCTGAAACCGGTGTTACATATGGCCGTCTGGTGCTGTCGCCGACCCGTACTTACGCCCCGGTGGTGAAGGAGATGCTGGAGAAATACCGTCACGACATCCATGGAATGATCCATTGCTCGGGAGGCGCCCAGACCAAGGTGCTCCATTTTGTGGACGGACTGACTGTAATCAAAGACAATATGTTCCCCGTTCCGCCTCTTTTCAGAGTCATCAGGCAGGAGAGCGGCACCCCTTGGGACGAGATGTATAAAGTGTTCAATATGGGGCACAGGATGGAACTCTATGTTCCCGCAACGATTGCAGATGAACTTGTTTCAATAAGCGGAAAGTTCGGCATAGACGCCCGCATTATCGGCAGGGTTGAAGCTTCCGAGGATACCAAAGTCGTCATAGAGTCTGAATATGGAAAATTCACGTATAGGAAATAGGCTGGCTGCGGCGTTATGCACGGCTTTACTTCTTTGTGGATGCAGGCAGTTTACTGAACATCCGGCCGTAGTACTGCCGGCAGCAGTGCAGGAGGTTCTGGCTGATACTGCTTCCGCCAGTTTCATCGATTTCTCTTCATACGGGGAATTGAGGTCTCTGCCTATAGGTATCTTCGATGCAGATTCCACCAGTATGACGCTTCTTGAGACATTCACCGGTCTGGATTTGTTCGACAATATCACCGGAGCGAGGAGAAGCGACGGACTGGCCGATTTTGCAGGAGAGCATTTCCAGTATTATACGGCGAAGAGCGATGACGACTGCTTCGGCAGCGGACTGTTCCTTATGCAGGACCATTACTGGGATTCTTTTGCAAAGGAGCGTTCCAAAATTGTCGTGGCCGGCGGATTCCTGAGTCCTTCAGGCGGGCTGGACAACCTGGAGATACTTGCAGAGCATAATGCCGCGGGTGTCAAGGTGATATCAGAGGTAAACGCGGGAATGCGGGCTATGTTCGATTCTCTTGCAAATGACAATATCTCTGCCTTTACGATAGCATCGCTCAGCGACAGCAGCCACAATGCACTCAAGTCTTATTCCGAGATGGTGCGCAAGATTTCGGCAGAGCAGGGGAAATCCAGGACCATATCGATAATCAATTCCCAGGCGAGTCCCGACGGGCTTGCCAAGATTGTTGAAGATTTGCGCAGAAACGGTTCCAAGTCACCCCTGAAAGTAATCGTGATGAGCGGACTGGAAGACGAGTTCAAGACCAGCTGCATATTATTGCTGGAAAGATACCGCAGTATGTTTGTCAATGGAACGTATCCCTATCGGAGCATCCTGGCAGATGATATCATCTTTATCGATCCTGCCCTCAGTGCTGCCGCCGAGTGCTACGTCACATTGAGAAACGACCGCAATCTGGCACTGCGGGCAGAAAGGCAGAAAGTCAGTTATTTCTATGGTTTATAAGGAAAGTGTGACACCCGAAGAGATAGAGGCGATGGAGCTCATTGCCTTCGAAGGCCCTATCTCTGTAATCACGGAGAGGGGGGAATCTTTCGACGAGGCGATAGGTCACCTGTCCCAATGCCGCATCATCGGTTTCGATACAGAGACGAAACCGATCTTCAACAATAAGGCTCACCGTAACGGTACTGCTCTCCTGCAGCTTTCCAGTGAAACCAATGCTTATCTTTTCCGTCTCCAGCAGCTTGGACTGCCCGCCGAGCTGGCGGACATTCTTGCCAGCAGCAGCATAACGAAGGTCGGCGCTGCAGTTGCTGACGATATAAGAGGACTTCAACGTTATACTGATTTCGAGGCTGCCAGGTTTATGGACCTGCAGTCATTCGCTGAAAAATACGGCATAAAAGACAAAAGTGTAAAGAAGCTTTCGGCTATCATCCTGGGCAGGAAAGTTTCAAAGGCCCAGCAGCTGTCCAACTGGGAGGCCTCCGAACTGTCGCGGGCCCAGCAGCTGTATGCCGCTACAGACGCCTGGATATGCCTGAAAATGTACAAGGCCCTGCTGGGTTCCTGATGTATGACTATTAATACAGCTGCATGATGAAGTTAGGACCGATATTGTTGAAGCATAAGGTTGCGGTGATATTTGTCGCGCTAGGCATCGCTATGCTCATCATCTTCCCTAAGAAAGGCACATTCAAGTACAGCTACCATACTGGAGGTACCTGGATGTACGAGACTTTGGTCGCTCCGTTTGATTTTCCTATCCTGAAAACCCAGGAGGAACGTCTTATGGAGATGGAAGAAAAGGCTTCGGAGATTCTGGACTATTACGAGTATGAATCCAAGGTATCGGACGACAAGGTCTCTTCATTGAGACAGTCCGCTGCATCGGCGACATCTTCTGCGGACAAGAATTTCCTGTATGCTACAGCTTCAGCCCTGCAGGCTATATATGAAAAGGGTGTGGTAGGCTCCGAATGGTCAGACGACCTTTCAGACAAGGTAGTGTTCGTGAAAAAAGGGAAACGTGCCGTAGAAACGCCGGGTGCGGAACTTTATTCATTGGATGAAGCATATTCTTCGCTGAAGAAAAACGTGTCAGACCGGTTCGGCGCCGCACTGACGGATTCGTTGTTCACAGAATTGAGAATCCGGGAGTATGTAGTGGCCAATCTGAAATACGACCAGGCAACAACAATGCTTGTCCACCGCAATGCAGTGGACTATATTTCACCGACGAGCGGAGTCGTCTATGCCGGACAGCTCATCGTGTCGAGAGGCGAAATCCTGACAAAAGAAATTGTCCAGATGCTTGATTCATACAAGGCGGAGTATCTTTCACATTACGGATACAACGATTCGCTGCTGTCATCCTTCATCAGCCACGTATTGTTCGTGATCATTATGCTGTGGCTGCTGGCCTGCACCATCCAGCTTACGGACAGCATAATCTTCAGCTACGGCCGTCAGCTCCTTTTCATAGCGGTCCTGGTCCTCGCTGTCTTTACGGCCATAGCGTTTTCTATGAAAATAAGCGAGAGTTACCGCTTTGTCCTGCCGCTTGCGATGTTTGTCCTGATAGCCCAGTCATGGCTGAAGCCGTCTACCGCATATGCCACATACCTTGTATCCCTGCTGCCGTTGCTGTTCATGGTCGACGGCGGTGTGAAGATATATCTGATGAATATGGTGGCAGGTGCCGTCCTTGCCAGCGGATACAGGTTTTCCCACAAAAGCTGGGGACAGTTCCTTTCGGCAATACTGGTGTTCCTGGTGATGATTGTCGGGTATGTCGCATTTGCCCTGGCTTCAGGCAACGGGTTCCATCGAGTGGAGATCGTGGGTCTGCTTATCTACTCACTTCTTCTTTTGGCCGGTTATCCTATTGTATTCCTCTTCGAAAGGCTGTTCTCATATGTGTCAGTCTCCAGGCTGTGGGAGCTCACTGACACTGGCAATCCAGTCCTTCAGGAGATGTCCAAGAAAGCCCCGGGATCTTTCCAGCATTCGCTGCAGGTCGCATCCCTTGCTGAAAGTGCCTGCAGGGATATCGGCGGCAATACAGTCCTTGCGAGGGTAGGGGGCCTGTATCACGACATAGGCAAGATTATGAATCCCCAGTGCTTCATCGAGAACCAGACTTCAGGCGTGGACTATCACGCCGGGCTGACTTCGAAGCAGAGTGCGGCCGCTATCATCAGGCACGTCGACGACGGCGTCGCGCTGGCCAGGAAGAATAAGCTGCCGGCGCTTATCATCAACTTCATAGAGAGCCATCACGGCACCAGCCTCACCAATTACTTCTATAACAAGTATTGCAATGAAGGAGGGGACCCTGCCGACCAGCAGCCTTTCCGCTATCACGGCGAACACCCTTTCACAAAGGAACAGGTGATTGTGATGCTGGCTGACAGTCTGGAAGCTGCATCCCGCACACTGAAGAGCCATGATCCCGAGTCGATATCAAAGCTTGTGGATACTATTATCGATGCCAAGATTGCTGACGGACAGATAGCAGATTCGAAGATTACGTTCAAGGAGATCGCCATCATCAGGGACAGTTTCAAGAAATCTCTCCAGCAGATTTATCACGAACGTATAGAGTATCCGAAACTGACGGTTTGACGCAAAAAAAAAAGCTGCCGCAATCTGCGGCAGCCCTCGAATCTTTTTTCAGAATGTATTAAAGTTCGTCAAAATTGACGTCTGAATAGTCTTTGTCATAGGACTTGTCTTCATAGGAACGGGTCTCTGTTACAGGACATTTTTCCTTGACGAAATCGATGACCTCCTTCAGCCCTTCGGAAAATTTCTCGAAATCCTCTTTGTACAGGAAGATCTTGTGCTTGTCATATACGAACTTGCCGTCTCGCTCGACCCTCCTCTTGCTTTCGGTAATGGTCAGATAGTAGTCGTTGCCTTTTGTGGCCTTCACATCAAAGAAATAAGTCCTCTTGCCGGCCCTGACTGGCTTAGAATACACGTCGTCACCATTCCTTTCCTGCCCGCCTCGATTGTCGTAATCTTCAAAATACATCTCTCTAAATCTTAAATTATTTCTCAAACAAAGATATAAAGATTTATTATAATAAGCTATCTTTGTCAGATAAAATGATATTTTATGCTTAATCGCAGATTGTTACGTATCAAGGCATTCAAAGTTCTTTTCTCAACTTGGCAGGACGGTCCCGCCGCTCTTGAGCCAGCCCGGAAAGAGCTTCTCCGCTCTTGTGAAAAGACACTTGACCTTTATTATTTCCTGCTTAACGTCTGCGGAAGCCTGCGGCAGGTAGCATTCGACAAGATCGAGGCAGCGCGTAACAAGTTCCATCCTACTGAAGAGGAACGCAATCCAAATATGAAGTTCGTGAACAACCGTTTCTTCGCAGCCGTGGAAGACAACGCCGAGTTCCAGAAGTATTGCAGCCGGAAAGGTCTGCTCTGGGGAGATTACGACATCTTCGTAAGAAAACTTTTTGCATCGGTCACTGCATCTGATTACTACAAGGAATATATGGAATCCGGTACAGATTCGTTCAAGGCCGACTGTGCTTTCGCAAGACGTCTTTTTGAAGAGGAATTCGAAGACAACGCTTCGCTCGAAGCTATTCTGGAAGATCTTTCAAGCTATTGGATAGATGATGTCAACTATGTGCTGAACAACATCTTGTATTCGATCGACAATATGATTGCAGGCAGGCCCCTGATTCTGCCGGACGTTTTCATCAAGGATGAAGACAGGGATTTTGTACTCAAGCTCCTTGAAGTGTCCCTGGTGCATTATGACGAATATTTCCAGCTAGTCTGCAACAGTCTCGACAACTGGGATTCCGACCGTCTCGTATCGACCGACGCAACTCTGATAGTGATGGGAATTGCCGAGGCGGTATGGTTTGACAATATTCCGACCAAGGTGACGATCAACGAGTATGTAGAGATTTCCAAATACTACAGTACCGCGAACAGCCGCATGTTCGTGAACGGCCTGCTGGACAAGATAATCCAGGCTAAAGTGGCTTCAGGCGAGATTGTGAAGACCGGCCGCGGCCTCCTCGACGGCGGTCAGAGGGTTTCAAAGGAACAATAACTGATAAAACGATAAATTATGAAATTCATTACATTATTCCTTCAGACAGCTGCCGGCGGAAACGCCCAGGCAGGCTCAAGCATGGGCTTCCTGTTGATGATCGTCCTTATCTTTGTCGTGATGTGGCTGTTTATGATCCGCCCTCAGCAAAAGAAACAGAAGGAAGTCGAGAAGTTCCGCCAAGGTCTCAAGAAAGGAGACAAGGTTGTTACCATCGGCGGCATTTATGGCACTGTGGCTGAGGTCAAGGAGAATACCCTTATCCTGGAAGTTGACCAGAATGTCAAGATCAAAGTTGACAAGTCATCCGTAGTCAAAGACTTCTCTGACGCTCAGCAGGCTTAAGCTGATTTATGCCGGCCACAAGATCGGAACGGTGGAAAAAACTGAAGTCGGACTGGTACGTGATGCTGATCGCACTTGTTCTGTCCTTCTTCGTGTGGGCATTGTATGATATGTCCCTGGGCTATGACGCCTATGTACAGTACAGTGTCGAGGTTGCGACTTCCATCGCCGGCTATGACGAAAAATCTGTCTCCAATGAACTCCTTGTCCTCCAGGGCAGGGGAGACGGCTATTATGTTCTTCTGAAAAGGCTGCACCGTAACAAGATAGACAAGATAAGCATAGAGGTGGACCCTTCGATGTTCCATCCTGTAGAGGGCGTTCCTGACAGATTCTTCCTATGGACTGAAGATATCGATATGGAAGTGGCCCAGGCCCTCAGCGGCAAGTTCGAACCGGCCTATTTCGATACCAGGCAGCTGACATTCGATTTTGCGCCCAGATCTTTCAAGACGGTTCCCGTCGAGATCAAGAGCAATGTGAGCTGCAAGAGTCAGTATATGCTGACATCTGATGTGAAAGTTTCTCCTGACTCGGTCAGGATATACGGCCGGACTGAAGATGTAAGGAACATAGATGTCGTATTTACGAAATACCTTTCCTTGTCAGGTGTCGAACGTTCCGGAAGCGGAAGCATAGAGCTTGAGCCCGTAAGAGGCATCCGGCTCGAGCAGAAACGTGTAAACTATTCTTTCTCTGTGGCAAGATATGTGGAACAGTCAGTTTCAGTGGACATAGAGGTCAGCAACGTTCCCCGTGGCAGGGAACTGCTGGTGCTCCCCGGCAAGGTGACTGTGGTTTACCGAAGCGCTTTCGATGGACACAATGACAGTTTCATTCCGGAAGTTGTCGTGGATTATAACGATTATGTGGATTCCCGTTCTGGAAAGGTTATTCCCCGGCTGCTTAATGCCGGCGCCAACATATTCTCATATACGATATCCCCTCTTCCGGTGGAATGCATCTTGACCGAACGATGAGCTTACCTGCGATCATAGGTTGTACAGGCGGGATAGGCAGCGGCAAGACCGTTGTCGTCAAAACCTTTGCCGGTCTTGGAATTCCCGGTTATGACTGTGACAGCAGGGCCAAGGAACTCTACGATGAAGATGCCGGTCTTCTGGAGGAAGTGATTCGGATCGCGGGCTCTGATGTAGTCACTGAAGGCCGGCTCGACAGGAAGATGCTTGCCACGAAGATATTCGCCGACCGGAACCTGCTGTCCCGCCTTGAAAGCGTAGTCCATCCGGCTGTTTTGCGCGATTTCTATGAATGGCGGCAGAAACAGAACACAAAATTGGTTATATTTGAATCTGCAATCTTGCTGGATAAGCCATACTTGCATGAAACGGCAGATTTCGTGCTGCTGGTGACAGCGCCTGAAGAATTGCGAATAGAAAGAGTTATGGCCAGGGACGGCCTGACACGCGAAGCTGTGATCCAAAGGATGGAAAACCAGATGAGCGATGAAGACCGCCGGAAGATGGCCGATTACATATTGGAAACGAACGACAGGGATGCAATAATCCCTCAACTATTATCATTAATACAGAAATGGCAACAGATTTAAAGAAAGTATTGTCAATCACCGGTCAGCCCGGCCTCTTCAACTATCTTGCACAATCCAAGAACGGAGTTATCGTGGAAGCGCTGGCGACAGGACACCGTACGGCTTTTTCAGGATCCATGAAAATGACTACCCTTGCAGATGTTTCTATATACACAGACGAAGACGAGCTTCCGCTCAAGGAAGTGTTCAGGAAGATGAATGCTGCTCTTGGCGACGAGGACGCTCCTTCTCAGAAGTCTGATGAGAAGACGATCAGGGACTTTTTCGCAAAGGCTGTCGAAAATTATGACCGCGACCGTTTCTATCTTTCCCATATGAAGAAAGTTCTGGAGTGGTACAACCTTCTCAAGAATTATGCTTCCCTCGAATTTGTGGATGACGAAGAAGAATCTGCAGAGCTCCACAAGGAGGATGACAAACCTGAGTCTGCAGCCAAGATAGCTGCTTCAAAGCAGGTCAAGGCTCCTGCAAAGGCTACCTCCGCCAAGGCGGCTACGGCAAAGGCTGCTTCAACAAAGAAGTCTACGAAATCAGTCCAAAGGAAAGCCAACTGATTTGAAACTGCAGCTCATAACCTTAGGCTGCTCAAAGAACCGAGTGGATTCCGAACACCTGCTGCGGCAGTTCGAGCGGGCAGGTGTTGTAATTGTTCCGGAAGAAGAGCCGCTTGATATGGCAAGGCCGGACATCGTGGCTCTTAATACCTGCGGTTTCATACAGTCGGCCAAGAGCGAATCCATCGAGGCCATTTTTACCGTTCTCGAAGCAAAGAAAAGAGGACTTGTCGGGAAAGTCTTCGTGTTTGGCTGCCTTTCACAGCGTTATCGCAAGGAACTTCCTGAAGAGATAGAAGGGGTGGACGGATTCTTCGGCGCCGATGATGCAGCGGCTATGCTTGAGGCCGTCGGCCTGTCGTACAATCCGTCGATATCGCTCGAAAGATATCTGACCACTCCGTCTCATTACGCTTTCCTGAAAATCTCAGAGGGCTGCGACAGAAGCTGCTCATATTGCGCCATCCCCTCTATCCGCGGCAGGCACGTTTCCGTACCTATGGAGCAGCTCGTGGCCGAGGCCGAAATGCTCGCAGGAAAAGGGGTGAAGGAGTTGCTGGTGATTGCGCAGGACACGACGTTCTATGGTCTTGACCTGTATCGGAAAAGAATGCTGGGCAAACTGCTCGAGCGTCTCGCCGACATCAGGGGAATTGAATGGATAAGGATCCATTACAGCTATCCTGCCGATTTCCCCGACGATGTGCTGGAAATTATGGCAGGCTGTGACAAGGTATGCAAGTATCTGGACATACCTCTGCAGCACTCTTCAAGCAAGGTCCTGTCGATGATGCACCGCAATATCGACGGAGATGCCACCAGGGCTCTGGTAGACAGGTTCCGCAAGGCGGTGCCGGGCATAGTCCTCCGCACTACTATGATAGTCGGACACCCCGGAGAAGGAGCGAGGGAGTTCCGTGACCTGCTCGACTTTGTCCGTGAGTACCGTTTCGAGAGGCTCGGGGCGTTCACATACAGTGAGGAAGAGAATACATATGCGGCAATGAATTACAAGGATTCAGTGTCCAAGAGAGTGAAAGAAGAACGTTACGCCGCCCTTATGGAACTTCAGAGCGGTATTTCTCTTGAATATAACGAAAGCAGGGTGGGTACGGCCGAAAGGGTTCTCGTGGACAGTTTCTCGGACGGAATGATACACGCACGCAGCGAAAAGGAGTCCGTCGATGTAGACGGAGAGATACTGATACCTGCTGCCGCCATGCCTGCTGTCTTGAAAGGCAATTTTACAAATGTCAAAATAACTGCCGCCGACGAATATGATCTGACGGCCCAATTCCTATAGTCGGTCATGATGCTGGAAAACAAAACTGCACTGATAACAGGCGCCTCGAGAGGCATCGGCAAGGCAATCGCCCTCAAGCTGGCTTCCCAAGGTGCATCTATAGCATTCACCTATCTCAAATCTGAAGATGCAGCTATGGAAACAAAGCGTGAGATAGAGGCATATGGTGTCCAGGCGCTTGCCATTGCATCAGATGCATCAGATTTTGAGAGTTCGGGCAAGGTTGTAGAGCAGGTGCTCGCGCAGTTCTCCCGGATAGATATCCTTGTCAATAATGCCGGTATCACCAGAGACGGATTGTTGATGAGGATGGGCGAGGAACAGTGGGATGCTGTTCTCAGCGCAAACCTCAAGAGCGCCTTCAACTACATTCATGCGGTGATTCCGGCGATGCTGAAGAACCGCTCGGGCTCGATCATCAACATCAGCTCTGTCGTAGGCATCCACGGCAATGCCGGCCAGTGCAATTATTCCGCTTCTAAAGCAGGCCTCATCGGCCTTGCCAAGTCGGTTGCACAGGAAGTGGGGTCAAGAGGAATCAGGGTCAATGTGGTGGCTCCCGGCTTCATCAAGACTGATATGACAGCCAATATGCCGCCCGAAATGATCAAGGCCTGGGAGAACAGCATCCCTCTTCGCAGAGGAGGCTTTCCCGAAGATGTGGCAAATGTCTGCCTGTTCCTTGCAAGCGACCTGTCATCATATGTTTCAGGACAGGTGATCGCAGTAGATGGCGGAATGGCCATGTAGCCTTAAAGCAGGATTACAATCCTTTCGGCGACGACCAGCAGAAGAAGGATGGCAAAAAGGAATATGCCGTTCCTTTCTTCGGTCTGTCTGTTGAAGAATGCGAAAAGGAAAAAGGAAAGCGGCATCAGGACAGGAATCCATATGACAGAGGCAAGGGAATTGCCGAATGCCAAAGCAATCAGTGTAAGCCAGAAACTGTATAGCATACAGCGCATATGGCATCTTTCTGCAGCAATGTCAAGAGTGTTGAATGTCTTGATGAACGCAACGGTCGCCCAGACCGCAGAGACTATGATAAGCAATACCTTGAGGACTGTCGATATCTTCATCTGGGTCAGACCGGGATCGATGTCGACGGTCATTTCCAGATACCGCATTACCGGCTCAGTGAAACTAGTGTAGCCTGATGCAATGATATGGATGCCTGTAACTATGATCATCGGCAGCAGCAGGCCGCATATCGAACCTGTTACCGTCCTCAATTTCTTTGCTGAATTGTTGTTGTCAAGAGCGGCCATCAACGGTGCCAGCCAGATCAGAGGTACGAAAAACAGCGATGCCGTGGACAGAAGCAGCATCGAGATGAAAGGATAGTCTACATTATATGTTGCAAGCGACGCTCTGAAACTGAAGTAGATGGCCCATGTCAGGAAAAAAGCTGCAATATGGACCGGACTCAGGCACAATGCGTCTTTACAGGAGAAGATCAGCAGTGCGTACATAAGCGGAAGGTCTATGCTTATGTCGAGAGGGTAATGCCTGTCCATAATGTAAAACATCAAAGGACATGCAGCCAGCAACAGGATCGACAATATCTTCGAAAGTGTCTGCTTATCCAGGAAAAAATCGGTATGGAAGTACTGCCCGATGAAAGAATACCTCAGCGCATCTGCCGCATCTCCAGTGACAAATACAAAACTGGACAGCAGTATCAGTGCAGCAATGGCCAGGGGAATCGTGAATTTGCTTATATCGTAGCGGGCGCCCATCGGTTCTATTCCTCACCGGCGAGTGAAAGCAGGTCGCTTGCTATATCGTTGCGGTAATAGCAATCTTCAAAATAAATATTGCCCACGGCGTCATATGCGTCTTCGCGGGCCTGGGCGATGTCAGGGGCGTTGGCCGTTACGGCGAGAACTCTTCCGCCTGCCGTTACTACACATCCGTCACCATATGCGGTGCCGCAATGGAAGACCAGTGCACCAGGCTCCTTCGGCGCCATTATGGGATAGTGGGACTGATACGCCTCGGGATAACCCCCGGATGCCATTATCACCGTCACGGCGGCTTTTTCAGAGATTTCTATTGTTTCCTCCGCCAGAGTGCCGTCGGCACAGGCAATAAGATGTTCAAGCAAGTCGCTTGAAATCCTTGTCATCACAGATTCTGTCTCGGGATCTCCCATCCTGACATTGTATTCGATAACATACGGATCCCCTTTACAGTTCATCAAGCCGAAGAATATGAACCCTTTGTAATCAATGCCATCTTTTGCGATGCCTGCAATCGTGGGTTCGATGATTCTTGAACGGACTTTTTCCATGAACGGGCCGTCGGCGAAACAAACCGGGCTGACAGATCCCATACCTCCGGTATTCAAACCTGTGTCTCCGTCTCCGACGCGCTTGTAATCTTTCGCTTCCGGGAGCAGCAGATAGTCCTTGCCGTCAGTGATCACGAAAGCAGACATTTCGATGCCTTCAAGGAACTGCTCTATGACTACCTTGTCCCCGGCGGCGCCGAACTTGCCGTCGAATATGTCTTTCAGGAGAGACTCCGCTTGCTGCAGGTCATCCACGATCAGAACGCCCTTACCGGCAGCGAGCCCGTCCGCCTTAAGCACATAGGGCGGCTGCATCTCTTTCAGGAAAGCGCACGCGCGGTCATATCTTTTCGCCGTGAATGTGGCGTATCTTGCAGTAGGAATACCGTGCCTTGTCATAAAGTCTTTTGCGAAATCCTTGCTGCCTTCGAGCATCGCACCTTGCTTTGAAGGGCCGATGACCTTGACAGAAGGCGCTTCAGCTTTAAGATAGTCGGCGATTCCTTCTACCAGCGGAACCTCGGGACCTACGACTACCAGGTCGATATCCTTGGCGGAGACAGTATTCTTGACGAGTTCGAAGTCTGTGACCTTGCCCGGGATATTGGTGGCAAAGGCAGCAGTGCCGGGGTTGCCGGGAAGACAGAAAATGTTGTGTTCGATACGGCTCTGATTGATTTTCCAGGCTATGGCGTGCTCGCGGCCGCCTCCTCCGATGACCAGTATGCTCATAGATTCAAGTGGGTTTGCTTAACGCACAAAGATACAAATTGTACTCCATATTTTTTGTTACATTTGTAGTATGAATAGAGTCCGTCCGGTCATATTGGCTGCCGTATTGTTTTTGTTTTCGGGATGCTCCGGCAAAGATGTCATCCCGGAGAGAAAGATGGTATCCATCATTCACGATTTGTATATGCTTGACGCACAGGTAGAGGCTGCAAACGCGTATGCGAATATGGCTGATACGTCTTCTGTATACGGGGCTCTGCTGGACGAGTATGGTTATAGTGCAGAAGATTTCAACCGTTCTTTGGATTATTATCTGCACCGTCCGGTCAAGTTCAAAGATATGTTCAATGCAGTGCACAAGCGCTTCGAGGAAGAGGCGGGAGAGACCGACCTGGATCCTGCGGGGAAACTGATGGACGGTGACGATCCGGTACAGAAAGCAGGCAGACTGAGGAGCAGGCGGCTGAGGAAGGCGGCGTCACAGCCTTCAACAGATTCAGAATCAGAATAAAACCTCCAAATACTATAAAACCTGAACCATGAACTATCTCGAGAAATACGGATATTTACCGACCAACATCGACGAAAAGGTCGCTGCCGTCAAGGCTGATATCGACAAATGGCAGAACAAGGAAGTATATGCCAAGGCTCTCGGTATGATCGACCTGACTTCTCTGACCGTGACTGACACTCCTACGAAGATTGCGGCAATGACTCAGAAAGTCAACAAATTCAGTGAACTGTATCCGGATTATCCTCTGCCTGCTTCAATATGCGTGTATCCCAATTTTGCAAAGACCATAGCTATTACCAGAGACAATCCGGATGTCCATGTAACTGTGGTAGGGGGATGCTTCCCTGCATCGCAGAGTTTTCTTGAGGTCAAGGTGTTCGAATGCGTCAAGGCCGTGAACGACGGTGCTGATGAAGTGGATATAGTGCTTGCGCTGAATTCATTTCTTGACAGCCGCTTCGACGATACTTTCAAGGAAATATCAGAGATAAAGAAGGCCATAACGTCAGCCGTCAAGAGAAAAGTGATTCTCAAGGTGATACTTGAGACAGGCGCTCTCGGAAGCTATGAGAACATCGCGCAGGCTTCATTCCTGGCCATGGAGGCAGGCGCGGATTTCATAAAGACATCTACAGGCAAGACATCGCCGTCCGCTACTCCCGAAGCAGCTTACATAATGTGTGAGTGTATTTCGAAATATATGCTTGCCACTGCGCGCAAGGTCGGCTTCAAGCCTGCCGGCGGTATAGCCACCGCAGAAGATGCGGCTCTGTATTATGGCATAGTGGACACCGTTCTCGGCGAAGGATGGCTGTCCAAGGAATATTTCCGCTTCGGAGCAAGCCGGATGGCCAACAACCTGCTGGGCGCTCTCGAAGGAGAGATGGTCAAATATTACTAAAATCCTGTCTGGCTGACCTTGAATGAGTCCTTCAGGCCTGTGGCCTTGTTGTAGGCTCCGTTCTTGGGATCTTTGTAGAAATAGCCTGTCCTTTCGAACTGTACTGCGATGCCGCTGTCGTCCTTCAGCAGGTCAGGCTCTGCATATGCAGTCTTGATTACCATGGAGTCGGGGTTGAGGTAAGTCTTGTAATCGACACCTTCCGGAATCGAACCCATCAGCTCTTCGGTGAAAAGGCGGTCATATATCCGGCACTCGACTTTCTCGCAGACATTGCAGTTTACCCAGTGGATCGTTCCTTTGACTGAACGCCATTCTCCGGCACCTGGCTTGGAGGTCGGGTCGTATGTGCAGTGCAGTTCTGTGATGTTGCCGTCGGCATCCTTGACCATCGATGCGAATTTCACTATATACGCATATTTCAGACGCACCTCACCGTCCGGTTTCAGGCGGAAATACTTCTTGGGAGCATCTTCCATAAAGTCCTCGCGCTCGATGTAGACTTCGCGGCCGAAAGGAACCTTGCGTTTCGGACCGTCGGGATCTGCAGGGTTCAACGGAGCGTCGAAATACTCTACGGTATCTGCGGGATAGTTGTCGATGACGAGCTTGACAGGATTAAGGACTGCCATATAGCGGTTGGAACGTGCATTCAGGTCCTGGCGCAGGCACCACTCGAGCAGCGAGAGGTCGATGACATTGTCTCTCTTGGCAACACCGACCTTCTCTGCAAACATCCGGATTGATTCCGGAGTGTAGCCGCGGCGGCGGATGCCGCAGATCGTAGGCATACGGGGATCGTCCCAGCCGTCAACGTAATTGTTGCGGACGAGCTCCAGCAGCTTGCGCTTGCTCATCACCGTGTATGTCAGGTTGAGACGGGCGAACTCGTACTGATGTGAGGGGAATATGCCGAGCGTTTCGATGAACCAGTCGTAGAGAGGCCTGTGGACGTCGAATTCAAGCGTGCAGATGGAGTGAGTGATGTGCTCTATCGAGTCGCACTGTCCGTGGGTGTAGTCGTACATCGGATAGATGCACCACTTGCTGCCGGTGCGGTGATGGTCGGCGTGGATGATACGGTACATGATCGGATCCCTGAACATCATATTGGGATGAGCCATATCTATCTTTGCGCGGAGCACCTTGCTGCCGTCAGGATAGATGCCGGCTTTCATCTCGCGGAAGAGCTTGAGGTTCTCTTCGACGCTGCGGTTGCGGTAGGGGCTGTCCGTTCCCGGCTGGCTGACCGTGCCGCGGCCGACGCGGATCTCTTCCTGAGTCTGGTCGTCGACATATGCAAGTCCTTTCTTTATGAGCTCTTCGGCCCACTCGTAGAGCTGGTCGAAATAGTCGGAGGCATAGAACTCGTTGGCCCAGTCGAACCCGAGCCAATGAATGTCTTCCTTGATCGACTCGACATATTCTGTATCCTCCTTGACAGGGTTGGTGTCGTCGAAACGAAGGTTGGTCGTACCGCCGTATTTCCTGGCCAGACCAAAGTTCAGGCAGATGCTCTTGGCGTGTCCGATGTGCAGGTATCCGTTTGGCTCCGGAGGAAATCTTGTCTTGATCTCCTGATACTTGCCCTCAGCAAGGTCCTTCTCAATGATTTCTTCCAGAAAGTTCAGATTTTTACCGGTCTCTGCACCGTTTCCCATTTCAGTCGTAGCCATTTCTAATGCGTTTGTATTTTGCAAAAATAGCAAAAATGCGCTACTTTTAGCCTTGACAATACAAATTCATTCGCAATGATAAAATCAATGACCGGTTACGGTAAGGCCGAATGCATTATCTCCGGTTCAAAATATATAGTCGAGATCCGTTCACTCAACGGCAAGAACGCTGACATAAACCTCAAGACCTCCCTGATTCCGAGAGATAAAGAGATGATGCTGCGACAGTATCTGGCATCTGAGCTGAGCAGGGGCAGCATCGACCTTTTCGTCAGTCTCGACAGCAAGGACCAGTCGGCATCGGCCCACAAGGTCAACCGGGATGTTCTTGCTGAGTATTACAGCCAGGTCAAGGAGGCAGTAATGCAGGCAGATCCCCAGTATGTTCCGGACTCTGAGCTTTTCGTGTCTTTGCTCCATATGCCCGATGTAGTAGGCAGCGGCAAGCCGGAAATCGATGACGACCAGTGGGAGACCCTGTTCGCTGCGATCAGGCAGGCCGTGGAAGCCCTGAAGGAATTCCGTGCCCGGGAAGGCCGTACCCTGCAGGCAGACGTGCTGGCCAAGGTGGCTTCCATTGAATCCTATATTCCGCAGATATCCCAGTTTGAACCCGAGCGTACATCCGCTGTCCGCGCCCGCCTTGAGAACAGGCTGAAGGAGTTGCAGCTGAATGCTGACCTTAACCGTCTGGAGCAGGAGATTATCTTCTATATCGAGAAACTGGATATCAATGAGGAGAAGGTTCGTCTTGCCCAGCATTGCCGATATTTCCGCGAGACTGTAGACAGCGAGGAATTCCCCGGCAAGAAACTGGGATTCATCGCCCAGGAGATGGGGCGCGAAATAAACACCCTGGGAAGCAAGGCCAATCACGCCGGTATCCAGAAGTGCGTTGTAAGGATGAAGGACGAACTTGAAAAAATCAAGGAACAATCAATGAACATACTTTAGGAATGAACAATACTTTAAAAGCTTTTTTTGCCGCATTGGCGATGCTGTCTGCAATTGCAGCTGCGGCACAGCCTCCTACCGCAGGGACAGGGGCTGTACAGAGGAAAGTCAATGCCGTCAGGATCGGCAACCGTATCGATGTGACGGTCGGCAACCTTTTTTTTACCAGCTACCGTTTTGAAGACGACGAGAAATATCCGTTCTTCTTCCCGGTGAACAGCCCCGTGTCGGGAGCCAGCGTTACTTCTATGCGCAACGGGATCTACCCGCACCATTCGTCCCTGTTCTTCGGCTGCGACCGTGTGAACGGAGGTAACTACTGGCAGGAAGGACTGGAACGCGGCCGCATCATTTCAGTAGGAGCCAGGGTTCTCGAGACCGGAGGTGACAGGGCGGTCATCGAAGATGAATGCATCTGGAAACGTCCTGATGCAGATTCTCCTATAAAGGACAAGCGTCTGATTACCATAACGTCACCTTCACCGGACATTTTCCAGCTGGATTTCGACATCGAGATGGAGATGCTTATGGATGTCACGATACCGGTCACCAACCACTCACTTTTCAGTGTACGTATGGCAGAGGACCTTTCTGTAAAGCAGGGAGGAGTTATGGTCAATAGCGAGGGACAGAGCGGAGAGAAGGCTACATTCGGCCAGAGGGCTGCCTGGATGGATTTTTACGGCAAGAGGCAGGCTACCGGATTTGAAGGAATTGCAATTCTGCAGCACCCTTCCAACAAATGGTTCCCTTCACCATGGTTCACCAGGGATTACGGCTTCATGTCCCCGACACCGATGTACTGGCCGGAGGACGGCGAGGCTACCGTTCTCAAGAAAGGCGAGAAGGTGAAGCTGCGCTACCGCGTCATCGTACACGGCGGAACTGCCGACGATGCCTCGATAAGCAGGCTTTTCGAGGAATACAAGGCTGAATAAGCCTGTGGTCAGGCATCTTCTATGAGTTCGCCTGATTTGTACGCTGCGACCGCCATACGGTCGCAGCGCTCGTTTTCAGGGTGACCGGCGTGGCCTTTCACCCAGACGTAGCGAATGTTGTGTCCTTCTGCGCATTTGAGGTATCTCTGCCACAGGTCCACATTTGCTTTCCCCTTGAAACCGGTCAGGATCCATTTGTCGAGCCACCCTTTAGTGACGGCATTCACTACATAAGTGGAGTCGCTGTATATTTCTATATCGGCATTTTTCCATCTGATGGTTTCGAGACCGACGATGACCGCAAGCAGTTCCATACGGTTGTTCGTCGTAGACTTGAAACCCTGTGACATGGTCTTTTCGGTGTCGCCGTAGCGAAGGATTACACCATACCCGCCCGGGCCTGGATTGCCGCTGCAGGCACCGTCCGTGAACATCTGTATGGTGCCGCGGGACATTATTCAGGAAGAATGGTGCGCTCTTTCTTGGGACCTTCGAAATGCTTTATCTCCAATGGATTGGCATTCAGCTCGTCATATTCCATACGGTTCTTGCAGATATCGATTGCCATATAGATGGCACTCGTAAGGGAGGCTGGATTGGCCATATTCTTTCCGGCGATGTCATAGCCTGTTCCGTGATCGGGAGAGGTGCGGACAATGGGAAGACCGGCGGAGAAATTGACTCCTTTGTCGAATGCCAGAACCTTGAACGGTATCAGGCCCTGGTCGTGGTACATCGCCAGAACGGCATCGAACTTATATTGCATATGACTTCCGAAAAAGCCGTCGGGCGAATAAGGTCCGAATGCAAGTATGTTCTCTGCGTTTGCCTGTTCGATGGCCGGAATCGTGATTTCGATTTCTTCCATCCCAAGGGAACCTCCGTCACCTGCGTGGGGATTGAGACCCAGTACGGCAATCTTGGGCATCGAAATGGCGAAATCTCTCTTGAGGGAATTGTGCATAAGCCTCAGCTTTCTGACAATGAGGTCCTTGTCGATAAGTTCGGCAACCTTGGCAAGCGGCTCGTGGTTGGTCACCAGACCAATCTTGAGATTGTCAGTGCAGAGGAACATCAGACCCTCCCCAGCTTCAAACTGGTCGATCAGATATTCAGTGTGACCTTTGTACGGGAATCCTACTGCTGCAACGGTGTGCTTGTTGATGGGTGCAGTGACGATAGCGTCGATCAGGCCTTCTTTCAAATCCTTCACGGCGGCATCCAGCGACTGGAGGGCTGCCTTGGCTCCGGCTTCGGTCGGCTGTCCCGGCTCTACGGGCAGCTGGTCCGAGACGCAGTTGATTATGTTCAGGCGCTTGCCGCGTGCGTCAGCAGCGCTGTTGATGACATTTGTGCTTATCTGTTCGGTTTCCGGAACCATCTTGCGGTAGAGTCCCAGAGTCCTTGAACTGCCATAGAGGATAGGAACGCACATATCAAGCATCCTTGAATCTGACAGGGTCTTCAAGATGACTTCGTAACCTACTCCATTGGAGTCGCCCTGTGTGATGCCGACAACAAATCTATGTGCCATAGTTTATGATTTTTAACATCGCAAAATTAATCTTATTAGCGTAAATTTGCAAAACGATGGATGTCCTGGACAATGATATAAAATACCTGCCTTCCGTGGGTCCGAGGCGTGCAGAACTGTTCGGCAAGGAACTCGGCATATTCACTTTCAGGGACCTTATCTATTTCTTCCCTTTCAGATATGTCGACCGTTCCCGCTTCTATGCCATCAGTGAGATAGACTCTTCAAGTGCATACATACAGCTGAGAGGTACGATAACTGACATGCGTACCGTGGGTGTAAACCGCGGCAAGAGACTGACGGCAGTCCTGGCAGACGGCACAGGTACAATAGAGCTGGTTTTCTTCCAGGGAATCAAGTGGGTTTCCGAGAAAATCAAGCCGGGCAGGGAATATATAGTCTTCGGCAAACCGTCTCTTTTCAACGGCACGCTCAACATGGTCCATCCGGAGATTGACGATGCCTCGTCGGCAAGGCCGGGAACAGGAGCGATGGTCGGCGTATATCCAAGCACGGAGCGCCTGAAGAACAGCATGATCACCAACAAGGTGATAGGCAAGCTCCAGGCCGCAGTATGGGAGAAGTGTGCCGACAGCATCAGGGAAACTCTTCCTGCATGGCTGATAGCCGAGAAGAGGCTCTGTTCGCTGAAAGACGCTCTTCACAACATCCATTTCCCCCAGGATGTCCAGTCCCTGGCAAAAGCGCAGCAGAGGCTGAAATTCGAAGAACTGTTCTATCTGCAGCTCTCGCTGCTCAAGCAGAAGAACGTAAGGATGCGCGCATCTGACGGTCTGGTGTTCAGAAGGCTTGGCGATGCGTTCAACGATACTTACAACAACCTGAATTTTCCTTTGACCGGTGCCCAGAAAAGGGTGCTGAAAGAGATAAGGGCCGATGTGACCAGCGGCCGTCAGATGAACCGCCTTCTCGAAGGCGACGTGGGAAGCGGCAAGACGCTTGTGGCCATCCTTTCTGCGATGCAAGCCGTTGACAACGGTTACCAGGCTTGTATCATGGCTCCGACCGAAGTGCTTGCGGAGCAGCATTACCGCGGTGTAGGCAAGTTTGTCAACACTGGGAAGGTGAGATGCGCCTTGTTGACAGGCAGCACCAAGGCTAAGGAAAGGAGAGAGATATATGCCGGCCTCGAAGACGGTTCCATCAATCTGGTGTTCGGTACGCACGCCCTGATAGAGGACAAGGTGAAGTTCGCATCGCTCGGTCTTGCTGTCATAGACGAACAGCATCGTTTCGGAGTCGAACAGAGAGCCAGGCTGTGGTCGAAGTCGGAGACGGTTCCGCACATACTTGTAATGACAGCCACCCCCATACCCAGGACTCTGGCCATGACTCTGTTCGGTGACCTGGACATATCCGTGATAGACGAGCTTCCGCCCGGCAGGAAACCTGTCGTGACGAAACACGTCACTGAAAACCACAGGCAGAAAGTATATGACTTTATGCGAAGGCAGATCGATGCCGGCCGGCAGGTGTTTGTAGTGTATCCGCTCATCAAGGAGTCGGAGAAGATGGATTATGAGAATCTGGAGTCGGGATATCTTGCCATAACTGAAGAATTCAAGCCGCCGAAGTATGTGACTGCCGTGGTACACGGTCAGCAGACCAACGAAAACAAAGCGCACGATATGGCCCTCTTCGTCGAAGGCAAGGCTGACATTCTTGTTGCGACTTCCGTTATCGAAGTCGGGGTCGACATTCCCAATGCCTCGGTGATGGTGATCGAGAGTGCCGAACGTTTCGGACTCAGCCAGCTCCATCAGCTTCGCGGAAGAGTTGGCCGCGGCTCTGCAGAGTCGTATTGCATCCTTATGACAGGATTCAAGCTCAGCAAAGAATCAAGGCAGCGCATAGAGATAATGTGCCGGACAACCGATGGTTTCGAACTCGCTGAGGCAGATCTGCGTATGCGGGGACCTGGTGATTTCGAAGGGACGAGGCAGAGCGGTCTGGCAATCGACCTTCATATCGCCGATCTGGCAAAAGACAATCCCATTCTGGCGGATGCAAGAGATACTGCGGCCCGTATTCTGGAAAACGACCCGATGCTCAGCGTACCCCAGAACAGGATACTCGTCGACAATCTGGCGAGACTCAAGACTGAAATCAAAGATTATTCAAATATATCATGAGGTTAGTATCTTGGAATGTAAACGGACTCAGGGCCTGCTATTCGAAAGGGGCCTTCGACGCGGCCTTCGAGGCTCTTGATGCGGATTTCTTCTGCCTGCAGGAGACAAAGCTGCAGGCAGGTCAGCTGGATCTCCAGTATATGGGCTATCAGAGTTACTGGAACTATGCCGAGAAAAAAGGTTACAGCGGTACGGCTGTCTATACCCGCCATACCCCTCTGTCAGTGACCTATGGAATGGGTATTCCCGAGCACGACAGCGAAGGCCGGGTGATAACGCTGGAAATGCCGGAATTCTATCTGGTGTGCTGCTATACCCCGAACTCGCAGGACGGACTTCGCAGACTGGACTACAGGATGCAGTGGGAGGACGCCATGCGGGATTATCTGAAACGTCTGGCTGCAGCTAAAGGAGTGGTGCTTTGCGGAGACCTGAACGTGGCACACGAGGAGATAGATCTCAAGAATCCTTCGACCAATCACGAGAACGCCGGCTTCACTGACCAGGAAAGGCAGAAGATGACAGAACTGCTGGCATCCGGTTTCGTGGATTCGTTCCGGCATTTCTATCCCGACAGAACTGATGCTTATTCCTGGTGGAGCTATCGCATGCGTGCCCGCGAGAGAAACGTAGGGTGGAGAATCGACTACTTTATCGTATCAGACAACATCGCCGGCAAGATGACTGCGGCAGCAATCCACGATAGTTTCGAAGGCTCGGACCATTGCCCTGTTTCCCTTGAAATGGATTTTGAATGAAACACGATTATTGATAAATTTGTAAGACTATAAATACACGAAATGATCAAGATAGATTTAAGCGGCTGCAAGTCTTTTGAAGGCAAAAGAGAGCAGTATTTGGAAAAGGCCCTCGCGGCTTTCGATGTTCTGGAAAACGAATCAGGTGCAGGTAACGATTTTCTTGGATGGAATCATCTCCCGTCAGAAATGCCTCAGCAGCTTATCGATGACTGCAAGGCTGTAGTGAAGAGCTGGAACGACAGGAAGGTCAATCTGGTGGTTGCAATAGGAATCGGCGGCTCATACCTGGGTGCTAAGGCTGCCATAGCAGCCCTCTCACACAATTTCTCTGTCAATCTGGATGAAGAACCGGTACAGGTTGTGTTTGCTGGCAATACTCTCAGCGAGGACTATATGGCAGACCTCGAAGACTTGATGAAGGTACGCAACGTTGCTGCCGTGGTTATTTCCAAGTCAGGAACCACTACTGAGCCCGCAGTCGCTTTCAGGATTGTCAAGAACTATATAGAGGAGAAATACGGCAAGAAGGAAGCTTCTGAAAGGATAGTTGCAGTGACTGACAAGGCCCGGGGTGCTCTCAAGACTCTGGCCGACAGCGAAGGCTACAGGTCCTTCGTCATTGAAGACAATATCGGCGGCCGGTATTCAGTACTGACTCCGGTCGGCCTTGTGCCCATCGCAGCGGCCGGTTTCGACATCGACGCCCTGCTGGCAGGAGCCCGCGATATGGAGGCCTTGTGCAGCCGCAAGTCAAAGGACAATCCTGCAATCCAGTATGCCGCTGCAAGGAACTGCCTTTACGACGAGGGCAAGAAGGTTGAATTGCTCGTCAACTACAATCCCAAACTCGTTTATTTCAGCGAATGGTGGAAACAACTGTTCGGCGAGAGCGAGGGCAAGGAGGGCAGGGGCCTGTTCCCCGCATCAGTCAGCTATACTACTGACCTTCACTCTATGGGACAGTATGTCCAGGAGGGAGAGAGGATTATGTTCGAGACCGTGGTTAGCGTGAAGAATCCTGCCCGCAAGGTCGAGATTCCCGTTGACGGAGAAAACCTCGACGGCCTGAACTATCTTGCCGGGAAAAGGATTGAATACTGCAACGAGAAGGCTATGCTCGGTACCAGGCTGGCCCACATCGACGGCGGCGTGCCTCAGATTCTCGTCGAGACCGAAACTCTCGACGCATACCATCTCGGCGGACTGTTCTATTTCTTTGAGAAAGCCTGCGGCATCAGCGGCTATGTGCTTGGCATCAATCCGTTCAACCAGCCGGGTGTCGAGGCCTACAAGAAGAATATGTTCGCCCTTCTCGGCAAGCCGGGGTTCGACGACCTGGCCAAAGAACTTGCAAAGCGTCTCTGATACTTGGTCAATGCTTTCCTATACCAGATCGCTAAGCATTATGTGAGCGACTATGACGGTGACTTGAAAGACGTGTGTTTCGTCTTTCCGAGTCGCCGTTCAAGTCTGTTTTTCCGCAAATATCTTGGTCTCTGCAGTCCCGGACCGCTTTTTTCTCCGGAATTGCTTACCATAAGCGACCTGTTCGACTTGTTGTCCCCCTATAAGAGGGCGGACAAGATTGAACTTGTCAGCATCCTCTACAAGCACTATCTCGAACTGGGTGCCGGTTGCGGTCTCGTCTGCGACTCTTTCGATGAATTCGTATATAAGGCTGATACGCTGCTGTCGGATTTCAACGACATAGACCAGTATATGGTGAACGCCCAGGACCTTTTCGCCAACGTCCGCGACCTGGAGAGCATCTCTGCCAGCTATGACTATCTGACCGATACCCAAAAAGAAGCTATCCTCAATTTTTGGAAGATAACCCTCGACAAATCAGGTGAGAAACCGGGCAAGGCCCGTTTCCTGCAGATATGGAACATACTCTGGCCGCTGTATGACGCATTCAAGGCCGAACTTGCCTCAAGGGGAATAGCCTACGAGGGCATGATGACCCGTGCGGTGGCAGAGCTGATCGATAATCATGACGGCAGTGTCGACGAAGCTTTGGCGGGATATGACCGCATAGTCTTCGTGGGGCACAATGCCTTGAGCAAATGTGAAAAGACCCTTTTCAGCTATATCCGGAATTCCGGCAAAGGAGATTTCTACTGGGATTTCAAGGGTAAGCTGGTGCGTGACAAGGACAACAAGGCTTCGCTGTTCATCTCCGACTACGAGAAGGATTATCCTTCAGAATATCAGCTCGATGATAAGGCGGATAATTATCCGGAAGTCGAGGTGGTAAGCGTGCCGTCGGCAATAGGCCAGGCCAAGAAGACCGCGGATTATCTCAAGTATATGGATCCTGACGAAACGGCTATAGTGTTGCCGGACGAATCCCTTTTGATGCCGTTGCTCAATTCGATACCTGATACAATTGAGAAGATAAACGTGACGATGGGCTACGGCCTTTCGAACAGCGCGTTCGCGGCCCTTATGTCTTCCCTGTCTCCGCTGCAGCAGAACAAGAGGTCAAGGGACGGGCATGCTACGTTCTATCATAAGGACGTCACGGCCATACTTTCCCATCCTTTCATATTGAAAGCCTGCGGCGACAAGGCAAAGGAAATCCAGACACGCATCAACCTTAACAATCTGATCCAGGTTCCTGCAGCACTCTTCGACGAGGCGCAGCAGGAGCTGCTGTCCGCCTTATTCCAGCCTGTCGACAATGTCAGCGACGCATACGACTGGCAGCTGAATATCATAGAACTGCTGGCAGGAAGCATATCTGATATGGAAAAAGAGTTCGCATATGGATATTATAAGGCTATAAGCCATATCCGCGACCTGCAGATCCCGTATCTCGACAAGCTGGAGACCTATTTCCACTTCCTGCGGCAGATGACCGCACGTCTCAATGTCCCTTTCCGTGGTGAACCGCTCCACGGCCTTCAGGTAATGGGACCGCTGGAGACGAGGGCCCTGGATTTCGAAAATATAATAATCCTTTCTGTCAACGAAGGGACTTTCCCCGCAAAGAACAATACCGACTCGTATATCCCGTATTCATTGCGGAAGGGCTTCGGCCTGCCTTCCTTCGAGCTGTTCGACAGCATATCTGCATATCATTTCTACCGCAGTATCTACCGCGCCCGCAAGGTTGTGCTGATGTACGACAGCCGCACATTCGGAGTTCACAACGGCGAGCCGAGCCGCTTCATAATGCAGCTGAAGCACCACTACAAGGCAGTGCCGCTCGTCGAGAAGGTTTGCACCTATACCATCAATCCCGCTGAGCAGGGAACGGCTGCCGTGGTCAAGGATGCCGAAGTCATGGAGCAGCTCAGGAAAGTCTATGTCGAAGAAAGACACAGTTTCTCCGCGTCGAGTCTGAACGATTATATGAGCTGTCCGCTCAAGTTCTATTACACTAAAGTCAAAGGCATCAAAGAAAGCGATAAAGTCGACGAGGGCTTCGAATCAGGACCTTTCGGAACGGCTTTCCACAATGTAATGGAGGCACTGTACGGGCATCATAAGAATGAAATCATCAGCCGGGATATCATTGACGGCATGCTAGCCGCCAAAAGCAGACTGGATGCTCTTATTGGAGCGAAACTGGACGAAGCCTTCAAGTATAACGGCCTGCCGCTGACCGGAAAGAGGCGCGTGACGTTCGAGATGCTGAGAAAGATAGTGATCAAGACTCTCGAGTACGATATGGGTTATGCCCCGTTCACCTATCTGGACGGAGAACACAAGATTGTCGCAGACCTGGATGTGAACGGTGTAAAGGTAAATCTGATAGGCATTATCGACCGTCTTGACAGCAAGGACGGCCAGATGAGGATAGTTGATTACAAGACGGGTTCCATCAAGCTGCATGGCACCAGGGATAAGGAAGATGTGATAATAGACAAGATTTTCGATGTGAGCCTTGCCGGCAACCGTCCTTACTCATCATTCCAGATGTTTCTGTATGCATATCTTATGGCAAGGTTCAAGACCCGAACCCTTTCCTCAGGGGGACTCGGGGTCGGGCCTGCAGACGATATGGAAATCTGTGTATATCAGATGAAGCAGATCTTCGATATGTCCCTGAGGACGTTCATCTGCAATGACGGCATGCTGAGAGCGTTCGAGGATAAACTCAAAGACCTGGTCGGCGAGATACTGTCCGAAGGCAGTTTCGAGGCCCGTCCGGCAGGTCCTTCTGAAAACAAGTGTGACTATTGCCCCGTCAGGGTGCTCTGCAGTTATTGATCATGGCGAAGGTAGACATATACAAAGCATCGGCTGGCAGCGGTAAGACCCACACCCTTACGCAGCAGTATATGCAATACCTGCTGCAGTCAGGCGATACGGACGCCTACCGGCACATCCTTGCCGTGACCTTTACCAACAAGGCTACGGACGAGATGAAGCAGCGCGTGCTGGAAACTCTGGAAAAAGAAGCCGGCAAAGACAGTGAAGCCGGCCGTAAAGCCGGCAGGGTGCTTGTCAGCATACTCCACGACTACTCGAATTTCTCGATAACTACCATAGATAAATTCTTCCTCCAGATAATCCGTGCCTTTGCACGGGAGATCGGTCAGAACGGTTCGTACCGTGTCGAACTTGACGAACAGGGAGTGATATCGGCCGCTGTCGATTCTATGCTTGATTCTCTTGACGACGCACAGAATGCTCCTCTGCTTGACTGGATGGTGGCATATGCCCTGGAATCGGTGGAGAAGGGTGGATCGTATGACATAGCTGCCAGCCTTAAAGAATTCAGCAAGCTGTTCCTTCAGGAAGATTTCAAGATAAAGAAAGGTCTGCCCGGTCTGTCCTTCGTACAGGACAGGGCTGTGATCGAGCGTGTCCGCAAGGAGGCAGCTGACAGGATGACTGAATTCAGGAAAAAGTATCCTCCAAGAAGCAGGAACGTCGACGAATACGCTAAGAGACTCTACGAGACCGACAAGATAATAGTCGATTCGGTTGGCATCATGGGCATCTCCAGTGAACTATATGCCCGGATGACAGATATCCTGAGGGAAAAGAACCTGGTCATGTTGTCAGAATCCAAGGAGACCATACGTAAGCTGATTGACAATTCCGATGCTCCCTTCATTTATGAAAAGGTTGGAAACAGGTACGATCATCTTATGCTCGACGAGTTCCAGGATACCTCACGTGTGGAGTGGAGCAATTTCCTGCCCCTTTACCGCGAGAGCCTGGCCAAGGGCAAGGACTGCATGATAGTGGGCGATATCAAACAAAGCATATACCGTTTCAGGGGCTCCGACTGGGAAACTCTCAACTCGGGACTTGCAAGGGACTTCGATGCTATGGCCGCCAGGTTCGAAACCTTGGACGTCAACAGGCGCAGCGCGCGCAACATAATAAGATTCAACAACTTGCTCTACGGCCGAATAGGAGAATGGCTTCCTGACGAGTTCTCGGCCCGGATATCAGACATCTACAAAGATGCAGGTCAGAAGGAGTGGAAGGAAATGGACGGCTATGTCAAGGTCCAGCTTGAAGATTATGTCTCAAAACCGGAATTTATGGCACATGCCCTGGAATGGATGGTTGCTTCCTTGGAAGAGCTGCGCTCTGACGGTTTTCCAGCCGGCAGCATTACTGTCCTTGCGAGGGATAATAAGCAGGTGTCCGACATCGCCCGGAAACTCATCGAAGAGGGCTATGCTGTCATCACTGACGAATCCCTGCTGGTATCCGGCTGTCCCCAGGTGCAGAAACTTGTAGCCGTGCTGAAGTACCTCAGCTCCGGCACCGACGATGTCTGCAATGAACAGTTGCGGCAGTTGGGTGTAGACCTCAGCCACAGCGTGTCTGTTCAGGGGGCATTGTACGACCTGTGCGAAACCATCATCAGGATATGGATAGGAGAGGTGTCCAAGGGAGATATTCCCTACATCAACGCATTCCTCGACATAGTGGCTGAATACTCTTCTGTCTACGGCTCCGACGTAGCCGCTTTTGTGAAATGGTGGGAAGATACCGCATCGGTCAGCAGGTATATTTCAGTACCCGAAGGGCAGGATGCCGTCAGGGTGATGACATATCATAAGTCCAAGGGTTTGAGTCTGGAAGCTGTGGTGATACCGTTCTTCAACGAGCCGTTCATATCCAGGAAGCCGTCTTATCTTTGGACTACACCTCCGCCTGAGGTTTGCGAGATCGGTCTGTTCCCTCTCAAGTTCGTAAAGGATCTTGAGAAGACTTTCTTCAGGGAAGACTATGTCAAAGAGCGTTTCCTCAAGGCCGTTGACGCGATCAATGCAGCCTATGTGGCGACTACCAGGGCGAAGCAGGCGATGTATATCTATGCTGTGCGCTCTAAAGAAGGCATCGACGCCGTGTCCGAGAGCATGGCCAGAATGCTCGGACAGTGTTGTGAACCCGTCGAGGAGGGTGGAAATGTATATGAATTTGGAAGCCCCCAGAGTTATGTCTCAACTTCGGATGACAATGATGCGAGAATACAGGAACCTGTGGAAAGCTTTGTTTCTATACCATATATGGAGGTTGCAGGATCACAGGAAGATGAAGCGCCAGCGCGGCCTAGAATTGAAATGGCATATTCCGGAGCAGCTTTCTTCGAGGAGCCTGGAGCCCGTCAGAAAGGAGTGGTGCTGCACGACATTCTCGCTTCCGTAAATGTGCCGGAAGACCTGCCGCAGTCAGTGGCGCGGGCCGTGGATGAAGGTCTGCTTCCTGCCGGAGAGGCAGACAACGTGACGTCGATGCTGTCAGGGGCTCTCGCCTCGGTGGCCGGCCGCCATTGGTTCGACAGCGGAAACACAGTATTCAACGAGCTCTCGATAATCAATACTGACGGCAGCGTGGAGCGTCCTGACAGGGTTGTCGTGAGGGAAGGGGAGACCATAGTCGTGGACTACAAGTTCGGAGAAGAACGCAAGTACTACGCCTGGCAGGTGCGCAGATATATGAAACTGCTCAGGCAGATGGGATATCCTCGCGTCAAAGGATACCTCTGGTATGTGAAAAATCAAAAAATCGAAGAGATATGAAAAGAATTCTGATTTTATCGTTGACAGCGTTTGTGCTGTTATGTTCCTGCAAATCAGGCAAACAAGTCGAGTATTCCAACCCTCTCGACGTCAAGTTCGGGGATCCTTACGTGCTTCTTGCATCTGACGGCAACTACTATATGTACGGCACAGGAGGAGTGCGCGACGGTTTCGGCTGTTACAAGTCGGAAGACCTCGTGAACTGGGAGTATCAGGGAGCCATATATCACGGCAACACTCCCGACTCCTGGACTCTGGACTGCTTCTGGGCTCCGGAAGTGTACGAGAGGAACGGCAAGTTCTATATGTTCTTCAGCGCCAATACCAAGGATGATCCGTTCGGAGACGAGGAGCGTTTCAGTATAGGGGTTGCAGTTTCTGATTCCCCTACAGGCCCGTTCGTGGAGATGGGCGGCCCGCTGTTCCAGCCCGGTTATCCTGCAATCGACGCCAACGTGCTGTTTGATGACAACGGCAAGTGCTATCTGTATTTCTCGCGCTGCTGCTACAAACACCCTGTAGAGAGCGAGGTCGCCGACTGGGCAAGGGCTCAGGGTATGTTCGATGAGATCGAAGAGAGCTGGGTTTACGGAGTCGAACTGAAACCTGATTTCAGCGGCGTTATCGGAGAGCCGGTGCTGCTGCTCTGCCCTCCGAAGAAAATGGATGACGCCCAGGCTGAGTGGGAGAGCCGCTCTGTTACATCCGGTGAGGTGAACCGCCGCTGGACTGAGGGCTCGTTCATCATCAAGCGCGACGGTGTCTACTACATAATGTATTCATCGAACTTCTATGCTGGTGAAAACTATGCAGTCGGCTATGCAACTTCGTCAAATCCCCTCGGTCCTTTCGAGAAGTCGGCCGACAATCCAGTGCTGCAGAAGAACACCCAGGACGGCGGTATCGTGACAGGAGTGGGCCACAACAGCATAACCCGCTCTCACGACGGCAAGCATCTCTACTGTGTATATCACGGACGTACGGCAGCAACTGGCAGCGAGCGAGTCGTATTCATCGACGAGATGGAAATAAAGGACGGCCATCTGAAGGTATTCGGTCCCAACACCGATACCCAGACGCTGACATATTGATTCCTATTTCACTTCGGGCAGGTCGAACTTGAGCATGCTGCGGGGACAGCCTGCGTTTAGACGCATATATCCCAGTCCCTCGGGACCGAACATCGTGCCGCTGTTGAGGCCTACCTTAACCTTGTTTATGAAATAGTCTTCCAGAAGAGCCTGGTCTTCGGGCTGCAGGTTGTATCTGCCTGCCAGCCTGCGGAGCAGGTTGCGGCAGTCCAGCCATACCAGATATGAGCTTTGCGGTCTTACGGGTTCGACGAGCTGGACTCCGCCGGCACGGAAAGCTGAGAATTTGTCTTCGAGGTAGAGGATGTTGCCTTCAATGTATCTCAGGGCGGCGTCACGCCAGGGTTTTGCCTCGGTGAAAGCTGTAATCATACCAAGTGAAGCGAAAATGGGCGGACAGTTCAGCTCATTAGCTTCCAACCAGCCGTAGAAAGGCTTGGCAAGTTCCTGGTTTGGAATGATGGCATAAGAAGATGCAAATCCCGGGATGTTGAAGGTCTTCGAGGGAGCGCCGAAAGTGATGCTGTTCTCGGCGGCAAGATTGCTGACTGATGCAAAGCAGATGTTGTGGTTGCCCCAGAGGCAGAGATCGGAGTGGATTTCGTCAGAGATGACCATAGTGCCGTGCCTGTGGCAGATCTCGGCAACCTGGACGAGGTCTTCGCGGCTCCAGAGGTATCCTCCGGGATTGTGCGGACTGCAGAGAATCATCATCTTGACCGGCCCTTCCGCTGTCAGCAGACTGTCCAGATTGTCCAGATCCATCTTTCCCTCCTTGAGAGGGTTGCGAAGCACCTTGCGGCCGTTCCCCTGAGGAACATTGGTGAAAGGGTGATATACCGGAGACTGGATAACCACTTTGTCCCCCGGTCCGGTGAAGAAGTTGACGGCAAGGCCGATGCCCCTCACGATGCCTGGAATGAAGCTTATCCAGTCGCATTCCACTTTCCATCCGTGTTCCTGCAGCATCCACCTGGCAATCACGGGTTTCATCTGCGGCGGTTCGGCGGCATAGCCGTAGATACCGGCCTGTACGTATTTTTCAAGCTGGTCACGGATACACTTGGGGGAGCGGAACTCCATGTCCGCAACCCACAGCGGAGTGATGTCATCCCTCCCGAAAAGGGTCTTCAATGCTTCGTATTTGACTGAATATGTATTACTTCGGTCGACAATCTCATCAAAATTGAATTCGTTTGTCATCTTTAACAGTGTTTGGCATATAAAGATACTGATAAAAGTAGTATATTCGTCATATGCACGAGCTGGAATTATACGCACGCAGATACAATTCTCCGGAATATTTCAAGACAGATCCGATTATCTTTCCCAAGCGCTTCGCCGGATTGATGGCAAGAGGTAAGGCTTCCTTGCAGGACGTGGAGATAGCCGCTGTAATCGCCGCCCATCTGGCGTGGGGCCGCAGGGATATGATTGTACGCGACTGTAACCGTGCATTCGATGAAATGGGATGGCAGCCATTCGCTTACGTCCGTCGCGGATGTTACCGCAACGAGGACTGCAGTCTGCACCGCACTGTCAAGTGGAGCGAGTTCGCACGCATCTGCTCCAACCTGAAAGCTTTCTATGAAGAGAATGATTCTCTCGAGTCTCTCTCCCAAGATGAAATGCGTACGAGAATCTACGGCCAGAAAAGCGACCCTTCGGCTGCCAACAAGAAAATCAATATGCTCAGACGCTGGATGGTGCGCAACGACGGGATCGTCGATTTGGGCCTCTGGAAACATACATCGCCGGCAGAGCTTATAATACCGCTGGATGTGCATGTCCATCGTGTGGCTCTTGAAACCGGGCTTACCAAGCGCAGGCAGGCGGACTTGAAGACCGCGCTGGAGATTACGGACGGCCTAAAAAAAATCTTCCCGGGCGATCCTTGCCTGGGAGATTTCGCCCTGTTTGCATACGGGGCTGAACGTGCTGCGGGGAAGACTAGTGAACCAGTTTCGTGAGCTCGAAGCTGCGGACCGGAGCACCTTTGTCATTGCTAACCTTCTGTTTGATAACACCTATGTCCAGGGCTATCCAAGATTTCACGTTCAACGGTTTTGAACCGCCCTGGTCATATTCTTTTTCCTCTATGACAAAACAGTTGAAGGTGCCGGCGGGAGTGGTAATTGTCTCCTTGCCTGTAACCTTGCGGTCTTTGATGTCATTGTGGGTCTTTACGAGCCCTGCGACTGTAATTGGCAGCGAACTGTCAGGAATAACGTCTCCGACTTTGATATCGGCGGGAATGCTTGACATATCCCCCTTGCACATATAGTCGTCGCTCTTCATCGCTTTCGTGACGTTATCAAGATCGACATGTACCTGCCCGTCAGTCATTTTGATCATCATATTCAAAGTCTTTCCGTTTATCACTGATTTTCCGCTTTCATCCAGAAAATCATATGAAAAGGAAATGGAACCGTCTTTGAGAGTGCCTTCAGAAGCCTTCAGGCTTTCTACGCAATATCCGGTTATGTTGCCGTCAGGATCATAGACCGTCCATTTGTTTTCGTGTCCGGCTTTTGTACAGAAAAAGCCATTCTGTGCAGAAAGTCCGGTGCACAGAAGCAGAGCAGACAATATGGTAATCAGTTGTTTCATAATATCCTGTCAGATTCTTGCAGATACAAGGTGGTTTTTTCGTGGGTGGCCTGGTCTCCCAGAAGGGCAAGCGCTGTAGCGTAGTATGCCTCCTTTACAATCTTGTCGGGTTGCTGTCCTGTGATGACTGCGTGGCAGAATGCGTGTGCCAGCTCCATCGAGCCGTCGTTGGTGGCGCCTGTGCTGCTTGAACCGTCAGTCGTGATGATTTTGTCTGCGAAGCGGATGCCGGGATCGGTAGAAGCTTCTTCCTGCGACCAGCTGCTTCCTGCGAAGGCGCTGTTGCTCAGGATGCCCTGTTTGATCTGCATCAGGAACTGCTCGATACCGCTGCGGTATGCGGGACTTTCGCTGAACATAATGCCTTTTACAAGGTCGATGGTGCCTTCGGATCCGAGAATGTATTCTCCCATGCCGAAGTGCTTGTTTGAAATGATCGACTCGAAGGTCATATGCACGCCGTTGGGGTATTCATATGTTACAGCCACGTTGTCGAACACCTCACGGCCGTCTTTCCAGAAGCGGATGCTTCCCATACCGGTGACGCATTCAGGATACTGGTCCATCGCCCAGGAACCGTTCTGGAGCTGATGGCAGGCCAGCTCGGTCATAAGGCCTCTTGAGTATTCGTTGTACAGCCTCCAGTTGATACGTCTTTCAAGTTCGGGAGACGGTACTTCGCGGCGCCAGTCGTTATTGCGGTACCAATAGTTGCGTACGCCGACGACTTCTCCGATCGCACCTGAATGGATGAGTTCCATCGCCTTGATGTATTTGGGGTCGAAGAGCCTCTGCTGTCCGACGACGAACACTTTTCCGCTGCGTTTCCACTCGGCGATGACATCCTTGCACTCGGCAATCGAATATGCCATCGATTTCTCGCAGAATACGTGCTTGCCCGCCCTGAACGAGTCAATAGTCATCGATGAGTGAAGATTCAGCGGAGTGCATATGATGACACCGTCCACGTTCTTGTCGTCAAGCAGCTTGCGGTAGTCGCTGTAGAGTTTCGCATCAGGGCACATCGCTGCGGCCTGCTGAAGATGAGGCTCGTAGTCGTCGCACAAGGCCACTATCTTCGCGCTCTTGTCAACCAGCAGGTTGGCGATATGGAACTGGCCGCGTGAGCCGGTGCCTATTATACCCAGCTTTGCAGCCTGCCCTTCGATTTCTTTCTGCCCCTTTTCGGTGCAGGAAGTGAGCCAGGGAAACAGCGAGATGGCGGATCCCACTGCGAACATGCTGCCCAAGTTTGACAGAAACTCTTTACGGGTCAATAATTTATCCATGTTTTATATCTCTATACTTTAATAACCTTCGTCGTTCCGTCGGTCAAGCAGTAAATCTCGCTTGCCGAGTAGCCCTTAAACCGGACCAGTATATCTTTTCTCTTCTCTCTCGGGGCGACGTAGAGTGCCGTTGAGAGCACTTCGCAGACCATGGGAGAGGGGCCGGTGACGGCCAGCATCTCGTCCCTCAGCACCTGGTCGCCGGTAGCCGGGTCGATAATATGTCCGGCTCCCCGTCTGTTCCTGCCCGAGATGGACAGAGCACAATCTTTCAATTCAAACGTGTGCGCGCACTTTCCTCTGAAGTACGGGTGCTCCACTGATATCGGCCAGTAATCTCCGTAAGGATGGGCGCCGGAGGCAAAGATGGAGCTGTTCCCAAAATTCAGCAAGGCGCAAGTGACATCGTGGCTTTTCAGGATGTTGCTTGCATTTTCAAGTGCGTAACCCTTGGCGAATCCTCCGAGATCGAGTTTGACCGTAGGGTCGGCGAAACTGACGGTATGGAGGTCCGGGTCAAGGTCAAAGTTCTTCACCCCCTTCGCGGCCGAGCGGGATATCCGGTTCGCTGTGATGTCGAAATAGCCGTCGGTGCTGTTGCAGAATACCCTGCACATTTCGAGCACCATAAACATTTCGTCATCGACGGCGACCGCTTCTTCCGCGGCCGTTCTGTTTACAAGGGCCAGGGGGCTGCCCTTGTCGAAGCGGTTGAACTTGTCGTTCGCTTCTTTTGTGCGGGTCCAGATCTCTTCGATTATGGCCCGCGATTTTTCCTCGCTGTAGAACGGCAAAACAATCTCCGCAACGGAGTGCATCGTTTCTAATGATGAGTAGGCTACCGGTGCGGAGACGTTTTCGTCGCTGTACTTGAAGGATGTCATTTTTTACTCTTGCAGAAAATCTTTCTGCAGGCAAGGATGATCAGTCTGATGAGCAGCAACAGCAAATACAGCGCTATAGCTACGAAAATCGTGAATCCTATCTGAGTGAAGATTTCATGCCATTGAGAATGGTAGACGATGATACAGATGATGTTGATCAGGACTGCGCATATGAAGCAGCCAAGAGCGATCAGCAGTTCTCTTTTCACCTTCTTGCCTGAAATGACCAGATCTTTCATTTGTATCAGTCTAATACTTTAATCTTGATGTTCTTGAAATAAACATTGTCGGAGTGGTCCTGGATCAGCAGATGACCGAACTCGGCATTGCCGAAGTTGGGGTAGTTGCGGTATTTGCTGTATGCTACAAGCGCATTCCATTCCTGGGTGTTGCGCTCGTATTCCACAACTTTCACTCCGTTGAGCCAGTGCTCTACGTGATTTCCGTAAACATAGACCATAGCGGTGTTGAAATCGTACAGGTCGAAAGGAGCGTTCTCCTTCTGTGCGGGAATCAGGTCGTAGAGGGATGAAAGGGTGCGGTTGCCTTTGACACCTGCCTTGGCGTCGGGATGACGCTCGTCGTCAAGCATCTGGAACTCGCAACCGATCGATGCTCCTCCGGGGATGCTTTCCATCGCAGGGTCGACAAAATATTTCAATCCCGAGTTGGCGCCTTCCGTTATCTTGAAGTCAACCTTCACGATGAAGTTCTTGTACAGACCGTCAGTGACAATGTCACCTGCACCGCGTGCAAAGGGTTTTCTTTTGTCAAGGACAATCATTCCGTCGGCAACGTGCCATACGCTGTCAGGCTGGTGGTCAGTGCCGGCGATGTGCCAGCCCTCGAAAGACTTTCCGTCGAAGAGGAGCTGCCAGCCCTGAGCTTTCTCAGCCTTGGTGAGCACGTTGTCTTCTGTTACCTTCTGGTCGAGATTGAAATACTTGCTGTGGTCCACTGGCCTGTCGCAACTTTGTGCGAAGGCCAGCAGGACAACTGCAGCAAGCAGGAGAGAGTTCTTCACTAATCTCATGATGCGTTTTGGAGATTAGAGTCTGTAGAACTCTTCCCAACCCTTTCTCGGCGGCTGGTCGCAGAGCAATGCGGTGGCGAAGCGGTCTCCGACGCAGGTCTTGGTGATGTTGTCGAAGATGATCTTGCGGTTGAGGCGCATTGCAATTGTACCGAGGGCGAACATTTCAGCCATCGGGGTGAATACCTGGAATGAAGAACGGGTCTTCTCCCTGCCCATAGCTGCGAGAAGGAAGTTCTCGTAGTGGTTAGAAGGTGATTCGGGAACTTCAGGCATATATTTCTCGAGTTCCTTGGCCCTTGCGGCACCGACGATCTGAGAAGCAGCTGCGTGTGATCCACGTTTGATGATCAGATCCTTTCCGTCCGGACCCTTGCAGTAAAGCTCTGTACCGGGCTGGGGAACCTGAGCGCCCTGTGCTGCGGGAGCAGCGGCACCCTGAGGAGGTCTCTGGCCGCCCTGAGGAGCGCCCTGAGGCCTCTGGCCACCCTGAGGAGCACCCTGAGGTCTCTGACCGCCCTGAGGAGCGCCCTGAGGAGGTCTCTGGCCGCCCTGAGCGCCACCGAGGCTTCTCGGGTCGACAGTCTGTCCGTTAACGGTGATTGCAGGGATGTCGTTGTCTGCGTTGGTTGCAGTATCCCAGTATCCGTCAGGCAGCGGCGGGATGTTCTTCTCACCGTCATACCAGGTAACCTCGCACTCGGGCATATTGCCGCGGGCGGCGAATTTGTAACGTACGGTGGTCTCGAAGGGGAAGAAGAAGTCATTGTGGTTTACAACGTGGATCGGGTCGATCTCATAGGGAACTCCGAGGTGGAGGAACTGGTGAGGAGTGTCGATGAGGTGTGCACCCCAGTCTCCAACAGCACCCATACCGAAGTCATACCAGCCGCGCCAGTTGCCCGGGTGATATTTCTCGTTGAAATCGTGATATTTTGCAGTCATCAGCCAGGTATCCCAGTCCATTCCTTCAGGGATGGGCTGTGCCTCGGGGAATTGAGTGATTGCAGGATCGTAAGGATACCAGCGGCGCCAGTTGTTGAAGTGGGCGGTAATCTTGGTGCAGTCGTTGATGATGCCTGCTTCCATCCAGGCCTTGAACTGGAAGTAGTTCTCGCCTGAGTGACCCTGGTTACCTACCTGGGTGGCAACTTCCGGATGACGGTTTGCGATGTCGCACATCAGCTCGGCCTCGTTGAAGGTGCGGCACATAGGTTTCTCTACATATACGTGCTTGCCATATGAAACGGCGAGCATTGCTGCAGGGAAGTGGGCGAAGTCAGGGATGGCGACGAGAACGGCGTCGAAGTCGTTGTGAGCCTCGTCGAACATCTTCCTGAAATCCTGGAATACTTTAGCTTTCGGATACTTGGCAATGGTCTGCTGGCAGCCCCTGCTCTTGATGTCCACATCGCAGATGCAGGTGATCTCGCACAGACCTGAACGGTCGAACTGGCCGATGTCGGATGAAGCCTGGTTGGCTGCACCGATACAAGCCAGACGCACCTTCTGTCCGTCAGCCCTGGCAGCTTCCAGTTCAGTCTGAACCGGGTTGAAAGCGCCTGCCTTTGAGGCAGCGCTGGCTGCAGAACCAGTAAGGACTGCACCGGCGGTAGCAACGCCTGCAGTCTTGAGGAATTGTCTTCTTGAAAAATCTTTCATATTAGAGTTTTGATATTGAGGTTGATTTTATTAAGGTTGGTATAAGCCAAAAATTCGTCTAAAGTTAAGAATAATAATCTGTTATTCCAAGGTTGCAGGAGCTAAAGTGGCATATTTCTCGCCATATTCGAGCTGCTGCCCTACAAAATCCGTGCAGTACTCAATCTTGAAATCTCTAATCTTGCCGTTTTTGATTACCGGAACGATCTCAGGGTTGACAAATCCCCGGTAAGGCTTAAGATTCAGCGCGCCATATCTCTCAAGCACTTCGCGGTGCAGGTCCGGATCGATGTTGACAGCGTATTTTTCAACGAGAGCCTTGCCAGCTGCATAGTCCCCCTCGCTCTTTATTCTCTGTATCTCGGCCAGCAGCTTTCCGAACAGTTCCCGAAGGGCCTGGTAGTCGTTAATTACGAAATATGTCTTGCCGTCACGCCTGCGTTTCTCTATGACGTTCCGGGCGGCTCCCTGCTCGAAGCACCAGTCTGCGATCAGCTTGCGGTTCTGCATATGGGCCTCGGTGTTCTGTTTGCCGAGTTCAATCCTTGTGAACTGGGTGAAGATGCCGTTCCGGATATATGTGTCGTATTCGGCCTTGTAAGCATCCGGATCGTCAAGCAGGCCGAGTTCCACGAGTTTCGGATCGGCGAGATACCAGAGCGCGAACAGGTCGGCGCGTGCCTCTTCAAGTGTAGAACTGTATTCCTTCAGTGCATTGGGAGAAGTGCCTTCGAGAAGCTGGCCGGAGCCGTGGCCGAGGCATTCGTGAAGATCAGTGTGGAGATTGTCAGTAATGTACTCCCATTCCTTGGCGCGCTCTATCTCTGCTTCGTCCCAGGCAAACTCCTTGAGCACGCTGTTCTCCTTTTCATTGGCTGCCTTGTCATAAGCCTCTGTGATGTTGGCTATCGTCACCGATTTCGATCCGTATTCTTTCCTGATCCAGTCGGCGTTGGGCAGGTTGATTCCGATGGCAGTAGAAGGGTAGGTGTCACCGGCAAGGCACAGTGCATTGATCACTTTTGCTGATATGCCCTTGACCTTGGCTTTGCGGAACCTCGGGTCAACGGGCGAATGGTCTTCGAACCACTGGGCGTTCTCGCTGATGGTGACGGTTCGGTGAGAGGCCTCTTCGTCACGCACGTTGACCATTGCCTCGAAGTTGCCCTTCAGACCCAGAGGATCGCCGTAGACCTCTATAAAGCCGTTGATGAAATCGACAGCCGAAATGGTATCCCGCACCCAGCTTATGTTGTATTTGTCCCAGGTCCTGAGATCTCCAGTGCGGTAATAGTCTACAAGCTCGGCGATGTATTTCTTCTGGACTTCATTCTCGGCGACCGCTGCGGCGGCTTCAAGATTCTCCACAATCTTGGAGATAGCCTTGCCATACAGGCCGTCCGTGGTATATTTCAATTCTTCCAGAGTGCCGTCGGGCCTCTTTACAAGGCGGCTGTTCAGGCCGTATGACAGGGGCTCCGGGTCTGCGGGGTCTTCCATCGCATTGTAGAAGGCTTCGGCTTCCTTCTGGCTCACTCCCTCGTAAAGATGGTTGGCCGACGCTTCGATCAGGTCGACGCCTTCTCCCTGATATCTCCTGAAAGGAGCGATCTGCGGATTGTAGATGATTTCGACAAGAGAGTCGTCGCAGCCTGCGGCGGTGAAGAGAGACTCCATATAATCCCTCGGACAGTCCGGGAAGAACTTGTACTCGCCGTAATGGTGGTGTATTCCGTTGCTGAAGAAAACTCTCTTGGCATATATCATGAAGTCCTGCCAGTCCTTGGAGTTCTTGTCGCCGCCGTATGTGGTGATAATCTTTTCCAGCGCCTTGCGGATCGGCAGGTTGTAGCGGCAGTTCTGCTCCCATATTATGTCCCGGCCGTATTTTGCGGCTTCGCTCAGATAGTAGATGTATTCTTTCTGTTCGAAAGACAGACCGTCCCATCCGGGTATCTGGTATCTGATAACTTCAAGGTCGGCGAATTCGTCAAGACTGTATCTGAAATCCGAAGAAGCTTCCTGCTGTCCGCACGATGATGCAATGATGCAAGCGGTTGCCATAACGTACAAAGTTTTAGCTGTTTTCATCTTTCTTGCCCTTCTTTCTGTTAAGGGGTGAATTTTTGTATGAGATTTTGCAGATGTAATATATCAATATCATCACCAGCACCAGGCCAAGCACCAGGCAGGACGTCAGCACATTGCTGCGGATTGCGTTGCGGACGACCAGAGTCTCGCCGTCTTCTGAGAGTAGTCCGTCAAGCTCTGCCTTCTGCATAGTTGCAGCTGTCCATTTCTGTACGATATAGCTGTCACTGAAGAGAGTGGCTCCGCCATTGGCCCGGTTGACGGTCATCAGCAGTTTGCGGTCGCCGTACAGGACTTCGTAAGGAAAATCTTCAGGAATGCCCGTATCGACGACAGATGCCGCTATGTATAGGTCTGCACCTGCAGACAGTGCTTTTCCGGAGAAAGACTCGATACGTTTCCAGTCCTTGTCCTTGAGCCTGGCGGGATCGTAGATTGAAATCAAGATGGCATCGTCGCCGTACAAAATATTCGGGGCAACGTCATCGCCGTCAGCGTTCAGCAAGATGAAGTCTGAATACTTGCCGGCTTCTCCAGTCATTTCGGTCACGGTCTCCACATATGTCCAGGTGGAGTCCGGCAGATTTTCCAGGGTAAAGCTTTCCTGCTTCCCGTCTTTTGTATATATGAAGGTTGTCTCGAAGGCAGCCTCGTCTTCTTCAGTAGAAACATATGAACCGATATTGTATGGCGTGAATTCATACATCGGGACATAGCGGCTGGAGTGGATCCACAGCGCCAATGCGGCAAGAATGAAGAAAACTGCAAAAATCCACTCGACGACGTGGTTCGCTATAGGCGGGATCTTCTTGCGCTGGAAATAGATCAGCGCAATGCACGGCAGCAGTATCAGGTTCTTGAAGAAGGTCTGCCAGTTGGTGAGATGCACGGCTTCCCCGAAGCATCCGCAGTCGCTGATAGGGTTGAACAGAGCAAGGCAAAGCGTAAGCAACGTGAAAAAGCAGCACAGGTAGAATCCGATCGTAGAAAAAACCTTTATCCTGACTGAGAGAAGGACGCACATGCCCACGACGAACTCGCATACTGCCAGCAGCATCCCTGCATAAAGGGCTGTACCTGAAAGAAAGCCTAGATGCATGGCTGACAGGTATTCCTGCATGATGAGGGAAGTCCCGACAGGGGACAGCAATTTCACGAAACCTGAGAAGATGAAAGTCAGACCGAAGACCAGTCTGCAAAGTGCCCTGAGAAATCTCATTTAATTCTTTGGGAAATGATTTGTTTGAGTTTGTTGAAAATGGTACGGGCCGGCAGGATGTCCCCGTCGGCTCCTGCGCAGTCGATGCGGATAAAGTTGCTGTCGAGTTCGCACTGCCTGAGGTAGATTTCCCTCACTTTCTTCTGGAATTCGATGCTTGACTCGTGTATGTCGCTTTTGCCTTCCAGATAGTCGCGGTCGCTGCCGCTACGGTTGTGCTTGAGCTGCCTGTCGATAAAAACGATGGGAACGTCGAGGAATATGTTGAAATCAGGCTCGGGAATGCCCGAAACCTTGTATTCGAAATTGAAAATCCACTCGCGGAGCAGCTCGGACTGTTTCTCATCCGGAAGCTTGGCGCATTGGAATGCTATGTTGGAGTATACGTATCTGTCGAGGATTACGCAGTATCCATCATCCAGCCATTCCTTTATAGTCGGTGCAGCGTCGATGCGGTCGAGGGAATACAGCAGGGCTACCAGCTGGGGATGCACCGTATCGTTGTCTCCGAAATCGCCCCTGAGGAACCTGGCGATCAGGTCGCCGTAAATGGGGGCTTCGTATCTTGGGAAATGCAGGAATTTGGTTTTTCTGCCGGCTGACTGCAGAAATGCGTCGAGCATCTTTACCTGGGTGGATTTGCCCGCACCGTCCAGCCCTTCGAGCACTATGAGCATTTTATTGTGTATATTTGCGATATGTACAAAGATACGAACATAATAGGAATCATTAACCTGAATGACGACTCATTTTATCGACACAGCAGGGTTGAAAACGCTGAGGCATTCCGTGCCAAGGCCGCTTCTATGTTCGAGGACGGAGCCGACATCATAGACGTCGGCGCCTGCAGCTCCAGACCGGGAAGCGTATACCCTGGAGAGGATGAAGAGTGGAACAGGCTCCGCTGGCCGCTGGAAGAGATAGCTGCACACTTTCCGGACTGCAGATTCTCGGTAGATACGTTCTCTTCAGAAATCGTCAGGCGTACCTATGACTGCATAGGCTCATTCATCGTCAACGACATCACGGCGGGTGAGGCCGACGACGGCATGCTTGATACCGTGGCAGATCTGGACCTGCCATATATAGCCATGCATAGCAGGGGCAACGGGCAGACTATGGATTCTATGTGTTCGTATGACGACGTAGTAGAGGACGTCAAGGACTATTTCAGGGCTTTCGGTCTCAAGGCTGAAGCAGCCGGAGTGACTGACTGGATCCTTGATCCAGGTTTCGGCTTCGCGAAAACCGTCGGCCAGAACCTTGAAATGCTTGCCAGGCTCAGGGAATTTGAAGAACTGGGACGTCCTGTTCTGGTTGGGATATCACGAAAGCGGATGGTCTGGGAGCCGCTTGGTCTGACTCCGGATTCCTGTCTGGACGCGAACCTCGTTCTCCAGGGACAGGCCGTCCTTCAGGGGGCGGCATATCTCCGGGTTCACGACGTGGCTGCCTGTCTGAACTATTTGAGAAGAATTCTCTGAAAGAATCGAATTCCTTGCTGAACGCGATACCGGCTCCGTTGCGCTGTGTCTGGTCGAGGTAGCTGCTGAAATCGTCGGCTGAGTGCGAGAACAGCGTCAGCTTGGTGCGTCCTGTCTTCCCCAGTTTGATGGAAATGTCGATGTCTCCCATGACATCGCTCTTGCCTGCAGTGTTGTACTGCCGGTTGCCTATGTTTCCGTTGATGGTGACACGGTTGTTGAACAGCTGGGTGCTGATGGCTACGTCGACCACATCATTGCCGCTGTCATTGTTCTGATAGTTGAGGCCGAGGTCAATAGGAATGTTCAGCTGTTCCAGGATGTCATTTATCTGGTTGGCCATCAGTTCGCCAATATTGAGATAGTTGACGCCTGTCGAAGCATTGTAGATACCGGACTGGTCATCGGGCAGGAAGTTGCCTGTAAGCAGCACTGCCACGAACTGCTTCATCCTCTTTTCTTCGGTCATGAGCGCAGGTTCGATCTGTGCCTGGATGGACGGCTCTATGTCCAGGATGTTGACGTCGAATCCAAGCTGTGGATTGGACAGCTTTCCGGATACGTCAAGCAGGCATTGGACGTTCTTTCTTGCCGAGGTCGAGATCGAGTCTGTCAGGAGAGGGGATATGGAGGCCTTGGTGTCGTACTGCGCAGTGATGTCAAGATCAGTGTTCATCACGTCACCTGTGAAATTGACGCTGCCCCCCTTGTTGATAGTGAAGTTCTTGTTGGTAAGTCCGAGCAGCTTGTAGTTGAAGTTTCCTTCGTCTATGCCGTAATTACCCCTTATGTCGAACTGCTGGTTGAGCACGCTGATGTTTATGTCTCCGTTTCCTTTCGCTTTCAGCGTGTTGCCGGTAGCCCTGTCGATGTCAAGGTTGACTTCTGCATCGTTTGTGGCCCTGAGTCTCAGGCTGACTCCGAAATTGCTCTGCGTCTTGTCTTTGTTCTTCTTGGCGGAATGGCGCAGCAGCAATGAATCGTAAGGGCTCAGGACAGTCACTTCATTGTTGACGAAAGTCAGGATGGACTGCGTTGCAGATGTCACGGAACCGAGCGGAATGCGTATGGATGAAGGGCCGGTAGTCGCATTGACATTCAGCATTATGTTGTTGACGGGACCTGTAAGCGAGATGTCGCCGTTGCTTGCGACAGCCTTTCCGTAGAAGGTCGGATTGTCTGCAGATGTGGTGTTCAGGGCTAGCATGTCGCGGGCCCGTATCCTAACATTGAGTCCTATGTCTTTGAAGTGGTTGAAGCTGACGCCGCCGCTTATCGTGCCCGAGCCGTTAGCTCCGTCTGTGAGCCTTGCCGAGCGGATCCTTACGCCGTCAGGAGCAAGTTCGAAATCTCCGTTAACGTTATACCTGACCTGAGTGTAGAGAAGTTTCCCTGAGAAATCGTTGAAATGTCCTGACCTTGAAGTGATATCGATATTGTCGAGGGGGCCGCTCACGTCTGCTTTCAGCGATATGCTGCCGTCAAGGTCAGACATTATGGAGGCGATGAACGGGGAGAGGATACCGGCGTCGAGGCTGTCGATGTCTGCTGTCGCGGATATCATCTTGTCTTTCGGCCGAAGGTCTCCGGCGATGTCTATTATCTTCTTGCCTTCTAAGGTGTTCAGCAAAGAGAAATCAATCTTCCCGGACTGTTCTTGCCATTTGGCATTGACGTCGATGTCACCGACGAGGTTCCCGGACAGATATACCGAATCTGCAGCCATGTCTGCCGATATCTCGTAGTCACCCAGCAGGGCGCTAGCCGTAGCGTTGCCGGTGAGGCGTCCGTTCAAAGAAATGGGGTCTTTCAGGAAAATGTTGGCAAGCGACATGTCGAAATCGTGAAGGTCTACCGTACAGACTTCTTCCGGATTGTCGGATATGATGCCGTTTGCCTTGAGATACTGGGTCCCGCTTTCCAGGGTGAAATCCCTTACTGCAATGCGTCCCTTGTCGATGAAGACGGAAGAAGTGTTGATCTGCCATTCTTTCCCGTCGGCAAGGAAAGTCGACCTGTCGAGCGCCACCAGGATGTCATAGGCAGTAGTAGTGTCGGGGAAAGCTACCGTGGCTTTCAGGTTGCCTTTGTCGGGATGGTCTTTACTGTCGTTGTTGTATGTCAGGTCCAGCTTTACCTGATTGTCTTTTATTTCGGCATTCAGATAATTGTTGACTGCCACCAGTGAGCCAATCCTTATAATGTCAGCCTCGATGGCTGCGACTGCCGTAGAATCCTGTCCGTCATATGTCAGGGTCAGGTTGCTGGCATATAATTCCTTGAAGGAAAGCAGGTCTGACTGGAGCGAGAGGGTTGAACTGCCTGTACTGTCTGCCTTGAAAGACAGGTTGGTGCCGTTTTCAATATGTACGTCAGGCAGCAGGAAAGCCAGGAGGGGTCTGATGTCTGAGACGCCGAGGTTCAGGCTGAAATTGCCGCCTGAATATTTCAAGGCATCTTTCTGCCCTTTCAGGAGATTGTCGAGTTTTCCGCTCAGCAGCGCATATTTGGCATCGCTGACCAGATCTTTCACAGGGGTATCGCCTGTCAGTATGCAGTTGAGTACTGATGAACTGAGAGTCAGCCGCTGGTCGCTGGGGAGCAAACTGGCGTCGAGCCTGAGGTCGCCGATATCGTGCATACCTGACGCGTTCGTACAGACGAGGTCCCTTACATATATGTTTCCTTCATAGCTGTCGCTTCCTGCCTGCAAAACTGTGCCTTTGAGATTCATGGAAACAAGCGAGACGTCCTGCCTGTCCAGATGAAGTGCGGTCAGGTTCGCGTTTTTCAAATCGAGGTTGACGTCGTATACCCTCGCCCCGCTTTCATCATTGGCTATTTCGGCATTCAGGTTGAAGTTCAGGTTGGGGTCGTCGTCCACTGCGCTGACCTTTATGCCATCGGCATCGTAGCTGCCTTTTCCGGTGATTCCCTTGTAGTCATAGTCGTTGAAATTGAATTTGGAGACGTACAGGGAGTCAATGTTTATGAATGTGTTTTTCTTTTCTTTCGAGAACAGTCCGCTCAGGGAAGCGTTGCAGGAGAGTTCTCCCAGTTTCTCGTTCTGCATGAATTCGCCCAGGTCGAAATCCCTGGCATCCATGAAGCCGTCCATCGTGAAACCAGTCTTCGGGTTGCTCTGACACAGCAGGTCTACGTCTACGTCTCCGATATTCGAAGACAGACCGCCGTAGGCCACGAAGTCTGTGAAGAATCCGTCCATAAAGCCTTTGAAATGGAAAGTGGTCCCGGGTGCCAGCTTGCTTATGGAGCCTTTCTTGACCGGCTTGAGGGATACGCTTGATATGATTTCTTCAATTCCGGCAGTGTTGAAACGGCAGTTCTGTATATTGGCCGACATTATCGTCTCTTCTGACAGCGGCAGGCCGTTGAGCTGTCCTGAAAGTTCAGCGTGAGAGTTCCTGGGGCCGTCTACTACGAACGAAGACAGTTTCATATTTGCTACCGGACCTTTGATCTTTCCGCTTGCATTCAGGGTCAGTGTCAGATGGTCCATGCCGGGAAGGAACAGTCCGAGAGAAGAAAGACTGACCTTCGTGTCATTCAGGCTGCAGTCCAGGGATACCTTGTTGAGGAAGTCGGAAAAGTCGCTGAAGTCTTTGAAAAGTGCATTGGCATAGTCCAGCTTGATATCAGAGTAATTGTCGGTATACCTGAAGTTGTCGACGTGGATTCCTTCACTGTCAAGCGCAGCCTTGAATTTCAGTCCGTCAAGTTTGTAACCGCGGCTTTCCGCTAATGATATTCCGTTGACTTTCAGGGAAACTGTCTGCTTGCGCAGATTGTACTTTATGTCAGAAATGTCGGCATTCATCCCGCTGATGTGAAGGTCCTTCCAGTCTATTGTGTTCTTGCCGGGCGTCAGGACCCTGTCCGGGTTCTTCTTCGCTTTGGGACGAGGCTTCTCGGCATTGCTGTGATCGACGAGGTTCAAGTCCAGGCCGTTGATCTGGATGTTGCGGACATCCACCAGGATATTGTCAAAATATGCCAGAATACCTTTGTCTGTCGTATCCCGGACTTTTTCCTTCTGGGGAAAAATCCTGGCCAGGTTGAGAGTCCCGCTTTCATCGACTTCCAGGTTCAGCAGGGCGTCGTCAAGCGCGAGCTTGTTCACTGTGACGTGGCCTGTGATAGCCTTGAGCAGCTTGACGTTCAGAGACAGCTTGCCCAGATATGCCACGGTGTCCTGCGCTTCATCTCTAAGTACTGCATCCTTGATGATCACCCTGTCGAAAAGCTGGTAATAGATTTCTCCGAAATCGATGCTTCCGTTGAGGTCGGAGGATATGCTTTTCGATACTGTTTTGCATATGCGGTTCTGTACACCGGGCAGCTGCAATGCAACCACGGCCACCACCGGCAATATGACCAGCAGGCACAGTAATCCCAGCAATATTTTGCGCAAAACTTTCATCAATCTAACAAAGATACACTTTTAAATTGATACCTTTGCAGTTCAGGAGATTAATCTGATGGCCAAAAGGACGATTATTCTGGGTATCGAGTCATCTTGCGACGACACTTCTGCCGCCGTTCTTGCCGACCGGTATCTTCTGTCCAATGTGATGGCCTCCCAAAAGGTCCACGAGCAGTATGGCGGCGTGGTTCCTGAACTGGCTTCAAGGGCACATCAGCAGAACATAGTGCCGGTTGTGGATCAGGCCCTGAAACAGGCGGGAGTCACTATGGAAGATGTCGATGCCATCGCATTCACGCGTGGACCCGGACTGCTGGGCTCCTTGCTGGTCGGAGTGTCGTTTGCCAAGGGACTGGCTCTTTCTGCCGGCAAGCCGCTGATCGAGGTCAACCATCTCCAGGGACACATCCTTTCTCATTTCGTGATAGAAGAAGGCAAGCCTCACAGGGAACCGTCGTTCCCATTCCTAGCTCTCCTTGTTTCCGGAGGGCATACACAGATAGTCAAGGTCAACGACTATCTGGATTTCGAGGTTCTGGGCCGTACGATAGACGATGCAGTGGGGGAGGCCTTTGACAAATGTGCAAAGCTTCTCGGCCTTGGCTATCCCGGCGGTCCTGTGATAGACAGGTTGGCAAAGGAGGGCGATGCCGGCCGTTTCCGCTTTGCCAAGCCCAACGTTCCTGGGCTTGACTACAGTTTCAGCGGAATCAAGACATCCCTTCTTTATTTCCTGCGCGACGAAGTGGCCGGTGACCCGGATTTTGTCGAGAAGAACAAAGCTGACCTGTGTGCAAGCTTCCAGAAAGACCTGATCGACATTCTGATGAAGAAACTGCTTCTTGCCGTGAAGCAGACATCGATAAAACAGGTGGTCATAGGCGGTGGCGTTTCCGCCAACAGCGGACTTCGCAGCCGGATTGAGGAAGAGGGACGCCGCAGAGGTTGGACGACCTTCCTGCCGGAACTGCGTTTCACTACCGACAATGCGGCGATGATTGCCGTGGTAGGTCACTTCAAATACGAAAAAGGTCTATTCGCTCCGCTGGACGTTGCACCGGTCTCCCGTGCTGCGGACCTTCATATGAAATAGCAATGAAAGAGTTCGAGCAGACGTTCGACATCCTTCACGTTCCTGCTGAAGATGAGCTTCGCAAGGCCGCTGCAGTGGCTTGCGGAGTACCTGTGTCGAAGGTGAGACAGTGCGTTGTCATGAGGCGTTCCCTGGATGCCCGCGGCCGCCCGGTCTACAGGTACCGTCTGCAGGCTTTCCTGGAAGGCGACGAACCTCCGCGTGAATATGTCTTCGACTACAAGGATGTCCGCAATGCCCGGGAGATAATTGTGATTGGCGGCGGTCCGGCAGGTACTTTCGCTTCCCTGAAGCTGCTTGAAAAGGGTTTCAAGCCAGTGATCCTCGAACGCGGCAAGGATGTCCACAGCCGGAAGGTGGATATTTCTGCAATTGTGCGCGAAGGCGTGGTGGACGCTGACTCCAACTACTGCTTCGGAGAGGGCGGCGCCGGTACGTTTTCGGACGGAAAGCTCTACACCCGTTCTTCCAAAAGGGGTGATATCCAGGAAGTTCTGAGGCAGCTGGTAGCTTTTGGAGCTCAACAGTCCATATTGACGGATGCACATCCCCACATCGGCAGCGACGTGCTGCCGAGGGTGATGGAGAGCATCCGCAACTGCATCACGGAACACGGCGGGGAGTACCATTTCGGCTCCAGGGTGGTCGATATGACGCCACCTGCAAGCAATAGGGGAAAGTGGAAAGTTCTGTGCGCTGACGGAAGCGTTTACAGCGCGTCGGACGTGATTCTGGCGACCGGCCATTCGGCAAGGGATATATATGAACTGTTTGCATCCAAAGGATGGGCTCTGCAGGCGAAAGGATTTGCGCTTGGCGTAAGGGTGGAACATCCTCAGTATCTTATAGATGAAATTCAGTATCACAAGCGCTGGCAGCCCGGTTATCCGCACGCTGAGTATTCTCTGGTGCAGCAGGTCGACGGACGGGGTGTTTTTTCATTCTGTATGTGCCCCGGGGGAGTCCTTGTGCCTTCGACTACTGAAAGTGATGCAGTAGTGCTGAACGGTATGTCGCCTTCGACCCGTTCCGGAAAGAAGGCCAATGCCGGAATCGTGTGCTCAGTCGAGCCGGAAGATGTCACTGGTTTCGAGAAGTACGGCCCGCTGGCTCTGCTGGAGTTCCAGAGGTCTGTCGAGCAGAGAATGTTTGCCAATTCATCATCTTTCCGTGCCCCTGCCCAGAGAATGACTGATTTCTGTCGCGGAAAGGCGTCTTCTTCATTGCCTGCGTGCTCTTATGCTCCCGGTGTCGACTCTGCCTTGTTGAACGGGCTCCTCCCTGATTTCGTGGCAGCAAGACTCCGCAAGGCTTTCCCTTTGTTCGACCGCAAGATGCACGGATTCTACACTCATGATGCGCTGGTGCTCGGCGTCGAGTCCAGGACGTCTTCTCCGGTCCGCATTCCTCGCGATGAAAACACTTTATGCCACATCAGTCTCGACGGCCTCTATCCATGCGGCGAGGGCGCCGGCTATGCAGGTGGCATAGTATCCAGCGCCCTCGACGGTATCGCAGTGGCTAATGCAATAGCCTCAAGATGATCTTATTTGCAGTCGCTGTTGCAGGAACCGCAGCTGCCTGAGCAGGACCTTGGCTTGCGTTCTCCGAACAGACCGTCCTTGAGCTCTTCTTCAGTGGCATCCCGTACAAGTTCCACCTTCCCTGTGAAATAGAGGTCCTTGCCGGCCATCGGGTGGTTGAAGTCCATCTTGACAGTATCTGCTCCGACTGAAAGTACGGTACCGTGAACAACTCCGCCTTCGCGGCTCATCATCGGAATCGACCTGCCGGGCTGAACGTATGCATCCTGGAATACACCGTCTATCTCAAAGGCGCTCTTGGGGAGGTCTATGATGGCGGCAGGGTTTACCAGACCATAACCATCCTGTGCAGTGAGCATGAATTCGAATTCGTCACCGACCTGCTTGCCGGCGATGTTCTTTTCGAACTTGGGAAGCAGGTAACCCTGCCCGAATATGAACTGCAATGGCTTTTCTGCGGTTGCGCTGTCTGCTATCTCTCCGTCCACCTTCAGCTGATATGTGAGATGAACAACTTTGTTGTCTTGTATTTTCATTATGGTATTTGTTTGATTTGTCGTGCTTAATGTCCGGCAAATATATAAATTTGTGCATATGCAGACAAATCAGGTACAGAAGGTTCTCGACTTCTGCATAGGAGCGGGAGCGAGCGATGCAAGGATAATCTTTACTGTGAGCGACCAGACCGCGGTGTCTCTGTACAACCGTGATGTGGACAAGATTCACGATGCCAGCGACTGTTCGGTGTTCCTGCAACTTTTCGTGGACGGCCGTTACGGCACGTTCTCGACAAATATGCTGGATGATGCAAGTCTCAGGGAGTTCATATCGAATGCCGTGAGGCTGACCAGGCTGCTTGAGAAGGACGAGTGCCGCCATCTGGCTCCTGCTGAACTTTGTTTCAAAGGCGGAGGTGACCTGAAACTTCTGGATCCTGCGGCAGGGAACGTGACGGCGGAGTTGGGCAAGGCTCTGGCCGTGCAGATGGCTGAAAGTCTCTGTGCACATATCGACGGCGGTCCGCTGCAGTCCTGCGAGACTGAATTCGGTTGCTCTGTGGAACACGAGGTGCTGGCCGACACTGCGGGATTCTGCCAGACAAGGGATGCTTCATTCTATACGCTTTCGGCAGGTTGTTCGTTCCTGGACAAGGACGGCAGCAGGCCTCAGAGCTGGTGGCCTGACGCCAATGTGTTTTTCTCCAAACTGTCTGCTGCACGCTGTGCCGAGACGGCATACAACCGAGGTATGGCCAGGCTGGGTGCCAGACGTATCGACGCAGGCAGGTACGATGTGGTGGTGGAGAACGGTTCTGTCGCCAAGTTCGTGTCGCCGCTGCTCTCTGCCCTGAGCGGCTCGGCCCTGCAGCAGAACAATTCGTTCCTGCTGGATTCTCTCGGAAAGAAACTGTTTTCTTCGAGGCTTACCATAATCGACAATCCCCACAAGCCTTCGACCTACGGCGCGAGATTCTATGACGGGGAAGGGTTGGCTACCGTCAAGTGCAGTGTTGTTGACGAGGGTGTGGTGAACCGTTATTTCCTGACGAGCTATTACGCAGACAAACTGCATATGCAGCCTACGGTCGATTCGGTTTCGGTCGTTGAAATGGTTCCTGATGCCGGAGGTATGGATGACCAGATAAAGGATCTTGACAGGGGTGTCCTGATCACTGGCTTCAATGGCGGCAACCACAATCCCATCACGGGAGATTTCTCATATGGCATAGAGGGCTTCTGGTTTGAGAACGGCCGCAAGCAGTTCCCCATCCATGAGATGAACGTTACCGGCAACTACCTCGACCTGTGGAACCGTCTCGCCGCCGTCGGCAACGATCCCCTGACCCTCTTCTCTATGCAGCTTCCCTCAGTATCCTTCGAAGGACTCTCGCTGACATAATCACTGAGCCATCTTGCGGCAGCAATGCTTCCGGCAACCGCGAAATTATTCCACAATTTCGCGCCCCTCCAGACCCCCATCTTTGCCGGGCGAAACGGCCGGCCCGGCAAAGCGGGGCACAATGTTGCCTTGAATCATTCTGCCGCAAAGACGAAGTCATTAATGATCTATTGAAAAAAAAGACCGACGCTTGGCGTCAGTCTTTTTCTATCTCGGTTTGGGTGTATCTTGTTATTTCTGATTGCGCTTGCCGTAGCGGTTGTAGAACTTATCTACGCGACCGGCGGTGTCGACAAGTTTCATCTTACCAGTGTAGAACGGGTGAGAAGTGTTAGAGATCTCGACCTTGACAACGGGATACTCGACGCCGTCGATCTCGATGGTCTCCTTGGTATTTGCGCATGAGCGGGTCAGGAACACGTGATCATTCGACATGTCCTTGAAAGCAACAAGACGGTAACTTTCGGGATGAATTCCTTTTTTCATGACTTATGTTTTTAATATTAAGATTCTTTTGGGGACGCAAAGATACAAACATTCT
>JAFZBF010000032.1 GCA_017561885.1 Bacteroidales bacterium | reverse complement strand
TTGACCCAGGGGACACGGAACATTATCACACGCTCGGGCTCCACGATGCGCTCCATCACCTTAAGCTTCATCAGCTGAGGACTTTCGACGATGTAGTCAGCGACACTCTCTACGACTTCTCTAACGGCCTGGTGGAACTCAGGCTCACCCGGGTTCTTTGTGACAAGATCATTCATGAAATTGTCTACGTAAGTTTTTGCATTCATAATAAATCTTTGTATTTAGTATTAAAAAATCACTCGTCTTTCTTGATTATGGCTTTACGCGACTGGCCGTCCACATAGATGTAGAGCGGCTTGTCGAAAGCAACCATACGCAGATATGCCCCATCTTTTTCTGCAGGCATCTCGTCCAGAATCTTCAGATTCAGGATACCGTCACCGTGGCCGGGGTCAAGCGAGAGATATCCCACGCCCAGCGAAGTGACGTTCTGGAAGAAATGTGTACCCTGGCTTGCCTCGATATTGAACTCAGGCAGCGCGGACTCTATTATCACCCTCGCCTCTGAGATGTGATCCCAGCGCACCGGAACTCCCAGCAGAGGATCGGTAGATCCCCATCGGCCTGTGCCTATCAGCACATATTCCTGATGATTGTCCTTGAGGTATCTGTTGAATTCGCGAAGTTCTTCTGCAATGGCCTCGGTGGTCAGCGGAGAGAACTTGTCGAATTTCATATATATCACGTGTCTGATACCGCTCATCAAACCTGTTCCGAGAGCCGACTGGGAATAGACTATGGCATCCGAGGTATCGACCTTCGACCAGTCCAGCTTCTTGCTCTCGTCGTTCTGGATGATGGGTCTTATCTGCAACAGATAGAATACCGGGGTCTCGCCCGTATTGACATCCATATTGACCGCGAATTCTATTTCCACCGGGCTGAGAAGCTCATTCTCGCCAATTGCAAGCAAGTCTCGGAGAATCTCGGCAAGCGGGAAGGAATTGTACTTGAGGATGCGGTTGAATGTTATCACCCTGAACGCGGAGCCGAACGGAGCAGCCTCGCTGATACGGTCGTTCAGATAGTCGTAATACGAACAGGTATATTTGGCGTTGCGGTATTTCTCGACTTCAGTGGTCGAGATACGGACTATGTTCACAGCATCGTTGGTTGAAGCCTTGAAGCTGTTGGGATTCATATCCAGAGCCATGATCTCTGTCTGCGCCTCCTGGACAGCCAGTGTCGGAGTGGAAGTCTGGAGTACGTTGTCAGGATATACCGGGCAGAAACGCAGGGTCTTCTCGCCGTCCACAACCGCCTTGCCTAGCCCCATAGCGATGTTGCAGACACCGTCTTCGCACTTCTCGTGGCCGATGGGATACATATTGCGGGAGCGGGCGACACCCGAGAGCGTCGGGAAATAATAGCCGCCATCCTCGGTGCCGCAGACTTCTTGTATCAGCACGGCCATTTTCTCTTCAGACAGAACGTTCTGGGTGGACTGGATATATGCTCGCGAAGATGAGTAGAACACAGATGCGTAGACGCTCTTGATGGCACGTATGAGCATACGGAGCATCTGGTCGTCATCCTCGCAGCGGGGAATCATATATGTAGAATATACGCCGGCGAAAGGCTGGTAGTGCGAATCCTCGAGCTTTGAAGAAGAGCGTACGGCGAGAGGCCTGGTACAGGTGACCACGAAGGCTTTCAGCTGGCTGTACAGATACGGCGGAACTATGCTGTTGAGAAATTCAGAAAGAACGGAATCATCATCCATCCCTTCTTCAAGTATGATGTTGCGCAAGCCGTTCAGCGAAAGGAAGTCGTCGAAACAGTCAGTTGCGAGGACCACGCTGCGCGGTATCATTATCCTTACGTTCGGATACTTGAAATAGTGGTTGTGCTTCGCGAGTACGCCGTTCATGAATGCCAGGCCGCGGGCCTTGCCGCCGATGGAACCCTCTCCTATCCTGGCGAAACTGATGGCGTCGCTGTAATGCTTCTCGTCGAACTGGGCCACGATGCCCTGGCCGAGCATCCTGCGATAGTCGTGGAACAGCTTTACCAAAGATGTGCGGTGGGCCTCGGTAGACTCGAAATCGCTGCTGTTAATGCTCCTGAGCACCTTGGCAAGCGGGAACAGACCCCTTGCATACAGCCACTTCGACAGACGCATCTGGGACAGGTTGTATTCAAGGACATCGTCCGGGACTATCTTTATGAGTTCCTCCATCTGCTGGAGATCGGCCGCGTGTCCGAAATTGAGCGCAGAGCCCTTGGATTCGAATTCGAAATCGCCGAAGCAGAATTCCTTGAGAATGTAATGTCTCAGGCTTTCCAGCAAAGTAGGAGAATTCTTGGCTATGAAGCCGACCCCCATCTCGTCGGCAACCTGCTTGTATTCAGACTGTGAAGACTGCAGGATGACAGGCATCCAGGGAGTCTGGGACTTCACCATCTTCGCGATCTCAATGCCGGCGTCTTTCTTCTCGTCATATACCTTGTCGCCGGGCTTGCGTATCATGCCCACATCGGAGATGACTCCGAGGAGGTTGTCCCTGTATTTGTTGTAGAGCTCGACGCCTTCAGCCATATTGGTAGCCAACAGCACTTTCGGGCGCGAGCGCTTGCGCATTATCTGCTGGTCCTCATTGTAGGCATCCTTGATGGATTCGTGGTTCTGCAGCAGAAGGATGCGGTAAAGTTCCGATAGGTAGCTGCTGTAGAAACGTATCGAATCTTCAATAAGCAGGATGGCCTGGACTCCGTTTTCCAGAATGTCGTTTGCGGCGTTCAGCTTGTCCTCCATCAGCTTGATGATGGCTATGAGCAGATCGGAACTTCCGTGCCAGCAGAAGAAATTGTCGATGGACGAATTGGATGTCTCGTGAATCCTGTTGTAAACAGTCTTTGAGAAACTTGACAGGACCACGACTGGAAGGCCGGGGCTTACAGTTTTTATTTCATCGGCGAACTGGAACACGTCACCGTCACCTCCGACGTTGAACATTGTGATGACACAGTCGAAGTCATCTTCGGCCTTCAGATGCGCCAGGGCGTCTTCAGTAGTGGTAACGTGTACGATTGTGGGAGGATTGCTAATATTGAGTTCGCTGTACTCCCTGTTGATCTGGGTTTCAATATGTCCATCCTCTTCAAGGATGTATTCATCGTAGCTGCAGCAGACAAGAAGAATCTTGCGAATACGGTACTGCATTAACCTATCTGGCTGTTGCTCAGCGAAATTCAGATGTATGAAATTATCCAGTTCCATTTCCATTGGCAAAGTTAAAAAAATAAAAATAACACTTCAGTTGTATTTTTTTTGGTAATCTCGCAAAAAATGATTATAATTCGTAAATAATCGCGGCAGATTAGTATTACATTATAAATAAAAACAAAAGTTATCAAATATCATGAAAGTATCTGAAATAATGACCGGACTTGTAAAAAAATACGGTCATGAGCAGGCGTACCTGCAAGCGGTTCGCGAAGTGCTTGAATCAATCGAGGATGTCTACAACCAGCATCCCGAATTCGAGAAAGCTAAAATAGTCGAAAGGATCGTTGAGCCCGACAGGATATTCACTTTCCGCGTTGTTTGGGTTGATGACAAGGGTGAAGTCCAGACCAACCTTGGATACCGTGTCCAGTTCAATGCAGCCATCGGCCCCTACAAGGGAGGCTTGCGTTTCCACAAGGCTGTGACTCCCTCGATGCTCAAGTTCCTGGGCTTCGAACAGACATTCAAGAACGCCCTCACCACTCTGCCTATGGGCGGCGGCAAAGGCGGCAGCGATTTCGATCCGAAAGGCAAGTCTGATGCTGAGATAATGCGCTTCTGCCAGGCCTTCATGCTTGAACTCTGGCGCAACATCGGTCCTGACACTGACGTCCCTGCAGGTGACGTGGGAGTCGGCGGACGCGAGATCGGCTATCTCACAGGAATGTACAAGAAACTTGCACGCGAATACAATACAGGCGTGCTCACCGGCAAGGGTATGACCTGGGGCGGAAGCATACTTCGTCCTGAGGCTACCGGCTACGGCGCCCTGTATTTCACCAACCAGGTGCTCAAGACCGCAGGCAAGGACATCAAGGGCAAGACCATCGCTCTCAGCGGCTTCGGAAACGTTGCCTGGGGTGCTGCCAAGAAAGCCACCGAGCTCGGTGCCAAGGTGATTGCAATTTCAGGTCCTGACGGAGTATGCCACATTCCTGACGGCATCACTCAGGAGATGATCGACTATATGCTCGTTATGCGCGCTTCAAACCGCGACATCGTTTCGATGATGGCAGACAAGTTCCCGGACAAGGCATTCTTCACTGCCGGCAAGAAATCCTGGAGCATCAAATGCGACATCGCTCTCCCTTGCGCATTCCAGAACGAACTCACAGGTGAAGATGCAAAGGAACTGCTGGCAAACGGTACCTGGTGCTGCTGCGAAGTTTCGAATATGGGCTGCCGTCCCGAGGCTATCCACGAGTTCCAGAAGGCCGGTATCCTGTTCGCTCCCGGCAAGGCTGTCAATGCGGGCGGCGTAGCCACCTCAGGTCTCGAGATGACCCAGAACGCAAGCCACATCAGCTGGACGGCTGAAGAAGTTGACGCCAAGCTGCACCACATAATGTCGTCCATCCACGAGCAGTGCGTCAAATACGGAAAGAAACCCGACGGCACCATCGATTACGTAAAGGGAGCCAACATCGCCGGCTTCATGAAAGTCGCCACCGCTATGCTCGAGCAAGGTACGATCTAGCTATCAATCTCAAATAAAAAAAGCTTCCTTCGCAGGAAGCTTTTTTTATTTTATACGATCTGTTTCCAGAGCCAGTAGGCTTCCTGTTTGGAGAGGTATGGCTTGAGGACGTTGTAGACGTGTTCGTTGTAGTCGTAGAGCCACTGTTCTTCCTTGTGAGTGAGCAGTTTGAAGTTCACGGGACGGATGTCTATGGGCACCAGGGTCATAGTGTCGAACTTGAGGAACTTGCCGTAAGGAGTCTCCTTGAAAGGAACCACGGTTACCACATTCTCAGTGCGGATACCGTACTGGCCCTCGATATAGATTGCCGGCTCGTCCGACATAACCATACCCTCGTCGATTACGAGAGGACTCTCCTCCATCCTGATCTGGGGAGGTTCGTGTACGCACAGATGATGCCCTATGCCGTGGCTGGTACCGTGATAATACATCTTGCCGGTGGGATACATCGGGCCGCGGGCCAGGATGTCCAGCTGGCTGCCGCGGGTGCCTGACGGAAATACAGCCGTGGCAAGGTCTATCATACCTTTCAGCACGAGAGTATAATCATCCCTCATCTGCTGGATCAGGCGGTCGCTCTTGCCTGTGAAATCATTGCGGTCGCTGAGCATCAGCGTACGGGTGGTATCAGTGGTGCCGTAGGGATAATGAGCGCCTGTGTCCATAAGCAGGAAACCATAAGGCTTGATTCTCGCCGCATCCGCCTCGCTGGTCACGCTGTAGTGAGCAGAGGCCGCATTCGCATTGTAAGCGACAATCGGCTCGAAACTCTCGCCCAGGTAATCGGGACATTCGCGACGGAACTCCTGCAGTTTTTCGGCAACCTGGAACTCGTTGAGCCGTCCTGAAGGAATGTTGTCATCCAGATACTTGAGGAGCTTGACCCAGGCGATGCCATCATTGATGAAAGCATTGCGGAAACCGGCCAGCTCCACTGAATTCTTGCGGCTGCGCAGCCAGGCCACGCTGCCGCCCGGAGTCGGATCCTCCATGAAGAGAGATTCCTCTTCTCCGGCTTTCACGTTTGCAAATGCTGCAGACCAGTTGTTGACATTGATGGAAGAAGTCTGGCATATCCTGGTCACAGAGCCATCCAGTCCGCGCAAGAAATCGCGGAACGCCCCGTACTCGTGAAGCACGACATCCTGCAACTCGAGGTACCCCCGGGCCTCGGCAGAAAGGCTTTCAAGGTGGCAGAACAGATGGATGCAGTCCTCTGTGAGAACGCAGTATGACAAAGCTACAGGATTGTACTCTATGTCTTCGCCACGGATGTTGCAGAGCCACATTATCTCGTCGCAGGCGCTGATTATGTATGCGAAGCTGCCCTTGCAGCCAAGCTTTTCAGTCACGGCGACGCGCTTTTCGACGACGCTCTTTCCGCCGATGTTTTCCGGCATAAGGACGATAGGCTTGCTGACCAGGGCCGGACGGTCCTTCCAGATTGCACGGAACGGATCGTCCACGGCCTGCAGGGCAGCCGGAGCAAGCTCCTTCGTCAAAGAGATGAATTCCCTGCGGCTGAAAAGGTCACCGTCAACCAGCACCTTGGAGACGTTCAGCGAATGCAACCACTGCGCAATCGAAGGAGTTCCTGCGATCTTCAGCTTCATAAGCCTGATACCCGTCCCCTCGATCTGCCGTGCAGCCTGTATGAAATAACGGCTGTCAGTCCACAAGGCGGCATCAGAAGTTGTAACGACAAGAGTTCCGGCAGAACCGTCGAAGCCGCTCAGCCAACCGCGGACCTTGAAGTAATCGGGCACATATTCCCCGAAATGACAGTCATTCGAAGGAATGATGACAGCATCCGCTCCATTGTCCGCAAGCATCTTGCGGACAGCATCCAAAGCCTGCCTGCGATACATCTTCTAATCCTTGTGCAGAGCCCTGTGCTCGATGTCCTTGTAGTAATTGACAGTACCCACCTTGAGCTCGACGGTAGCAGCGTCATCACATACGATGATTCCCCTCGGGTGAAGCTGAAGGATAGAGATTGTCCACATATGGTTCACCGAACCTTCTACGGCGTGATAAAGAGCGCGAGCCTTGTTATGACCGTTGGCGAGGATGAGAACCTCATAAGCATCCATGACAGTTGCCACACCTACTGTGAGCGCAGTCTTCGGAACCTTCTCGAGGTCGTGGTTGAAGAAACGGGAATTGGCGATGATGGTGTCGGTAGTCAGATATTTGAGCCTGGTGCGTGAATTGAGAGAAGAACCGGGTTCGTTGAAGGCAATGTGACCGTCAGGACCGATACCGCCCATGAACAGTCTGATGCCGCCGTATGACTTGATCTTCTCCTCATAGCGTTCGCACTCTGCAGCAAGGTCTTCAGCGTTGCCGTTAAGGATATTGATGTTCTCCTTCTTAACATTCACGTGATTGAAGAAATTCTCATACATAAAAGTATGATAGCTCTCCGGATGGTCCTCGGGAAGGCCGACATATTCATCCATATTGAAAGTAACTACATTCTCGAAATTGACTTTTCCTGTTTCATACAGATGGATCAGTTCTTTGTAGGTACCGATGGGGGTGGAACCGGTAGGAAGGCCAAGTACGAAGGGTTTCTCGGCGGTAGGCTGGAACTCATTGATCCTCTTGACAATGTATTCAGCAGCCCATTGGGACATCTTCCCGTAGGATTCTTCAATGATTAGTCTCATAATTAGTAATTATTAATGGTTTTAGTATAACATTCATTGTCCAAGAAGCACCCTTGCGTTGGCAAGCGCCTCGTCTGTAAGATTCTGTCCGCTCAGCATCCTTGCGATCTCGCGGACCCTTTCCTCCCCTTCTATCAGTTTTATCTTTGAAGATGCGACTCTGTCATCATCGAATTCCTTGTAAACCAGGAAATGAGCATTTCCTTTGCTGGCGACCTGCGGAAGATGGGTTATGGCAATCACCTGCATGGCCTCTCCCATTTTCACGATCATCTGCCCCATCTTGTCAGCCACGCTTCCGGAAACACCGGCGTCTATCTCATCGAATATTATGGTCGGCAGCTTCATATACTGGGCCATAAGAGCCTTTATGCAGAGCATTATGCGCGACAGTTCGCCTCCTGATGCAACTTTGGAAAGTTCCTTAGGCCTGTCGCCGCCGGCTGAAGAAAACAGGAATATGACATCATCCGCACCTGAAGAGCCTCTCTCAGGAAGAGCTGACACCTGTATTTCGAACGTAGCGAAAGGAAGCTCGAGCCCCCTGATCGACTCCTGCAGTTCTGCTGCGAGTTTCGGAACCGCATCTACCCTTGCCCTGTGGAGACATTCCGACAGTGCCGAGCATTCAGCTTCAGTTTCGGCAAGCTGCCTTTTTACATCTGAAAGACGTTCCCTGAGGTCATCCTCCTCCTGCAGACTGGCCTGAAAGCTGTCTTTCAACGCCAGAAGCCCGTCGACTCCATCAACCCCGTGCTTGCGCATAAGATCGTATATCTGGGTCATCCGGTCCTCCACTGCAGCCAGCCGGACATCGTCCACCGTTATTCTCTCCTGCTCTGCATCTATCTCCTGCTCGATGTCCTTCAATTCAATACGGGCAGATTCAAGCCGCTTTACCAGAGGCTCCAGCCGCTCTACCACCCTGGCCGCCTTGGAGACATTGGAACAAGCCTCCTTAAGTGCAGTCTGGACGTCAGACTGCTCATTGTCCAAAGCTTTCAGGGCAGTCTGAAGGGAGGTCTTGAGATCTTCTGCATTCGAAAGTTCCAGCTGCTCTTTTTCCAGGAACTCAAGTTCCCCCGGCTCAAGGCCGGCCTTCTGCAGCTGGTCAAACTGATATTGCAGATAATCGCGGTTCTTTTGACTCTGGGAGACCTGCTGTTCCAGATCGTCTCTTTCCCTGGCAAGAGAGCGGAAACGCCTGTATGATGCCTTATAATCGCCGACAAGGGCAGAATTGCCCGCAAACGCATCCAGCACCTCAAGCTGGAACGCCCCGTCGCCAAGCAATGTCTGACTGTTCTGGGAATGTATGTCGACAAATGAGTATGTCAGTTTCTTCAACTCATCAAGCGGAACCGGCATATCGTCGATGAACGCCCTCGAGCGGCCTTGCGGCGTTACGACGCGACGGACTATCCTCTCGTTTCCGGCATCATCGATGAACTGGGCCTCGACCACACAGTTGCGGCTGCTGTCGCAAATCACATCCGCATCAGCCCTGGCCCCCAGAAGCAGCGACAAGGCTCCAAGCAAGATAGATTTTCCGGCACCGGTCTGACCCGTTATAATTACAAGATGCTTTGGAAAAGAGATATCCAAAGCATCTATCAATGCATAATTGTTTATGGTCAGCCGCTCCAGCATAGGTACTACTGCTGCGACTCTGCTTTTCTGTAGAATACCTTGCCTTCCTGGAATTCCTTGATTGCAGTCAATGCAGGTTTCGGGAGCCTTTCATAGTAACGGGAAATCTCAATCTGCTCCCTGTTCTCGAAAGTTTCTTCCAGAGTATCGGCATAATTTGAGAATTCTTCGAGCTTCTTGCTCAGTTCCTGCTTGAGGTCTGCAGCAATCTGGTTCGCTCTTTTTGCAATGATTACGGTTGATTCGTAGATATTGCCTGTAGGGGCTGCAATATCAGCCAATTCCCTGGTTATCGTGTTGTTTACGACGGCCTGTTTCTTAACTTCCATTTTTAGTCTATCCTTTTTACTATTCTGTTTACTCTTGCGTATATGTTGTCAAGTTCGCGACGATGCTTGCTTTCAGGGTACTCGCTCACAAAGTTATAGTAGTCGTCTACGAATGACAGGTATCTTTCATGTCTCTTCTCCGGGACGCTGTTGTCCGCATATTTATATGCAGACATAGCGATGAAATAGAGGATTTCTTCGCGGTATCTGTTCTCGGCATCTTCCTTCAGTACGTTCTTCAATGCATAATGGGCGGCCAGGTAGTCCTCCATATGATAGTAGAGGTGGGCCGCTTCGAACGCTTTCTTGTCAAGGCGCTCTTCGAGATCATCTCTCATCCGGATGCAGTCATCCAGATATTTGCTGTTGGGATAGAGCGTCATATAGCGATAAATCTCCGTAAGAGCGTTGTATGTCGGGACCTGGTCCAGTTCATACCGGTAAGTGCTCTTGTACAGGCAGTCGATATAGAGGAAACGGGCCTGCTCTGTAAAAGGGCTGAGGGGAAATACAGAAATGAATTCGGAGAAATTGCTCTGGGCAGTTACGTAATCCTTGAACATATAGTTGCTCATCGCCCAGTAGAACTCAACGGTGTCGTCCTGCGCAGTACCCTTGGTCGCAATCGACAGGGATTCGAACATCTCGGCGGCTTTGCTGTATTTTCCGCTTTCATACAACTCGAATGCTTTTGCATATTTGGCAGGCACGTCGTGACCCTTGAGCAGCTTGTCATACTCGGTAGCGCAGGATGCAGCCACCAGTATGATGCATACGGAAATTATGATCGTTCTCGCTTTCATTCAAATCGTTTTAAAAGCGCCGGTACGGCAAATAACAAGCCATTCCCGCTACTTTTTTAAAAATTTCTCCAAATCCATCGCAGCCTTGCACCCGCTTCCCGCCGCGACCACAGCCTGACGGTATCTGCTGTCCATCACGTCACCTGCGGCAAAGACGCCTTCGACACTTGTAGCTGAAGTACCCGGTTCCGTAACGATATAGCCCTGACCGTCCGTCTCGATCCATTCCTTGAAAATATCTGAATTGGGATGATGGCCGATAGCCAGGAAAAATCCGTCAACCGCCACATCGAATTCTTCACCGTTCTTGCGTACAAGCCTCACTCCGTTGACTCCTGTCTCATCGCCGAGCACCTCCTTCGTCTGGCATTCCCAGAGTATTTCTATGTTTTCAGTGCCCAGAACCTTCTCCTGCATAGCCCTGGTGGCGCGCAGCTCGTTGCGGCGGACTATCATATACACCTTGCTGCAGAGGGATGCCAGATAAGATGCTTCTTCGCAGGCGGTATCTCCGCCGCCCACCACGGCCACAACCTTCTTGCGGTAGAAGAAGCCGTCGCAGGTCGCGCACGCTGAGACGCCCATCCCGCGGAACTTCTTCTCGCTTTCGAGCCCGAGATACTTGGCTGAAGCGCCCGTTGCGATGATAACAGCTTCTGCTTCGAATGCCGGTTTTCCGTCAACCTCTACAGCGAAAGGCCTGCGAGAAAAATCTACGGCGGTAACTATACCGGTGCGGATATCAGTCCCGAAACGCTGGGCCTGACGGCGGATATCCTCCATCATCTCATTGGCATCAACACCGTCGGGATAGCCGGGGAAATTCTCAACCTCCGTGGTTGCAGTAAGCTGGCCTCCGGGCTGTATGCCTTCAATGACGACAGGAGCCAGACCTGCTCTCGCCGCATAGATCGCAGCAGTGTAACCTGCCGGGCCGCTGCCTATGATAAGACATTTGACTTGTTCCATCGCCATTGAATGCTTTAGCCTGCAAATGTATGAATTTTTGCGGATTAATATGAATTTGAAGACAAAAAAAGAGACCTTTTTCAAGGTCTCTCTCTTTATTCGTATCAGTACCGGCTACTGACTGTTTGCAATCTTGTATGCTTCGGTAGTAGTGTAATACTTGGTAATCATATTAGGCTGTTCCCAGTCAGGAAGCTTGCCTTCATCAAAGTATTTCAGGAAATTCTCGGTAACCTGGCCAAAATGGGCCTCGTGGCCGTTGCGGTATGAATCCGGAACAAACACGTGCCAGGCATTGTCAGCCATCTTCTCCAGCTTGATGCCGGGATAGTTCTTCTCGAGCTCGGCGAACTTCGCATTGAGGGCATCTTCATATCCTGCAGCAGGATTGACTGCCTCGATATAAAGCTCGGGTTTCCAGTTCTGCTCGGCAGTCTGACGGATTGTGACATTAGCCTTGGTACCGCGCATCTCGCAGTAGTGGGTATCGCCGCCGCCTTCAGGAGCCTGATAGTTCCAGAGAGCGGTTACTGAAGCATTCAGGCCTTTCAACTGATAGTTGATCTCTCCGTTCTGGTAAACTTCCAGGACGCCGTCCCTGACATCCTTCATAAGGAATTCAGGATAGCTGTCAAGACCTGTTGAAGCCTGGAACTGGGCAAGAGTCAGAGGTGTCGGCCAGTGTCTTGCAGAAGTTATCTTCACATCGGAAGGACTGAGGATCTGGTCCGGATAGCACTGCCACTGGACAAGATCCACAAGGTGTGTGGTCACGTCCACGATAGCCTCGCCCTGCTGTTCTACGTCATAGAACCATGCGGGACGAATGTTGGGCTTGCCGGAAACTTCCTTGTAGAAGTGGTGCACGCTTTCCATGGTTATGCCGGGATTCTCAGGAGTACCCTTCTCCTGCTGTCCGTAGATTTCAGGAATCAGGGAAAGCTCGCGCTGGAGGATGGTAGTGATCTCGTGACGTTCGGTCATGATGTCATACAGCAGGACATTCTTCTGATTGGCGATCCTGAAACATTCCTTCAGCATCTCGAAGTTCTCCGGATTGATGGCCATAGGCTTGTCGGCAAGCACGTTGATGCCTGCCGCCAGAGTCTTCTTGATGTATTCGGTCTTCTTGAGGTTGTTGCCCGCAGTTACCATCACATTGGCCTTGCCGTCGGAGATCATCTTCTCAAGGAAATCAGGGCCGGTATAGACTATTTCGTTCCACGAAGTGGGGTTTTCCGCGCGTGTGTTGTATGCCTCGATCTTGGCGAGATGTTCCTGCAGATCCGCACCGGGGTTGGAATAGACGTAAACGTCCTGGCTTACCTGGGGATAGGATGTCTTCTGAACGAGAGCAGCGTGGAAATGGCCGGGATCGAGAGTGGCGATGACCACCTGCTTCGGTCCTTTCTCTTTGCAAGCGCCTGCCATAAGCACGACTGCGAGTGATGCTGTTAAAAGGATAGCTTTTCTCATATTACTTCTTTGATACTTTTACAATCGGCGGTTCTCCGAAATCCCTCCAGATCTTCTCGGCCTTGGTGGGAGTCATCATACCGTCATAAGCATAGAACCTGTACTTGAGGGTATAAGTCTTGTTGGCCTTGAGTTTCCAGTCTTTGTTCTTCGTAGGAACGAAGTTCATATAGACGTCTCCGCGGCCACCGTTCTGCTGCTCGTTCCAGATACGGATAGGTTCGGGATAGTTGTAGTCGTCCGGATGGCACATATAAAGCAGACCGGCCACGTTGCTGCCGACACCCGTACCTCCGTTGGCATACATCCAGCGGCCGGTGGTGTTGTCGATATACTGACGGGTCTTTCCTTCAGAGCTCATCATCTCTACATTATCCTTGGTCCATACTGCATTGGCACGGAAGCCGAGTCCTGCATAGCGGTACTCCTTCAGAGTGACAGGCTTGCCGCCCGGAGTCAGTTCCGACTCGAAATCCCAGAGATAACCGTCGCCTACATTGTAGACCTTCACCTTCCATATTTCGTGCATGGCCGTCCTCTCTCCTGCATCTGTAAATACGATGTGGTTCAAGGATGCGTTGAAACCGGAGAACACGTCACCTTCGTACAAGGCCTCGACGGCCTCGGGACGGACTGTACCCTGACGCTCGATAAGATTCCAGCAGTCATATACCTGGCCGTCGTACATCAGTTTGGTCCAAGGATTCCAGATACCGTAATGATGACGGTGGTCGGCGGGCTGGATGTTGGTAAGCACGAAGCCTGAAGGAGTGTATGCGGGATGGATGTAACCTCCGCGGTTGAAGATAGGATCGACGCCTTCCGGAGACTGGTTGATTGCGAAGTTGTACTTCAGGACATCCTTGCCGCCTTTCTTGAGGAGTACGGCCTTGGAATCCATCGTCGCAGTCATCTTGTTTACCGGAAGGCCCTTCTTGGCCTTCACCTTCTTGGCGACATAGGTGCGGACCTGTCCGGGACCCGTGTCACCGCTGAGGACGAAGAAAAGTTCAGCCTTTTTTCCGTCGATGACAACCTGGCAAGGGGTAGCCACCTCTCCGCCGCTGGTAGTTTCATAGAGTTCGACGGCAGAATTGGCCTTAAGCTTGAGACCGGAGATGTCTGCCGAAACAACGCAGTCGGTACGTTCGTACTTGCCTGCATTGACAGATATGTTCAGCGATGCCCCGAATGAGAGCATCGGGATGAAAAGCGCAAGTAAGAGAACTTTGATTTTCATAGCTATACGATGTTATACGGTGCACGCATAGGACGAGACAGCATCGAGTTGGCCTCGTCGTCGTTGATGAATCTTTCCTTGATAGGATCCCAGTAGAGTTTCCTGTGGAGGTGCATTGCGATGAACTGCAGCAGGCAGACAGCGCACGAACGGTGAGCGACCTCGGCCGGCGATACGGTGAGGGCGCGGCTCTTGACGCAATCCAGGAAGTTGCCGTGCTGGTCTTCGCTCTTGTAGAGGTGAACTTCGTTCTCTCCGAGAGGTTCGGTAATGATTTCAGGCCTTGATGCCTGCAGCGCAGAACTTGATGTATTCATCTTCGGATCGCTGGGAAGAACGGTGTAGTTGCCGCGGCATACGAAGATCCAGCCGTCGGTACCCTCGAAGTAGATACCGTTGGGTTTCTCGCGTGAGTCGGTGCAGCCTCTTACGATAACGTCGTTGGCATACCTCATCTCGGTGTGATAGTCGCCGTGAACGTCCCAGAGGCCGCTGTCAGCGAATTCAGCCTCGCCGTAAACCTCGACGGGACCGCTGTACTCTGTACCCATACCCCAGTGGGCGATGTCGAAGTGGTGCACGCCCCATCCGGTGATCATACCGGCACCGAACTGCTCGCAGCGGAGCCAGCCCGGACGGCCGTAACCCTGCTGAGGGTGTACACGGTCTTCGGTATAGTAGACGTAAGGAGTAGAGCCGAGCCATTTCTCATAGTTGAATCCTGCGGGAACAGGCATCTCCTGAGTGTTTCCACCTGCCGGGTCACCGGGGAGACGGACCTCGACGAGTTTGAGCTTGCCGATACGGCCGCTGCGCACGAACTCGCAGGCCATACGGAACTGTTCGCCTGAACGCTGCTGTGATCCGAGCTGGAACACGCGGCCGGAAGCGTTGACTGCGTTACTCATCAGACGGCCTTCCTCGACAGTGAGGGAAGTCGGTTTCTCAAGATAGATATCCTTGCCTGCGCGGACTGCGTCGATAGCAATCTTTGCGTGCCAGTGGTCAGGAGTGCAGACTACGACAGCATCGATGTCCTTGTTTGCAAGAAGATCTTCATAGTCGGCATAAACGATTGCCTCGGGGCGGTTCCAGCCTCTGCGCTCGTAGAAATTCTTCACGAGGGTCTTGACATCCTGAGCACGATGGGCATCGAGGTCGCAGACTGCAAGCATGTTAGCCTGCTCGAACTTCATGATGCCGGGCATATCGAAGCCCTGGCTCTGGCGTCCGGTACCGATGGCACCGACATTGATTTTCTCTGAAGGAGCGTTTGCGCCGAAAACGTGGGAAGGCACAATTGAAGGGGCCACGATCAGGCCCGCTCCTGTCAAAGCGGTGCTCTTCAAGAACTTACGTCTAGAAATATTGGTCATGATTTTAAGATTATATAAGGTTTGTTTATTGATTGGATTAAGAAATTCAGAAAAAGCCTATATTCCTTGTAAAGCTAACAAGAAAAAACAACGATTGCAAACGATAAAACAGGAAAAATCAGTTTCCGTGCAGTTCCAGCGTATGGTCTATGACCTTCGGCAATTCTTCAGGAAAATGGGTGACGAACAGCAGTGTCCTGTCCTTGTCCGAGCAGAAACTTTCGATTATGGACTTCGCCACGGCGCGGCGGGAAGGATCGAGCCCCTGGAACGGCTCGTCGAGAATCAACAGGTCAGGATTCTTGACGAATGCACGAGCCAGCAATACCAGCCGCTGCTCACCGCTTGACAGTGTCTGAAACATACGGCCGGCAAGTTTCCCTGCACCGAACACTTTCAGCAGCGCATCGGCCGCCGCCAGTTCCTCCGTCCTGTCGCGTCCTGTTCCGGCATAGCCTTCATAGAATCCTCCGGCCACCGCTTCGACAGCCGGCAGATTGTCACTGAAACCGCTGTGCATTTCGCTGGACAGATATCCTATATGCTTTTTGATATCCCAGATACTTTCTCCGGTTCCTCTGCGGACATCGAACAGGGTGATGTCGAGAGAATATGCCCTGGGGTTGTCTGCACAGACGAGACTGAGCAGAGTGCTTTTGCCGCTGCCGTTGGGTCCGGTGACATTCCATGCCTCACCGCGGCGCACAGTCCAGTCAAGTCCGGAGAAAACCTTCCGTTCGCCGTATGAGATGGCAACGTCTTTCATCAGGACTGCGTTTTCATAGCTCACATCCCTGTGGCTGAAAAATGAAAGGTCAGGCTGCCGCACGCGCTCATGCACGGTCGTTCCGAGGGCCATAGCCTCGTTGCGTGTCATCTTCGCCGAGCACACACCGTCCCGGAGGAAATACACGTGCGTCACAAGCGGAGGCACCATATCAAGGTCGGTGAAACTCATTATGAAGCTGACGCCGAGCCTTTGGGATACGAGTTCCATCAGGCTGCAGAGCAGATCGCGCGTTTCAGGATCCAGACCTATGAAGGGAGCCTCGAGGACGAGTACCTTCGGTGCCGAAAGCAATGCCCGCGTCAGGTGATACCTACGCAGTTCCCCGGAAGACAGGACCATTATAGTGCGGTCGAGAAGAGGTCTCAAACCAAGCAAGTCGTAGAGTTCCTGCCGCCATCTTTCATCCGCCGCAGGTTCCTGTGACAGCAGATCTGCCACGGACGCTCCGTTCTCCCTCTCGCATGCGTGCCAGCGCTGCTGGTAGTAGTATGGAAATTCGGTGGTACCATAGGCTCCGTTGAAGCGGACGACCTTCATCGCCTTGTAGGTCTCGGCTCCCAGACAGTGACGCAGAGTTCCTTCCCTCAGATAGAATCCGCCGGCAAGCATGGAAATCAGCGTGCTCTTGCCGCTGCCGTTGTCCCCTACAAGTGCGATGTGCTCGCCTTCGTACAGTTCGAAATCGACAGGAGCGGCCAGTCTCCTGTATGGATTGGAGATGACAGCAGAATGCAGTGAGATGAGAAGGCTCATGGAATCAGACGAACCTGCCGTCGCTCATTTCGAGGCAACGGTCGCTCAGACGGGCCAGGTCCCGGTCGTGGGTAACGATGACGAAGGTCACTCCGTGGGTATCCCTGATCTTGAAGAAAAGGTTGTGAAGCTCCTCGCGTGTCTTGCTGTCCAGGTTGCCGGAAGGCTCGTCGGCGAATATTACGGAAGGCGAATTGACCAGCGCTCTTGCAACTGCTACGCGCTGCTGTTCTCCGCCGGAAAGCTGCGAAGGCTTGTGGTCGAGCCTCTCTCCCAGTCCGAGTTCTTCCAGAAGGGCTGCAGCCTGCTCAGGATCCTTGCGGCCGGCGATCATTGCCGGAATCATCACGTTCTCCTTAGCGGTGAATTCGGGCAGCAGATGATGGAACTGGAACACGAAACCGATCTTGCGGCAGCGGAAGTCGGCCAGCTCCTTCTCGGACAGGCTGAAGATGTCCTGCCCGTCGATATAGACTTTTCCGGCATCCGGCACATAGAGCGAACCGAGGATTTGGAGCAGGGTGCTTTTGCCCGCTCCGCTGGCGCCCACGATGCTTATGACTTCGCGGTCTTCCGCCGTGAAGTCGATGCCTTTGAGGACCTTGAGGTCGCCGAAACTCTTTTCTATACCTGTTGCCTGAATCATATCGTGACAAAAATACTAAAAAATCCGGACTAATACGGGTCGACGTCGACGACTATGTCCACGGCAGGTTTCATGAAGCTGCGCATCTCTTCGACGAGGGCGGCGACGCGCTGTTTAGCGGTACGGGCGGAAGCGTTCTTGGGGAGCTTCACCCAGAAGACTGCAATGAAATAGCCCTGCACCTTGTTGACGGCCGGAGTCATAGGTCCCATGAACTCGACGCCAGGCATCTTCTTCAGACGCGCCTTGATCTCGTCGGCCATCCTGAAGACGCGGCCCTCATATCTGTCCCTGACAGTGAGGGAAACCAGACGCACATACGGAGGAAACGAGAATATGCGGCGCTGTTCCAGCAATACATCGCAGTCATACCGGCCGGCGGCGGCATCTTTCAGCACGGGATAGTCGCTCTGGTATGTCTGGATGACGAAACTACCTGCACTGCCGCGCCTGGCCGCACGGCCCTTGAGCTGGGCCAGCAGCTGGAGAGCCCTCTCGTCGCATCGGAAATCCTGAAGGCTCACAATCGTGTCGGCATTGATTACCGCCACCAGCGTAAGGTTAGCGAAGTCGAAGCCCTTGGTAATCATCTGGGTTCCGACCATTATGTCGATGTCGCCGTTCCGGAAACCGTCCAGCACTTTCTTCTCTTCCCGGGCAGATGCGGTAACATCGGCGTCAAAGCGTGCTACGACAGCATCCGGGAACAGCTGCCGGAGCTCTTCTTCGAGTTTCTCCGTGCCTGCTCCGCGGAGGGTCAGGCCGTCATTGCCGCAATTGCCGCATACAGACTCGAAGGCGGTCTGGTATCCGCAATAATGGCAGCTCAGCATATTCTTGAACTTGTGATAGCTCAAGGCAACGTTGCAGGACGGGCATCTGGGCACCGAGCCGCACTGAGGGCACTGGACATAGGACGAGTATGAACGCCTGGAACGGAACACCATTATCTGCTCCTTCCTGTCAAGGGCCGCCTGCATCATGTTCACAAGCTTCATCGAGAAGGAACCTTTGACGTCGTGCGCTGCCCAGGCACGGTTCATATCGATCACCACCGTCTTGACGTCAGGTTCACCGAAGTACCTCTCTTTCAGTTCCACGAAGCCATATTTGCCGGTGCGGGCATTGTACACCGACTCAAGTGAAGGAGTGGCGCTGCCCAGAAGGGTAACGGCCGAATGCGACTGGGCGAACATCACCGCCAGGTCGCGGCCGTGGTAGCGCGGGGCCGGGTCTGTCTGCTTGTACGAACCGTCGTGCTCTTCGTCCACCACTACCAGGCCAATGTCGCCGTGGGGCAGCAGCAGGGCCGAGCGGGTGCCGAGCATTATATAAGGTTCCTCAGTGGAAACTATCTTGTCGTAGATGTCCTTGCGGACTGCGGGAGTCTGGCGGGAATGCCATATGAGCAGCTTCTCGCCGAACACGGAGCCGATGCGCTGCTCCAGCTGGCGGGACATCGCGATCTCCGGCACAAGGTAGAGAACTCCCCTGCCCTTGCCGAGTGTCTTGCGGGCCAGCGCCATATAGATCTCCGTCTTGCCGGCCGCCGTCACCGCATCCAGCAGCACGGTCTTCTTTCCGGCGGCGAAGCAAGTCTCTATAGCGTCCAGCGCGTTCTGCTGTGCCTTCGAGAGGACTGCATCAGACTGGCTTTCATACTTAGGCTGCTTCTTGCGCAGGCTGCGCTTCTTCTCCACCTGCTTGTAGAACTGAGCGGGACAGGCACTCTTGAACACCTCGCCCATAGTGCACAGGTAGTAAGAAGCAATGCTTTTCCAGAAATCCATCTGGGACTTGCTGATTGCCGGCAGCTCTTCCTTGGCCTCATCCACTTCGTGGACTGCGGCAGGATCGATGCCGGCCGGAAGATCTCCCTTGCGGCTCACCACGGCCAGATAGCGGCGTCCGTGGAAAGTCACGGACACCCAGCTTCCCACACCGACAGAATCCAGGAGCTCTTCCGGAAGGAAATAGCTCACATCTCCCGTCAGCCTGAGGGGAAGTATCACGTCCACGCTGATTCTGCCAGAGTCCATCTAGAGGTAGTTTATCCTGTTGCGCTGAAGATCGTCCATATGTGAGCCGACAAGCTTGCGTATGGCCTGTTTGTTGACTTTGCCTACACCTGTCACCGGTATTTCATCCAAAGCTACGAAGAAATCCGGCCGTCTGTTGCGGGCAAGCCTGAGTGTCAGATACGGGACAAGTGCCTTGAGATCCGTCTTCTCCGCCTGGCTTCGCGTAAGTACAGCCACTATCCTCTCTCCGTAGACTGCATCAGGAATTCCCACCACCTGAGACCCTTCAATACCTCTGAAGCCGTCCAGAACCAGTTCCACGTGCTTGGGAGAAATATTGTCGCCGCCTTTGATGATCATATCCTTGCATCTGTCCACAATCCAGTACCTTCCCGCGGCGTCACGTCTTGCAACGTCACCGGTGTGGAACCAGCCTTCTTCATCGTAGGATGCAGCTGTCATCGCATCATCCAGATATCCTTTCATCATTCCTTTGCCACGCAGGCAAAGTTCCCCCTCCTGTATTCCGTCCTCGAACAAATCATATCCAGGAGCAATGCGGGCTTCCATATTGCCCACTGGCTTTCCTGCCGAATTGCCACGTTCTGATGCCGGATCGTCGAAACTCTGGGCAATCGCCCAGCTTGCGCATTCCGTCATCCCATAGCCGCACAGCACGCTCTGCGGTCCGAACGCCCCGCCCATACTGTCCACCAGTTCCTGCGAAGTGTAGGAACCGCCGACAACGGCTTTCCTGACGCTCGACAAGTCATATCGCCCTGTCAGTTCTGAAGTAAACAGCAGCTGGTACATCGTAGGCACCATATTGAGCACCGTGCAGCGGTATTTCTCTATCAGCCTAAGGGTTCCTCTCGGGGTGTAGCTCCGGCTCACCACCATTGAAGCTCCTGCAAGGAAGAAAGAGCAGCAGTTGAGCACGCAGCCGTAGCAATGGCTGATCGGCAGGTTCAGCAGCATCACGTCTCTTTCATCCAGCCTGATTGTCCGCATATAGTCGAAAGCGGAGTTGCGCAGGCTTCCAGCCGTGTGCATCACGCCTTTCGGGTTGGCCGTGGTGCCGGAAGTGAACATTATCAGCTGCAGGTCGCCGGTCGCAGGATCAGACCTGTCCGGTCCGGGACGGCGGACGGGCGGACAGACAACATATTTAGGACCGTCATCCAGACGGAGCAGAAGCTTGACACCGGCAGTATCGATGATGTATCTTATATCCTCTTCTACGGATTTTGCGCTTATCGGCACGGCGACCGCCCCGATCTTGAACAGGGCGAAAAAGTGTTGCATCCAGTACGACGTATTCTGTCCGAACAGAGCGACTCTGTCGCCGCGGTCTATTCCCCGGGCAGTCAGTTCGCCGGCACAGGCATCCACCCCGGCCAGGAATTCTGCATACGAGAAATGTTTTCCCTCGTCGGGAAAATGTATCGCAGACGCCGGATAGCGGACAGAGGCCGCCTTGAACAGGTCGTAGAAGGATTCCATAGCTGCAGGGTTATGCCTTCCACTTGATTCTGGCTGTCACGAAATTCTGGCCCGAGGCCGAATTGACAGAGAACAGAGTGACATCGTCCTCTACGTCTTCGTAACATACCTCTATGTCCTCGCCATAGACAGCTTCGCGCGAGTAGACGATCTCGAAGCGTTCTACCAGCCTGTCATAGACCTTGTCCACGGGATATGAATCCATTATCCATTGGACATACTGCATACTGTTGGTGTGCCCGTTATAGTCTATGTCGCTGTATACGACCTTGTGCCGGTATATGTCTGTTCCGGCTGCCTGCGGCAGTTTGCCGGGAAGTTCCGCGGATACCTTCTCTCCGGTGGCATAGTCGGCGATGTTGGTGTCGCGGATCACATTCACTGGCCTGCGGGTCTTGAGGTCGATTATGGCCCATTCCGTCGAGGCCGTGCAGAGAATCCCCCCTGCTTCGTCGCGCATTATGAAGTTCCTGGTGGTGAGCAGCCTGTTGACGCCTTCCACCCAGGTTTCTATGGTAACTTTATCCTGTTCTGCCGGAAGTTTCCTTATGTCGGCGGCGAACTTCAGCAGCACCCAGGAGATGCCTTCTCCGCCGATGAGGTTCAGCGAGCCGAAGCCGTGCCTGTCGGCATCCTTGCCGGACGCAGCCAGCAAGGCGCGCTGCAGGGCCACGAGCCTGAAATGCATCTTTCCGTCGACGTCGTGAGCCGGTATCACATATTCATATCGATTACCCATCTCTACATTATTTGGAAGGCTAAAGGTAGCTGAAAAATCACAATAAAAGGTGGTGGTTCCCGTTAATTTGAGTAAATTGCAACAAAACTGTTTTTATATGAAAAGGTCCATTTTTACCATTGCACTGGTCGCTGCCATGCTGTCTGCCACCGGGTGCGTAATCGTAAGCAACAAAACAACTGAATCTTCTGATATGGGTAATCAAGTTATCGAAACCATCATGGCCCGCCGTTCGGTCCGTCAGTACACTGACCAGGCTGTGCCTCGCGACCTGCTGCAGCAGATTGCCGTATGCGGCGTGAATGCGCCCAATGCCATGAACAGCCAGAACTGGGAGGTGCGCATCATTGACGATGCCGAATGGTTCAACGGTGCCACTGAAGCCATGCAGGGAGGTATGTTCGGAGGTGACGCCAACGACCCCAATTTCCGCAATGCTTTCCGCAATGCCACTGCGGCTATCGCCGTAGCCTGCCCCGACGATCCTTCGGGGATGGCTCTCATCAATGTCGGCCTGCTCGGAGAGAATGTCTGCCTGGCCGCCAAATCTCTCGGCCTTGGTTCTGTAGTTATGGCCGGCCCCGTGATGAGTCTTACCAGCTCGCCTGCCGCAAAGCCTTATCTTGACAAGCTGAACTTCAGCGAAGGCTACAAGCTCCGCATAATCATCGGTCTCGGCTATCCGGCCGAGGATCCTGCCGCAAAGCCGAGGGATCTGGGCAAGATCAAGTTCGTGGACTGATATGAAAGTTCTGCTGATCAACGGAAGCCCCCGTCTGAAGGGCAATACTTCGGTTGCGCTTGCCGAGATAGCGGGGCAACTGGAGAAGCTCGGCATAGAAAGCGAGATTGTCTGGATCGGGAACAAGCCCGTTCGGGGCTGCATCGGATGCGGCCGCTGCAAACTTGATCCGGGAGCCTGCACCTTCGGCGACGATGTCTGCAATTCCATTTCCGAGAAGATGGACGGTGCTGACGCGCTTGTAGTAGGTTCGCCTGTCTATTACGGCCAGCCCAACGGCGCGCTGCTTGCCGTTTTGCAGCGTATGCTCTACTCCAACGGTGATGCTTTCCGGGGAAAACCTGCGACTGCTGTCGCCGTCTGCCGCCGGGGCGGTGCGACTGCCGCGTTCCAGACGCTCACCATGCCTTTCCAGATGCTGAACATGCCGATCGTGTCGTCGCAGTACTGGAACATTGTCTATGGGCGTGAGGCCGGCCAGGCTGCGCTCGACACCGAGGGCATGCAGACCATGCGCACTCTCGCGAATAATCTCGCCGCCCTCCTGAAGGCCACCGACGCCCATCCGGCTCCCGGCTCCAACGAACCCTGGGACCCGATGCATTTCATACGGTAACTTCCGGCGCATCATACAATGGAAATCATTCTCATCCGTCATACCTCCGTCGACGTACCAGCCGGAACCTGTTACGGCCAGACCGACGTGCCGTTGAAAGACAGTTTCGAACAAGAAGCTGCTGTCACGAAAGCCGCACTGGAGGAATACGGTCCTGTGGACTTTGCTTATACCAGTCCCCTCTCCCGCTGCACGCGTCTTGCGGAATACTGCGGATATCCCCACGCCGTGCGTGACCGCCGCATCCTCGAGATAGACTTTGGAGAATGGGAGATGAAACTTTTCGACGAGATCGACGACCCGCACCTGCAGGAGTGGTTCGCCGACCACATCAACACCCCTGTGACAGGAGGAGAGTCTTTTATGATGCAGTACCTCAGGGTCAGCGACTTCCTGGAGGAACTTCGCCTCAAGCCGTACAGGCGGGTGGTGGTGTTCGCCCACGGAGGAGTGCTGGTATCGGCCCTGATACACGCCGGCCTCGTCAATCCCGACGAGGGATTCGCTGCGCTCCCGCCCTATGGGGGAATTGTACGTATTGAACTATAGCGTATTGCCCTCCTCATCGAGGAGAAGAACCGTGAGGCTGCCTTGAGCGTCAGATGCCGGATATACGGTGGCGCAGGCGGCCTCGCAGCGTCTGTGGATGGCTCCGAAGAACTTTTTCGCATCGGTCTCGGGAAGGCCTTTCCACAGCTCGCGGGCCAAGGTGAGAGAGTCTATGGCTTCGGCCGCCGCCTGAGAGCAGCCTGCCTCTGCGGCGACTTCCTTAAGGAATGCCTTGTTCATCACCACGCTCCTGCTGTGCGTGTCGAGATGTCCTTCGGCCAGTTTGACTGCCTTTCCGAGCATTATTCCCATAACCACTTCCGGAATCTTCATATCAGCTGCAATTCCGAGTGTTTCTCCTATGAAATTGCCATAGTGGACGAAGGCCTGTGCCGGCAGGTCTGGATAACGGGCTTTCAGGAAAGCCTCGCTCTTGGCCCCCGAGTTGATGACGAGCACGGGGGTTCCGACTGCCACGGCGACCTCTATTTCACGCCTTACCGCCTCCACGAAAGCTTCGTTCGAGAAGGGCTGAACTATTCCGGACGTTCCGATTATCGAGATGCCGTCCACGATTCCCAGTTTGGGATTGAATGTGCGCTGCGCCAGCTCTCTTCCGCCAGGCACCGATATAGTTACGTCCAGACCGCCGTCGTAGAGGGCTGTCAGTTCCTGCTCCATCATCTGCCTGGGCACTTTGTTGATGGCCGGTCCGCCGATCGGCAAGCCAAGGCCCGGCAGCGTCACTCGTCCGACTCCTTCGCCCTGCAAGAAATGGATGCCAGGCTCTTCGCTGAATGCTACGGCGGCTACGATTTCGCGGCCGTTCGTCACGTCGGGATCGTCTCCGGCATCCTTTATCACCGTCGCGCTGCACGCCGTCCACGTTTCGGTCCCTTTTTGTGGACGGCAGAGGCTAGCGGCAGCAATGCCTAGGGCAACCGCGAATTTATTCGGGGCACAATGTTGCCTTGCGGCATTCTGCCGACTCGCCGTCTTGCCAGCTCAGAAAAAGCAGCCACATCAGGTGACGCCACTAAAAAAGGAAGGCGAATCGTGCAATACTTCGGCGCCTTGCGCCGCAGGGGTCTTAGGGGGTCTGGCCCCCTAGTAACTCGGTGCCTGCAGGCACCACAAACAGAAAGACCCGCGAATCGTGGGTCTTTCTGTTTGTGGTGCCACCGGGAATTGAACCAGGGACACACGGATTTTCAGTCCGTTGCTCTACCAACTGAGCTATGGCACCTTTGGTTTGGGAGCTGCAAATATAGGACTTAAATGGAAAACACCAAAAAATTATTGCGGTTTTATCTTGATTTTCATTCCGGGATAAATCTTGGTATTCTTGGTGAATCCGTTTATCGTCAGAATATCATGCAAGGTCACACCGTCGAACTTGTTGGAAATCTCCCAGAGAGTATCACCCTTTTTGACAGTATACGTCACATATCCGCCGGAGCTGGTCGTAGCCACCGTCGAGCCGGACGAACTCGAAGACGAAGAAGATGACGATGAAGCAGTTGAAGAAGATGTCGTAGAAGACGCTGCAGGGGCCGAGCCCTTGCCGTAGATGCGGAGCCTCTGACCTATCTTGATGGTGTTGCTGCGCAGGTTGTTCCAGCTCTTTATGTTATTCACGGTCGTGCCGTACTTGCGCGCAATGCCACCGAGGGTGTCGCCCTTCTTCACCATATATGTCGTGTATCCGCCGCTGCCTGCAGCAGTTGAAGCCACAGTGCCGTTCTGGATCTGTTTCATCTTGACAGGGCTGAAATACAGGGTATCCTTGTATCCGTAGATATCTTTCTCCTTGTCCACGAAAGCCAGGGTGTAGTTGTACGGAATCCTGAGCTGGTATTCGTGAGTGTCGCCGGGAATGATGTCATAGAGATACTGAGGGTTCATATCCCTGAGCTCCTCCATGCTCACGCCGATGTTCTCGCTGATCTGTCCGAAGTGAAGGTTGCGGTTGACCATGAAGGTATCCACGTGGGCAGGCAGGCTGACCGGCGTAGGCACTATATTGTGCTCCGGATAATATGTCAACACGTACAGTGCAGCCACGAAGGCAGGCACGTAACCGCGGGTCTCGCGGGGCAGATAGTTGTACACGTCCCAGAAATCCTTTCCGCCTCCGCTGCGGCGGATAGCCTTGTTGACGTTGCCGGAACCGCAGTTGTACGAAGCGATGGCCAGGCTCCAGTCTCCGAAGATGTCATACGCGTCACGCAGATACTGGGCTGCCGCACGGCACGATTTGATAGGATCGAAACGCTCGTCCACGTATGAGGTCATCTCGAGGTTGTAATGACGTGCCGTTGTAGCAATGAACTGCCACATACCCTTGGCTTTCGCGCGGGACACGGCGCGTGTGTTGAGAGCGGACTCGACTACGGCCAGAGCCTTGAGTTCCTGCGGAAGGTCGTACTCCATGAATACATCCTCGAACTGAGGCATCCAGTAGCGCGCAAGACCGATGATGTTGCCTATCCTGTTCGGCATCTTCTGGGTATACTGGATGATATAGTTGCGGATCACCGGATTGTACGGAATCTTTACGAACGAATTCATCTTGTTGAGCCTTTCGATGATCACCTCGTCAGGAATGTCGGACTGCAGGACGATGTCGTCGACATTGGGCAGTTCGAAATCGAAGGTGCTCATATCGTGCTCGACGTACCATACAGAAAGCAGGGAATCAGTGTTGTGATATTCTTCAGCGTAAGGATCGTCGACTGCAAATTCGTCTTCGTCGTTCGTCATTTCGATAGGTTCCCCTTCGACTGTAAGCGTATACAGGTCGTCATACGCAGCCTGCAGGGAATCCAGTTTCATCTTCAGCATCGATACCGAATCCTGATACTTTCCGCGCTGGAAAAGCTGGGCGTTGGCCACAGTTGCTGTAACAGGCAGCAGGAGGAGAGTGATAAGGATAATCCGTGTAATGTTTTTCATATTGTTTTTTAATCAGAATGTGAGGTTCATTTGAAAGCCGTAAGACATCGGCGATGCAGATGCCAGGAACTTGCCGTCCAGAGGTTCTATCATAGCCGGTTTCACGTTGAACGAAAGGTCGTCGTTCACGTTGAAGTCGCTCATATGGGCGAAAACGTTGGCATCTATTATATTCAGGGCATAGACCACGATGGTTGCCACTATGGAATAATCGCGGTAGCGGCGGTACAGGTCACGGTACACCTTGGCCTGGGATGCGGTGATATGTCCTATATAACCGCTTGAATTGTCGTTGGCCACATTGTAGATATATCGGAAACGCTTGTACTGCATATCATTGAAGTGATATGTGTAAGCGCAGACCATCAGTCCGCCGTACCAGATAGGAATGTGCCACCAGTCGCCGTTATACGCCTGGCCGAGACCCGGAAGAAGTGCGGAGTATATCGCAGCCTTGGCCGGATCAGGCTTGTCCGGAGTCTCGAAGCTCACCACTCCGTCCATAAGCGTGCCCCAGTATACGGCGGCGGCACCCGCAAAGCAGAGAGCCGAGACCTTGGCATAATCCTTATTGCCGGTTTCCAGATACTGGTTGTTGTTCTGGATGCCGAAGTAAATTCCACTTCCTATGCCGCCGTATATCAGCGGCAGTTTCCAGTAGTCTTTGTTGTAGACCTGCATAACGCCTGGAAGAATCGCGTTGCTGGCGAGGGCATATCCTGTCTTGAGCTGCTGCTTGCGCAGCAGACCGCGAACCATCGCTTTCATCGAGAAACCGGAAGTGGTGTCCGCAAGGACGTCGCTTTCCGGATTGACGCCCGTCTGGACGTTCTGGCCGGGAGGGCCGCCTGTTATATCTTTGTTCTGAGTGAACTGGGCGCTGGCGCTGAGAGTTACAGCACAGAAGAGAATTATCGATGATATGAACCTACGCACCCGGGACCTCTTATATGATATTGTTTTCCAACGCTCTCAAAAATCGTGCGATTTCGTCGTCACTCTTGAATCTTATCGTCATACGTCCGCTTCCGTCGGCACCGCGCTTAAGGGAGATGTCATTTCTGAAATATTTGCCCACAAGTTCCAGCACTCTGTAGTACTCGTCAGGAAGTTCCTTCTGCTGAGGGGCTTCTTCTTTTGCATCATCGACAAGCCAGTCCCTGACCTTCTGTTCCAGCTTGCGGACAGACCAGTCGCCTACCACGCATTTGGCACAGAGTTCCATCTGGGCTTCTTCGGTAGGCAACGACAGCAATGCCTTCGCGTGTCCGACAGAAATACGTCCCAGCTTGATTGCTTTCTGTATCTCGGCGGGAAGGCTGAGCAGCCTCAGGTAGTTGGCCACGGTAGCCCTCTTCTTCCCCACCCTGTCAGCCATCTGTTCCTGCGTGAAGCCGCATTCTTCCATCAGCCTGCGGAAGCTCAACGCGGTTTCGACAGCATCCAGGTTCTCGCGCTGGATATTTTCGACAATGGCCATCTCCAGCATACCGGAATCGTCAGTTTCCTTGATGTAGGAAGGAATGGTCTCCAGCCCTGCCAGTTTTGCTGCGCGGAACCGTCTTTCACCGGAAATGATCTGATACTTGCCGTCAGCGATCCTGCGGACTGTAATCGGCTGGACTATACCGATAGAGCGTATGGAATCAGCCAGTTCGCCGATAGATTCCGCATCGAAAGTCGTACGCGGCTGATAGGGATTCGGTTCGATCTGGTCCAACGGAAGTTCCACACCGGCAGAAATCTTTCTTGCAGCCGGAGACGAGGCTTTCTCGCTGTTGCGCTGTATAGTTTCTGCATCCTGAAGCAAGGCGCCGAGGCCCCTTCCGAGTGCATTTCTTTTAGAAGTGGACATTACGAGAAGCTTTTTTGGTTCTTTTTAACAATTTCCTGGGCAAGGCTCATATAGTTGTTGGTACCGGAAGATATCACATCGTATAGTATTGCCGGCTTGCCGTGGGACGGAGCTTCGCTGAGACGCACGTTGCGGCTTATCATTGTCTTGAACACCATATCGGAGAAATGGTTCTTCACCTCTTCGACCACCTGGTTGTGAAGTCTCAGACGGCTGTCGAACATGGTGAACAGGAAGCCTTCGATAGAAAGGGTCGGATTGAGCTTGTTCTGCACAAGCTTGATAGTATTCAGCAGTTTGCCGAGACCCTCAAGCGCAAAATACTCCGGCTGTACCGGAATTATCACGCTATCCGCTGCAGTCAGCGCATTTACAGTGATGATCCCCAGTGAAGGAGAACAGTCTATCAGTATATAGTCATACTCGTCTCTTATGTCTGCCAGACAGTCTTTCATCACCGACTCCCGACGTTCTTCGTTCAGGAGTTCGATTTCAGCGCCGACAAGGTTGATGTGCGACGGGACCACCTGCAAATACTGCAAGTCTGTGTCCAGCAGAGCCTCAGTGACATCGATCTGTCCGATGAGCACTTCATACAGAGTGCGCATCGAATCGGAGTCCGGATTGAAATTGAGGCCGGAAGTGGTGTTCGCCTGTGGATCGGCATCAATCAACAGCGTCTTTTTCTCCATCACTGCCAGAGAAGCGGCCAGATTGATAGCAGTCGTAGTCTTTCCAACTCCTCCCTTTTGATTCGCTATGGCTATTACCTTTCCCATTGATTTACGATTGATTATATATCCTGCAAATTTAATAAATCTTTGTATTATTTTTTTAAATATGCTACTTTTGAGAACAGCGATCGTGACATATCGTCGAATACAATGCAAGACACCTGGAAAGTAATCGTCAACCCCAACGCCGGCAGCGGCAGGGGCGGCAGAGAATGGGATGAAATCAGCAATCTGCTCAATGCTGCAGGGATAAAGTTCTCAAGTTCCGTATCCCGGTTCAAATACAACTCAATCGATTTGGTAAAGGAGGCCTGGCTTGAAGGCTACCGCAAGTTCATTGCGGTCGGAGGTGACGGGACGATCCACGAAGTGGTTTCGGGCATAATGAGTATGGACAGATCCGATCCTGACGTCACCCTCGCCGTCATTCCCGTCGGCACCGGAAACGACTGGGGCCGGGAATGGGGAGTTACGACAGACCATAAGATGGCCGTAGACCTCATTGCGAAAGGCCACACCAGGGTGCAGGACCTTGCGGAAGTGCATTCATCAAGGAACGGCAAGGACAATACACGATTCATGGTCAACATCGGAGGGCTCGGGTTCGACGCGAACGTATGTTTCAAGGTCGACGGTTACAAAGATGAAGGCAAGACCGGAAGCAGCCTGTATGTCAGGGGCTTGCTGAGAGCGTTCTTCGGCTACACCAACAAGCGTTTCAAGGTGGATGTGGATGGAGAGACGCTGTACGAAGGTCCCGTCTTCTCCACTGCTTTCGGCATAGGCAAATACTCCGGAGGCGGTATGATCCAGACTCCCGAGGCCCTGCCGGACGACGGTCTGCTGGAGATTACCGTAATCAAGAAGATTCCCAAGCTGAAAGTTATCTTCAGCATCAAGAAACTCTATTCCGGAGACATCTATACCATCAAGCAGGTCATCCACACCAAGGGCCGCCACGTTCATGTGGAGTCGTTCCCTTCAGCCAAGGTGGAAGTCGACGGAGAGGCCGTAGGTTTCAGTCCAGCGACTGTCGATATGATTCCGCAGGCACTGCGCATCATCGTTCCCTAGCATCTCTCTCAGAAACTCCAGTCGAGTTGTCCCCGTATTTCGAGGACATCGGCCTTGCCGTCTCCGGCAAAGTCGGTAAAGGCAGCCTTTACCGTCATCCTGAGCCCCGGAAACAGATCCGCAGAAGCCAGCAGGCTTGCAGTCAGTCCCCTGCCGCCATATGCAACAACGGAGAAACTCTGTGGTAGATCCTTCTCATATGCATATATCCGTGTCGCGGAAGACTGAGAATCGAAATATGTTACAGACCCATACAGCGCAAGCCGGTCTGCGGCGCTCCAGTCTGCACGCAGAGAAAGCCCCAGTCCCCTTTCCAACCTGTAGCCGTGCATTCCGTCTGCTTCCGCGCCGGAGAACAGCAGCACGCAGTCTCCGCGGCCCGACAGCGTAAACTTGTCCGAAGGCTTGAGGACGGCGGACAGTTTCAGCGAATGTTTGTGGCTGTCCTCATAATCCTTGAAAGCGTAATTGTCCTGCACATAGACCGTCCAATTGTCCGCGGCATATTCGCATCTGGCCTTTAGACTGACCACTGATGACGGACTGTCGATGCGGTATCGCACGTGTGGATGATACGAGGCGTCGCACATCGCCGTCAGGGTAAAACCATCCAGCGGTCTGGCCAGCAGATTCACAAGGACGCCGTACTGGTTGCTCACTGTCGACAGCGACGAATATGCGCCGCCGTGCCTCGCGATAAATTCCTTCGGATAATAACGGAGCTGGAAAGCCCCTTCGAAATTGTAGCCGGGCGACCAGACCATCCCGGCCAGTGCAGCCGGAGTTCCCTTGAGGTCGAGAGCGGCTTCCGAGTAGAGCCTGCAATGACCGGTGCTGTACAGAAGCGACAGGGCCAGATTGCCGTAGAGACCGTCATACATCTGGTATCTGTTGTACTCCTGGACACGGCGTGCGTTCTTCCTGTCGAAGCCATAGGCTGCAGCCGTAAGCGACAGCTGCAGCCTGGAAGTCTCGACAGTATAGTTGATGCAGCCCGTATACTCCCTCAGCGCGTTTTTCTGGGCCTTCTGAAAATCAGTCCTGTGATAGCCGGTCGTCGGCAGCGAGCTGTATGTGCTGTCGGTTACAGTCGCATCCAGCGGTGCAGCGGAAAAGAATACCTGCAGACGGCCGCCATGCCCGAGGTCCGATGACAATGCCAGCCCCCTGAACGCATCATTCTCCCCGGCAGATGTATACCCCTTGAAGTCGTTGCGGCGTTTCAGGATGGCCGCGGGACTGCCGAGAGCCGACATCGAGAAAGACTTGTCCATGGCCAGCCCCTGACCGTACGAGGCGGAGAAATCGCCGAGCAGCAGCTTGAAACGGCCTGCATCGTATTGCAGGTGCGCCGAAATGAAATCCGGCAGCAGGCTTTCCTGTGCGTCGCTCTCGAATACAGCCCCATAGCTGAAACGTCCTGCACCTCCCAGGTATCTGGCAAAACGGTAAAGCCCCTCCTGAGAGCTTTTCCACTTCACTTTGGACCTGACCTTGGAGAAGGCTGCCGTCCTGCCGTAATCCGATTCTCCGAGGCTTAAGAAAGGCCTTAGCGCATCCACCAGTTCACGGCTGAAACCGTCGACCGACGCCAGTTCCGCGAAGGACAATAAGTCGCCATATTCATCCCTGTATTCCAGCAGGCTCTCTATTTGGAACAGTGACAGTATCTGCAGCTGTTCCAACTGGCTTCTGGAAGCCGCATTTATGTTCAGAGGGTTCAAAAGCAGAGTCTCGTACCATTGCAGCAGGTCTTCAGCCGATGCACCCGACTCCGACTCCTGCATCTGCTCGAGCAGATCCCCGATACCTCGCAGCACATCCTGGGCCGTTGCAGCCCGGACGAGCAGTAGCAAAGTAATTATGACCGCAAACCTTCTCATAGCGCAAAGCTATGACAAGAAAGCGGGCGCAGCCGTTTCCAAACATTTATATCCGTTTAAAACGGATGCTTAGTTGGTTTTGAATTTGTAAGAAACTGCTTTCAGGTCCTCGTTGGCCTTCGCAATCTTTCCGGCCAGCTCAGCCTTGAAAGCTTTCATACGTGCCATGTACGACTCGTCGCCTGCAGCAAGGATCTGCAAGGCGAAGATGGCGGCGTTCTTGGCACCGTCCAAGGCCATCGTGGCTACCGGAATGCCGGAAGGCATCTGGAGGATGGACAGGACTGAATCCCAGCCGTCCATAGAATTGGAAGACTTGATGGGAACACCGATCACCGGAACAGGAGTTGATGCAGCGATCACGCCGGGAAGATGGGCAGCTCCGCCTGCTCCTGCGATGATCACCTTGATGCCGCGGGCCTCGGCACCTTTTGCAAATTCTGCTACCTGCTCAGGGACTCTGTGAGCGCTGAGGGCATTGATCTCGAAGGGAATCTCCATACTGTCCAGGAATTCAGCGGCAGCCTTCATCACCGGCATATCGGACAGGCTTCCCATAATGATGCTTACAAGCGGTTTCATACGATGTTCTGTTTGAGATGATGCAAAATTAATATTAAATTTGTGAATTGTAAAAACCGCCAGAAATGAACAAGAGAGTCAAATTCCACGACAAATATTTCGTCCCCTACATTCCTCACGACGCACTGATGAAGGCCATCGACAACGTGGCCGCACAAATCAACGCCGACTACAAGGATTCCGGCAAAGTACCCGTAGTGCTTTGCGTACTGAGCGGATCGATAGTCTTCTGCGGCTATCTCCTCACCAAACTAGAGTTCCCCTGCGAACTGGCCGCCATCAAGGTCACCTCATACGAGGGCACCCGCTCGACGGGTAACATCAAGGACGTGCTCGGCCTTACCACCGACGTTGACGGACGCGACGTCATCATAATCGAAGACATCGTCGATACCGGCACTACCATCATCAAGCTCCGCGAGCACCTTGCATTCAGGGGCGCGAAGGATATCAAGATCTGCACGATGTTCACCAAGCCTGAGGTCTATCACTACGACCGTAAGCTCGACTATGTGGGAATGGAAGTTGACAACAAGTTCATCGTGGGTTTCGGACTGGATTACGACCAGCTCGGAAGGAATCTTCCCGAAATCTACATTCTTGACGACAATCAATCTGACAATACAATGAAATATTACATCCTCTTCGGCCCTCCGGGTGCAGGCAAAGGCACTCAGGCCAATCTTCTCGTCGACAAGTTCGGATTCCACCACGTCTCTACCGGAGACCTTCTCCGCAAGGAAATGGCAGCCGGCACTCCTCTCGGACTCAAAGCCAAGTCTCTCATCGAGCAGGGCGCGCTGGTTCCTGACGAGGTTGTCATCGGGATGATAAAGAGTGAAATCGAAAACAATCCTTCTGTTCCCGGCTTCCTCTTCGACGGATTTCCCCGCACCACCGAGCAGGCTGCAGCCCTCGACGTGATGCTGAAAGGATTCGGACAGAGCGTTACTTCAGTGATATCGATCTCGATCAGCGACGAAATGGTAAAGGAACGCATCCGTCACCGTGCCATGCTGGAGAACCGTCCGGACGATACCAAAGACGAAGTCATCGCCAACCGCATCAAGACATATCACGACAAGACCGAGCCCGTAATCGACTTTTACAAGGCTCAGGGCAAATACCGTGAAATCGACGGCGTAGGCACCATCGAGGAGATTTTCGACAAGGTCTGCAAGCTTATATAAGGCCGATCAGCCACTTTCCGACGAACCACAGCACCGGCACGAGCAATGCCGGGAGCATGTCCAATGTCTTTATCTGACGTATTTTCAGCAGAGAAAGACCGGACGCGGTGATTATCAGGCCGCCGATAATGAGAAGTTCGCACATCAGCGCGTCGCTGATGGCAGTGGCGGATATTTTCGCTATGAGATAGAACATTCCCTGCCAGCAGAACAGCACCGGAGCCGCAAGGACCATTCCTATTCCGTAGGTGGATGCAAAGATGAACGACGACACCAGGTCGAGGGTGGCGTTCGTGAAGAGCAGGGTATTGTCACCCTGCAGGGCGCTGGTTATAGGACCCAGCATTGAAAGCGGCCCCACGCAGTAGAGCAGGCAGGCGGTCGAAAGCCCCTCGGCGAGGGAAGAACGGCTGTCGGCCGATTCATTTTTCTTGTTGCCCAGTCTGTCCACCAGGGCGTGGAAACGGCCGTCGATGTTCAGCCAGGTGCCGACCACCACACCTATGGCCATTGCGAGCACGAACAGCACCGGGAATTCGCTGTTCGGCATATTGCGGATGGTCGCGCCCAGACCTATGCCGAGGCACGCCAGTCCCAGGGCCGTATAGACGGCCTCCTTGTATTTTTCCTTGACACCACGGTGCACCTGGGCTCCGATGACGGCGCCCAGGATTATTGTGCACGTGTTGACTATGGTGCCAAGCATGATGCTACAGGCTGTCGCCGAAATCGGCGCGGAACTTCTTGACGAGCTTCTGCTGCCAGTCGCTGACGGGCTCCAGACGGCCGAAGAAGAAACGCAGCACGCTGGGTTCCTCGACGAACTTGAGACCGCCGATGAGTTTGCGGTTGTCCCAAACCCATTTCACACGGTCAGCCACATATTCAAGCTGAGAAAGGGTGAACACGCGGCGGGGCACTGCGAGACGGAGAAGTTCGAGAGCTGCATAGCGCTCGCTTCCGTCGCGTTCGCGCTGCTCGCTGATGGTACCGCGCTCCATACCGCGGATACCTCCGGCGATGTACATGGCTGCTCCGAGGGCTCCGGCAGGATACTGGTTGTGAGGCATGTCAGGGAAGAACTCGCTTGCGTTCAGGTGCACGCCGAGACCGCCGGCAGGCCGTACTACAGGCACGCCGTACTCGTGGAGCTCGTTGACCATGTGCTCGATGAAGAGCGGGCCCTGGCTGATATATTCTTCGTCGAGAGTCTCGTAGAGACCTACTGCGATTGCTTCCATAGAACGGACCTCCATACCGCCGTAAGTGAGGAATCCTTCGTAGAGAGGAACATACTCTTTCATACGGAGCATCAGATCCTTGTTGTTCGAGCAGATGCAGCCGCCGCGGGCAAAACCGAGCTTGCGGGCAGAGAAGTAAACGATATCGACTGCGTCGCATATTTCGAACATGATTTCTTTTATGGTCTTGCTCTTGTAGGCTTCTTCCCTTGTCTTGATGAAGTGGAGGTTATCCTGGAGCAGGGATGCGTCGAGAACGCTGATGATACCTTCCTGCTTGCAGATCTCTGCAACTTCGTGGATGTTCCTGGCACTGATGGGCTGACCGCCGATAAGGTTGGTACCTGTCTCGATGCGGAGCCACTTGATCTGGCTGCGATGATCCTTGATGAATGCTTTGAGCCTCGGAATATCGAAGTCACCCTTGAAAGGGTCCAGGTTGTTGGCGTCAAGACCTTTCTGGGCCACAAGTTCCACTACGTCGGCGCCGACGCGGGTAATATGGGCCTTGGCAGTAGTGAAGTGGAAGTTCATCGGCACGAGGTCGCCAGGCTTGCAGAAAGCCTCGGCAAGGATGTTCTCGCAAGCACGTCCCTGGTGGGCGGGAAGTATGTCGTCGAGGCCCATGGTCTCTTTGATAGCCCTCTTGAGGCGGTAGAAAGTCTCACTGCCGGCGTATGCGTCATCTGCCTGGAACATTGCTGCCTGCTGGTTGTCACTCATTGCGTTGACACCGGAGTCGGTCAGCATGTCGATGTAGATGTCCTTGTTGTGAAGCAGGAAGGTGTTGTTTCCGGCTTCTTCCATCTTCTTCTGGCGCTCTTCTACCGGTAAGAGGTATAACTTCTGCACGATGCGCACTTTGTGCATCTCAAGAGGAACCTGATGGTCCTCGCGATAAAATTTGACTGTTGACATTGGTTCTAGTAGGTGTGTAAATTTGACAATTGGCACAAAAATAACTTTTTTTTCAGACACGAAGGCAATTATTATCGTGGAATTTGATACATTTATATTCAATTATTGACACCTGACACTACTTATGAAGAAACATTGCATAACTGTCGCGATAATGGTTGCCGGCCTGCTGCTGTGCAATCCTCTCCGCGCCCAGAACGATATCGGATTCCTTCCGGAGGAAGAAATACCCAACGACCTCATCTATCTGCCCGCACCTCCCGCGAACGGCAGCCAGGAATTCCTGACAGATTCCGTGCTTTACGAGAAGAACAAGAGCCTGCGCTTCGGAGACCGTCTGACACAGGCCATAGCCGACGCTTCGACTGACACTGATTCCATCCTCACCTACTTCGGCCCTGCATTCGGTTTCGTGATCACAAGGGAAAACGCACCGGCCATCTACGACCTGGTGACCAGAGCGAAGTACGACATCCGCCACGGAGTGGACCACGGCAAGAAAGAATATATGCGCAGAAGGCCCTTCGTCTATTTCGACGAACACACTCCGGTGCCTGATGACGAGAGGTCCATGCGCTACAGCGGCTCCTACCCTTCCGGTCATTCTGTCCGCGGCTGGGGCATCGCCTTGTTGCTGGCCGAGATCAACCCGGAAAGGCAGGATGAAATCCTTGAAAGGGGCTATCAGTACGGACAGAGCAGGGTTATCCTCGGAGTCCACTTCCAGAGCGACGTCGATGCGGCAAGGCTTGTGGCCAGCGCCGTAGTGGCAAGGCTGCACGCAGATAAAGAATTCGCACGCCAGATGAGGCGTGCGAAACGTGAATTTGCCAAACTTTCCCGCTGACGGGCAGCAGTCCTATTTGGGCATCTGGGCTCCGTAGTTGGCAACCTTGCCGAAGAGGTCTTTAGCCTTTTCCCACGGGTATTTGTTGCAGTACATGCTGGGACGCACAATCTCGCTTCCCTGCTGGTTCAGGCCGAACAGACGGTTGACCTGGTTTGCGGCAGAATTGGCGTTATAGCTTTGTGACTGGATGATTGTCAGGCCCATGAAGCCTTCGAGGTATGCGTCGTCGATAGCATTGATGAAAGCCTCGTTCTCGGGCATTTCCATATTGCCTTCAAACTTAGGTCCGATCTGTTCTGCCTCGTCGATCCTTGCGGCAGGAACAGAAATGGTGGCAGCACCTGACGATGCAAGTTCGAGATCCCTGCGGTTGGCGAAGAAATAGTTGTCATAGAGGTTGCTTATCTTGGCGGCTTCCATAGCTTTGTTTGACTCATAGAAAACCCTTTCTACCGCACAGTTGCTGTTGCAGCCGAAGATATTGTTATACACATTGATGGTACGGATGCCGTTCATGAAGCGGAATCCCTGTCCCATATCCTCGAAAGACTTGGTACGTGTCCATGTGAAGAGGACGGTATTGTGGTGGAAATCAAGGGAAACCTCGGGAATGTCATCATCCTTGACATTGCCTTTCACCTGGCAGGCTGCATAGCGGCAGGCGATGAAGATATTATTGCAGACTTCCATGTGGCCCTTGCCCATAAGTGCCTGGATACCATAGTCGCGGCAGTTTACGAAAATACAGTTGGCTATTCGTACGTTGCCTTCCACATCCATATGGAGGCCATATTCGTCACCGTTGGCATAACCTACAGTAGGCATAGACACTGAAGAGCCCGGCTCGATGAAACGTCCTGTGAGCACACGGTCGTTAGGAGTCCCGGTAACATCGTCATTCACATTCTTCACAAAATACAGGTTGTTCTCTCCCATATCGAATACGAATCCATCGACGACAACAGTACCCATGGGCCCTGTGTATCCGTAAGGCCTCCTGGCGTTGATATTGAACAGCGGAGCGATGAACTTCTGGTCAGTCGGCTGGATCTTGGTGACATGCTTGATCACGTCACGCTCGCTGAAATCGGTGGAGTAACCGCCGTAGAAACTCAGGAACTTGCCCCTGTCGTTCTGGCCGTTACCGAACTGTCCGACTTCTATGTAGCCGCGGTCGAGATTGCCGAGATAATTGCCTTCAGCAACATATATGACGTCGTTGTCTTCGGCAGTATCGATTGCTTTCTGCAGGTCCTTCATTGCTGAAGTGGGGCTGAGACCGTCTGCACGGGCGGAACCTGTAGATACACTTACATAGTACGTCTTGCCTTTGGGGGCGGGAATCGCTGAAGCCGCCTTGTTCAGTATGCTGGAGCCGGCAGAAGAAGTCGTTGTTGTAGATGATGAACTGTTTCCTGTCGTGCCCACCGTTTCTTCCACAGCTTTCTTGGCAGCATCCTTAAGACCTTTCAAAAGATTCTGAGCCTGGACCTGGACGCTGCTTGCCATCAATACCGCAACAGCGACAGCCAGGACTTTGATGAAATATTTCTTCATAGTCGGATTGGTTTAGTTTTCAACAAATTTATAAAGATTATCTGAATGAGAGAACACTTATCACCTTGCTTTTTCAATTCAAAAGCAATAGATTTGTTAACAAGTACTAAAAATCCGTATCCTGTATGGACATTTCTATTATTCTGATTGCACTTGGACTGCTGATTTTCCTGTCCCACATTTTCGGCGCAGCTTTCGCCAAGACCAAAATACCGACTGTTCTGCTGCTGATGCTCATCGGCCTTGTCCTCGGCCCCATAACCGGCCTGATAAATCCTGCATCCTTCGGAACGGCCGGCAGCGTATTCACCACGATAACCCTTATCTGCATACTGTTCCAGAGCGGAACCACGCTTGACCTCCAAGTTCTCGGAAAATCCATCGGCCCCGCCCTGCTCGCGACACTGCTGAACTTCGTAGTGATCGTGGGTATCAGCGTGCTGCTGGGAATGTATATGCTCGACCTCAAATTCATTCACTGCTGTTTCCTCGGCGCCGCTCTCGGCGGTACTTCCTCAGCCGTGGTGATTCCCATGGTCAACCAGCTCAAACCTTCTGAAAAAGCCGCCACCATCCTGAATCTGGAATCGGCGCTGAGCGACATCGTCTGCCTGATCATCGCGATGTCCCTGCTGGAGAGTTTCGGAACGGGAGACATCGATCCCGGTATCATTGCCAAGGACATCGCACTCTCGATGCTTGGATCCCTGGCCATAGGCGTCCTGGCAGGATTTGCGTGGATCGTCATCCTCAAGAATCTGCTGTCCAGCCTGAAGAACTCGATGTTCACGACCTTCGCCCTCGCATTCATCGTATACGGTTTCACCAACCTCATCGGACTGAACGGAGGTATGGCGATACTTGCATTCGGTATCGCCGTGGCAAACTACCATATGTCTCCTATCGCGAAGAAATCGATGGCCGACAGGGCTGAGGCGATGAGCCTGAGTGCAAACGACCGCAACTTCTACTCCGAGATCGTGTTCATCCTGCAGACCTATTTCTTTGTATACGTCGGCATCAGCATCAAGTTCAACAACTGGTACTACCTTCTCGTCGGTGCGATATTCACTGCACTGATGTTCGGAACCAGATACCTCACGATGAGCTGTATGGGCAAGAAAGGCCTCAACAAAAGAGACCGCCGGATGCTGCGCGTACTCGGCCCGAAAGGACTTGTGGCAGCCGTTCTTTCTTCTCTGCCTCTGCAATGGGCGCAGGCCACCAATCAGCCGGAGTGGATGCTCAGATCTTGCCAGGCCATACAGGACGTCGCTTATGCAGTGGTCCTCTTCAGCATCATTACCTGCAGCGTCATCATCATCCTGACCGAGAAGAATACTGACAAAGAAGAACCTGTCGAACCCGAAGAAGCCGGAGAAAAGCCTGTAGTGGAGGCAGCAGCTGAAACAGAAGCGGTGGCAGAGACCGTTCCTTCACAGCCTGACGAGACAGTCACGACTGATGAAGACGACCAGCCGGCTCCTTCTTCTTCATATTCTGATTTCATCCCTGAATAATCTAATATCCCGAACCGATGAAAGTACTATTTATAGGCGGAACCGGAACCATAAGCACCGCAATTTCAAAAAGGGTGCTCTCAAATCCGGACAACGAGCTGTATCTGGTCAACAGAGGCAGCCGCAACAGCATTCTCAGCGGCAACCTGAAAGAAATCAGGGCTGACATCAACGATGAGGCCGACGTAGCTGCGAAACTGCAGGGACTCAGTTTCGACGTAGTCTGCGATTTCATATGTTTCCATCCCGAGCAGATAAGGCGGGACTACAGGCTGTTCAAAGGGAAGACAGCCCAGTTTATGTTCATCAGCACGGCTTCTGCCTATAACAAGCCGCCCCGGGATTACGTCATCACCGAAGGCACGGCTCTCGCAAACCCTTACTGGGAATACTCTAGGGAGAAAATCGAATGTGAGGAGTTCCTTATGGAGAAATACCGCGAAGAAGGATTCCCTGTGACGATCATCCGTCCCAGCCACACCTACGACGAACGCAAGATTCCTTTGGCCGTACACGGCCGCAACGGCAATTTCTCTGTTCTGAAACGTATGCTGGACGGCAAGCCGGTGATCCTTCACGGAGACGGCACTTCGCTGTGGACCTTGACTTTCAACAGCGATTTCGCCAAAGCCTTCACAGGGCTGATGGGCAATCCTCTAGCTCTTGGCGAGGCCTTCCAGATAACCTCCGGAGAGACTCTGACCTGGAACCAGATATATCAGTGCATCGCTGACGCTCTGGGTGTCGATTTCAAGCCTTATTACGTCACCTCCCGTTTCCTGGCAGATGTAGCCCCCCAGCTCGATTTCGAAGGCAGCCTGCTGGGAGACAAGGCCTATTCAGTAGTGTTCGACCAGAGCAAGCTGCTGCGCGCAGTGCCCGGTTTCGTACCAGAGGTGCCTTTCAGCCGCGGAGTCAAGATTGCAGTGGACTATATAATGTCGCATCCGGAATGCCAGACACCCGATCCGGAATTCGACGATTTCTGCGACAGGACAATAGAAATTCTGGAAGCAGCAAAGGCCTCCTGCCGGAAAATCCTGGAATAATCCAGGTTTACCAGACAATCTCGAAACTGGTCACGGCGCTGTTGCCCACAGCATCCGTAACCGTCACTTCTACACCGTGGCGGCCACGGCGCAGTCTGTCTTCTGAAAGATAGACAGTTATGCTGTTGTTCTTGAGGGAAGAAAGGGTCCATTCACCGTCCACCAATACCTCGTACTTCGCAATACCGGACAGATCGTCGGAAGCCGATATCCTGAAGCTGCTTCCTGTCACCTTGCCGCCGTTCTGAACTGCAGGTTTTATGACAGGAGCCACGGTATCCCTGGCCACACAGTAGATACCCGGACGGACCGAAGCGCTGAGCATTCCGTCGCTGACATTGCCGCCGGCCCCGGACAGTTTGCCGTCAGAGCTTACCCTGGCAAGCAGCATTTTGTCCGTAATAGCCTCGTCGTAACCCACGGGAATCGTGACGGTAAAAGGGGTATGGAGAGCCAGCCTGTCGTCGCCCAGCTGCCAGACCGGAGAATAGAAGCCGAGCGTCGTGTCGGCATCCGCAATCTTTCCGTATTGGAAAGCTACATTGTTGTACAATGCGCCCAGCGGCACTGCGACGCTCATTCCTTCGAGGACAAGGGTATTGGGAGTGTACCACAGCATAGGAACGGTCTGGATATTCTCTCCGAGAGGCGAATCAGCCTTGACGGAGTCATCCCTGCGGAGATACAGCACGGCCCTGGCCGTATTGCCGAAGATGTCGCTGCATTCAACCGTCACCTTATGCCGTTCATAGTCGTCAAGTTCGATGACGCCCCCGTTGGTCGCGACAATCTTGGTCTTGGCCAGAAGGTTGCCGGGATCCACCTGCGTCTTGATGAAGTCCATCCCGGTCTCGCCTGTGGCTATGGTGCTTCTGATATATTTGTCTATGTCGTAGTTGAAGTCGCCGACGTTGAATTCGAAAAGAGGCTTTCCGTCCAGGAGCACCTTATATTTCTCGACGCCGAGACGTCCCGTAGTGCCTTCCATCTTGTCTATGGCGTCTATTCCGAGATAAGACTTGGCCGGAACGCTTATCACGCTCTCTGAATACTTTCCGGAAAGCATCCTGAGCCTGCGTGACACAGGTATTCCTGTGCTGTCTTCCCAGGCATACACGGCGATTCTCTGTATCACCGGAGTCTGAGTGTCAGGAACAGAATAATAGCCGTCCCTGAAATAGTTGAACGGGGTATTGCCATCGTCCCTGCGCACTTCCATATGCAGGTGGGGCCCTGCGGACGAGCCTGTATTGCCGACCTTGCCGATCACGTCTCCCTGCTTCACAGGAAATTCATCCGGATCAAGCAGTATGTTCACCGAGAACGAACGTTTGTCATACTGTTCCTGGAGCACGCGTTCAGCTATGTCGTTCCTGAATGACAGAAGATGTCCGTATACCGACATCGTCCCGTCCGGATGGGTGATGTAGATGCCGTTGCCGTAGCCGGTAGTAGAAACACTGATACGGCTCACATAGCCGTCCTTTATGGAATGGATCGGATCGCCGGTCTTTCCTCCGGTGCGGAAATCAAGTCCCCCGTGGAAATGGTCGTGCCTCAACTCGCCGTACGAAGCAGCGAAGGACATAGGCAGGTCCAGGGGCTTTCCGTGGCTGATCACGACCGTGCTGTCAGTCACCGCCATACAGAAGAATGGAGACAGCGCGGCGAATAATGACAGGAGGGCTGTACGGACGGAATGTATCATGAGAAGAATTGCTTTACTCTTTCAAACAGATTCTTGTCGTCCTGGCTCGGATTGGCCTTGAAGTTCTCGCTGGTCTCCAGTTTCGCCATCATTTCCTTCTCTTCCCTGTCCAGTTTCTTAGGTATCCACACCTGTACGAAGACCAGAAGGTCTCCTGTGCCGTAGCCGTTCACAGAAGGAAGACCTTTGCCGCGGAGGCGCAGCACCTTGCCGGGCTGGGTCCCGGGTTCCACCTTTATCTTGAGCTTGCCGTCGACTGCCGGGATTTCCACCTGGCAGCCGTTGATAGCCTGAGGAACAGAAATGAACAGGCTGTAGATCAGATCGTCTCCGTCACGCTCCAGCTGCGGGTCCGGTTCTTCCTCGATGACTACGAGCAGATTGCCGTTGATTCCGCCGTTTTTGGCCGCGTTGCCCTTGCCCTGGATGGTGAGCTGCATACCGTCGCTTACGCCTGCAGGTATCTTGAAGCTGATTTCTTCACTGCCTTTGACCAGTCCGGATCCGCTGCATTTCTTGCAAGGGGTCACAACCCTGCGGCCCTCTCCGTTGCAGTACGGACAAGGCTGCTGGGTCTGCATCTGGCCGAGGATAGTCTGCTGCAGCTTGGTGATCACACCTGTGCCGTTGCAGTGCTCGCAGGTCTTTATGTCCGCCTCGCTGGCCGCCCCGCGTCCGTGACAGTCAGGGCAGACCATCATCTTGTTGATCTTGACCCTCTTCTCCACGCCGTGGGCTATCTCGGCGAGAGTGAGTTTCACCCTGATACGGATGTCGCTGCCCCTCGTAACCCTCTGTCCGCGGGCTCCGCTGCCGCCGAACATACTTGAGAATCCTCCGAATCCGAAACGGCCTCCGAAGATGTCTCCGAACTGTTCGAAGATGTCCTCCATAGAGAATCCGCCTGCCTGGCCGCCCGCCGCACCGCTCATTCCGGCATGGCCGAAGCGGTCATAGCGTGCACGCTTCTCAGGGTTGCTAAGCACGTCGTATGCTTCTGCAGCCTCCTTGAATTTCTCTTCTGCCTCCTTGTCACCGGGGTTCTTGTCAGGATGGTACTGGATGGCTTTCTTGCGGTAAGCCTTCTTGATCTCATCCTCAGTGGCAGTCTTCTCGACTCCGAGGACCTCGTAATAATCTCTTTTCTCTGCCATATAAGCCTCCTTGCCTCAGGTTTAGATGCCTATCACAACCTTGGCGTATCTTATGACTTTCTCACCCATCGTGTATCCTTTCTGGGTGACGTCTATAACCTTGTCTTTCTTTTTCTTGTCGTCTACGGGGAACTGAGCCACAGCCTCGTGGAAATCGGTGTCGAATTCCTTGCCGAGGGCATCGATTTCACTGACGCCGTTCTTCTTCAGGAAAGCGACCATCTTGTTGTAGATCAACTCGGTGCCTTCCTTTGCAGAAGCCGCGTCGTCGGAATCCTTCATAGCTGCAAGCGCCCTTTCGAAATCGTCGATAATCGGGAGGAGTTCCTTGACCAGATTCTCGTTGGCGAGCGATATCAGGTCCATACGCTCCTTTGCACTGCGGCGGCGGTAGTTGTCGAATTCTGCAGCCAGTCGCAGATATCTGTCGCTTGCTTCATCAAGCTTGCCCTTAAGTTCTTCAATTTCCCCGGACGCCGGCTGTTCCTCGGCAGGTTCCTCGGCAGGTTCTTCCTGCTGTGCGGCCTCTTCCTTCACTTCTTCGTTCTGAGGAGCATCCTGGTTTGCTGCAGCCTTCTGCTCTTCATCTTTTTTATGATCCATATGTTTGTTTTTCTTTGACATAGTATACGTTTTTTATGTGTCGCAAAGATAGAACAAATTATTTGCCAACAGGCGACAGTGCGACAAATTGGCAGATGTGCAGTACTCATTCGGAAAAAAATGGTATTTTTGCGGCTCATTCCATAACTGAAGACCAAAATGGACAATCAAGGGAACGCCATTCTGCTGATCCACTGTCAGGACACTCCGGGCATCATTGCCGAAATCACCAACTTCATCACCGTCAACAAGGGTAACATCGTCAACCTTGACCAGCACGTTGACCATGGCGCAAACGCCTTCTTTATGAGGATAGAGTGGCAGCTCGAGCGTTTCCTGATTCCCAAGGACCGCATCGGCGAGTATTTCCAGACCCTCTACGCCAACAAGTACGGAATGGAATTCTGGCTTTACTTCTCTGACCAGAAGCCCCGCATGTGCATTTTCGTCTCAAAGATGTCACACTGTCTCTATGACATTCTGGCAAGGTATTCGGCAGGTGAATGGAACGTCGACATTCCTCTGATCATAAGCAACCACGAAGACCTCAGGCCCATTGCAGATCAGTTCGGCATCCCCTTCCACGTTTTCGAGATTACACCGGAAAACAAGGCCACGCAGGAAGCCGCCGAGCTCAAGCTGATGAAGGAGAACGGCGTGACGTTCATCGTCCTCGCCCGCTACATGCAGGTAATCAGCGACGAGATGATAGCCAGCTATCCCAACAAGATCATCAATATCCACCACTCGTTCCTGCCGGCTTTCGTAGGAGCCAAGCCTTATCATCAGGCTTATGAGCGCGGAGTCAAGATTATCGGCGCCACCAGCCACTATGTGAATGCCGAACTGGACGCCGGCCCCATCATCGAGCAAGACGTGGCCCGCATCACACACAAGGACAGCGTGGAGACTCTTGTCAGCAAGGGACGCGACCTGGAGAAGATAGTACTGTCCCGTGCAGTCGTAAAGCACATCGACCGCAAGATTCTGGTGTTCAGGAACAAAACCGTGATTTTCGACTAGAGGAACGGAGGCCAGCTCACAGGAGCGACAACCGTTATTTCATCTTTCCGCGTAGGATGCGGGAAGGTGATGCTGCGTGCGTGCAGGCAGATTCCGCCGTCCTTGTTGGAGCGCGGCGCCCCATATTTCAGGTCGCCTTTGATGCAGCAGCCGATGGCAGAGAGCTGGCAGCGGATCTGGTGATGCCTGCCGGTGAGCAGCTCCACCTCGACCAGATAGTATCGGTCGAAGGACTGCAGAAGCTTGTAGCGCAGCCTGGCTTCCTTCGAGTCTGGTTTCTGCTGAAGGCTCGCATACGACTTGTTCTGCTTTTCGTTGCGCACGAGGTAATGCTTCAGCTCGCCTTCTTCGGGTTTCGGAGCGGCACAGGTCAGGGCCCAGTATATCTTGTGGACGGAACCGTTGCGGAAAGCCTCGTTCATCCTTTCAAGGCTCTTGCTGGTCTTTGCAAACAGAGCCACTCCGCTGACAGGACGGTCCAGACGGTGCGGTACTCCCATAAACACGCGGCCGGGCTTGCCGTCGCGCTGTGCTATGAAACGCTTGAGCGTCTCGCTCAGAGCCTCGTCGCCGGTCTTGTCGCCCTGCACGATCTCCCCCACCTTCTTGTTGATGACAAGCACGTGGTTGTCCTCATAAAGGATGCGGGAAGCGATGTCTTCGTATTGTTCCAGAGGGAGTTCTTCGTAAATCATAGTGCGAATTAACTAAAATTAATCGGTTATTTCCTACTTTTGCCACACTAATACATTCCAGATGGACAGACTACTTGCCATAAAGATAGGCAGCAACGTTCTCACCCGCTCCGACGGACGTCTTGACATCACCCGTCTCTCTGCCCTCGTCGACCAGATCAGCGACCTCCGCCGCGAAGGCTACAAGGTCATAGTAATCACCTCCGGCGCCGTGGCCAGCGGCCGCAGCGAGATCAAGGTGGACCACGATCTTGACGACGTCTCCCAGCGCCAGCTTTTCTCATCTGTCGGCCAGGCCCGCCTGATGCACAACTACTACCAGTTCTTTAAGGAGCAGGGGTTCAGCTGCGGACAGGTTCTCACCACGAAGGACAACTTCACAAACGAAACCAGCTACCTCAACCAGAAGAACTGCATGCAGGTGATGCTCGACTGCGGCATCATCCCTATCGTAAACGAGAACGACACCGTGGCCATCCACGAGCTGATGTTCACCGACAACGACGAACTGGCAGGCCTTATCGCCGTAATGATGGGTGTCCAGGCTCTGGTCATCCTGAGCAACGTGGACGGCGTGTTCGCCGGAGACCCCGCAGATCCGGCCAGCAAGCTTATCCGCGAGATCGCCCCTGCGGATGATTCCGTTCTGGAGTATATCGGCGAGAAGAAATCCACCAACGGGCGCGGCGGTATGCGCACCAAGTTCAATGTGGCCCGCCAGATAGCCTCGCAAGGCACCGAAGTAGTCATTGCCAACGGCAAGAGAGATGACATCCTGACCGCCATAATGCACGGCAGCGAAGATGTCCCTTACTCACGATTCAAAAACAACTGATCCTATGAATGATGTAAGAACGATGCTTGCCGCAGCGGCAAAGGCTGCCGGCAGGATGTGCGACATAGACGACGCAACCGTCAACGCGGTGCTGAACGACCTCAGCGACGCCCTCGTGGCCGAGACTGATTTCATACTTGAGCAGAACGCACTGGACCTCGCTAAGATGGACAGCAGTAATTTCAAGTACGACAGGCTCAAGCTCACCGCCGACAGGATAGCCTCACAGGCCGCCGACATCGCCAACGTGGCAAAACTTGAAAGCCCGCTTGGCAAGGTGCTGTCATCGGCTGTCAGGCCGAACGGAATGAAGATCAGCAAGGTCAGTGTTCCCATCGGCGTGGTCGGCGTTATCTACGAGGCCAGGCCCAACGTCACCAGCGACGTCTTCTCTCTCTGCATCAAGTCGGGCAACGTGACAGTCCTCAAGGGCGGAAGCGACGCCGCCTGCTCGAACGAAGCCATCGTGTCCGTCATAAAGAAAGTTCTTGAAAAGCATGGCCTGGACAGCAGCATCTGCACTTTGCTGCCCTCCGACCGCGAAGCCACCGCCGAACTGCTCGACGCCCACGAATACGTGGATGTCATCATCCCTCGCGGCAGTTCGTCGCTCATCCAGTATGTCAGGGCGAATTCCAAGGTGCCCGTCATCGAAACCGGCGCAGGAGTGTGCCACACCTACTTCGATGCGGCCGGCGACCTTGCCATCGGCCGTGACATCGTCTTCAACGCCAAGACCCGCCGAGTGAGCGTCTGCAACGCACTCGACAGCCTGCTCGTTCACTCATCGAGGCTTGCTGACCTGTCTGCGCTCTGCGCTCCCCTTGCCGACAAGGATGTCATAATCTACGCCGACGAAAGGGCTTTTGCAGCGCTTGACGGTTCTTATCCGGCCGCATTGCTTCAGAAAGCACAGCCGGAGCATTTCGGCAAGGAATTCCTGGCCTATGCGATGAGCATACGCACAGTAGACTCGCTGGAGCAGGCATTGGAGCACATTGCAGAATTCGGCTCGCGCCACAGCGAATCGATCATCACCGAAGATGAGGCAGCTAAAGAGACCTTCCTCCGCAGAGTTGACGCAGCCTGCGTATATGCCAACGTTGCGACTTCATTCACCGACGGAGCACAGTTCGGCTTCGGCGCAGAGATCGGCATCAGCACCCAGAAACTGCACGCCCGCGGCCCGATGGCCCTGCCCGAGCTCACCACCTACAAATACCAGATTACCGGCAACGGCCAGACAAGGTGGCCGTAGAAATTCGGGTTTGGAAATAGCTCAAGAGCAACCGCTGCTGTCCCTGCCTTCTCTCCCTCAAGGATGCCTTCGATAATGGACTAATTATTCATCACAAAACAACGGCAAGTTATCTGTCAAGGACGATGTCGACCATATAATACCACACCGTACGGTATGGAACTAATTCATCAGGAAAATCTGAAGAAAATGTACGGGCAACCTTTTTGACTTCCATATCTTTTCCATCAAAAACAACTTTCAGACATTCTGGCATCAAATTAACATATTCCGATGGAGAAGGATAAAATGGATCTTCGCCCCAGTAGGCCACGATATCATGTTCCTGATTATCGCCAAATATAATTGAACTGGAGATTCTATATGTAAGGTATTCCTGTGGTCCGTATTCTCTAAATACATTAAACATGTTGAGAAGGTACCAATTTTCACTTCCCTCGATATGACGCACGCCAAAATGGGGATATGAAGGCTCTCCAACGACATTTGGATTATTGCCTATATCAGTCCGAGGATTGGATGGAATTATATCAAGGGTATAACCCTCAGGTTTTTCATGAATAACATAATGTGTCCCTTGCAATGGTGCAACCAAATCATTCCCTGCCGTATCCTTGATACTAATTGCAAACAAGTATTGATACATCGGCCTTTCCGTTGCTCCTGACGGTGCATCTGCCTTGTTGCATCCTGATAATGCCATAGCCATCATAGCTATGCATAAGTAGTAATGAATAGATTTCATATCAATGTCCTACTTTATTGTAAATATTATCGATACCACTATATAAACTCACATAGTTTGAAAATACGTCTCCTACTTGATTGTTTTTTTAACTCTCATTAGGATGAATTGTGAGATTCAAGGGCTGATTATTACAACAAAAGAGACAATGGCAAGTTATCTGTCAAGGACGATGTCGAGGAAATATGCAGAATAGCAAGGATCGGATTGATCGTTATATGATATGCCAAATATCGGCTGAATCTCCATGCCGTCATAAACAACCTTAATGCAGGTGGGAATCCGACATTTATCGCTTATAAGTGTTCCATCTTCCCACCAGGCAACTATTTCATGTACAGTGTCATCTCCAAATATTGTAGGACACGATAATCTATATGTCAAAGTGGTTTGAAGACCTTTCTTCAATAAAACAAAATTACTTTCAAGATACCACGTGCCATCCCCGTCATATCTTCCGTTCACTTCTGGAATCAGCCAACTATGATCATCATTGTATTTTGCCAGAGTATAATATGGCTTGGTCGCGTTGACTCCATCTGACAGAATGATATCAAGGGAATATTTATCCGGATTAATTTCGTTCACCCACTTTGTGCGCCATGACTCGGATATATAATACTCTTCTCCTAACGAGGCAACCAGATCATTTCCAGCAACATCCTTGAAATTTATATGAAGTCGATATTGATTTAACATCGTTGTTTGAGCATCTCCACAAGAAGACAATACGAAAGAGGCTGCTGCTGTCAGGATTAAACAATAAAATACTCTTTTCATAGTACTTTTTGAGATTGTGATTATTCTCATTATAGATGAATTGACAAGAATTAACGTTGCATAATCAGAGTAACTGAATATAAAGTTATTAGAACGTCACCCGCCAGCTGAAGTTCGGCATAATGGGCAGCAGGGCTATTTCTTTCCAGGATTCAGTGTTCGTGTCAAAATAGAGCATAAAGGGGTTGAAATGGTTTGTGACGTTGCAGACACCGAGATTGACTGTATTCTCGGAGCGGCCGATATTGAAAGTTTTCTGCCAGCCGAGGTCCAGACGGAATACTGTCGGCATGTGGTAATTGTTGACTCCGGAATAGTATTTCGATGTAAAACTGTTGTTATTATAGTAAGTATTGTAGGTCACCGCCTCGCCGTTCTCCCAGTGGCCGCTCTGCAGAATCATAGTGGCCGAGAAGCCTTTCCACTGCAGGGTGGCGTTCAGCATATGGCGGCGGTCGAAACGCGCGTGGAAAGGCGCACCTTCATAGAACGAAGGGAAGTTCTCGCGCGTAGTCTTCGAAAGAGTGTAAGACGTCCTCGCATACCAGTCCTGATGCTGGAACTCATAGAGAGTTTCCAGTCCGTATGAACGGCCGTCTCCCAGCTCGACGTGCTCGGCCCATCCGGCCAGGCCGCCGCTGAACAGTTCCTGTGAATACTTGTAGTAAACCAGGTTGTTCATCAGCTTGTAGAAACCGCCCACCGAGAGGCTGTGGTCCCCGAAACGGCTTGAAAGGCCTGCACCGCCCTGAAGCGACTTCTCCGGAAGTATGTTTTCCACCGTCGGCACGATCAGGTCCAGCGACCAGCCGACCGGCATTCCCTCGAGCGTATGGTAGTACTGCACCAGACGGTCGAAGGTGGCTTCAAAGGCGATGTGCGGAGTAATAGTCCATTTTGCTGCCAGGCTCACTTCCGGGTCGGTGCGTCCGCCGCTGCCGAGCACTTCTTTTGTCGACGGGAGGTAACTTTGGTTGTGATAGTAGTTGCCGCGTAATACGGCCTTCAGTGATATCTTGTCCGGAACGTTGTAGCTCGCCTGCACCCAGGGAGTGGCAAGAATTACGTCAGTCCTTTTCGACCTTTCTCCCACCTGCCCGGGCGAAAATTGCGCGTAGCGGAATGTGAGCCCTTCGTCTAACTCGAAAAGGTTGCCCCAGAAATGGTGCGCCATAGCATGAAAGCTGTATTCCGTAAGACCGGAACTCATAGACAACTCGTTCCAGCGGCCACGGTATCTTTTTCCCTGCTGCTGGACACTGCCGTACTTGTTGTATGCCGCAGTCACATCTAGCCGAGTATTTTCGCCATTCCTATGGTATTGAAGTATGCCGAGGACATTATTCCAGCCCATTGCTTCGTGAGAGGCGTTTGACATATCAAAGCGATAATGGTCCTGGCTGGCAAGAGCAGATGCTGACACATAGCTGATGTCGCTGATCCGGACATTTATCTTGCCATAGATGTCTCCGACAGAAGCACCGAAGTTGTTCAGGCCACCGAGCCTACCGGGCAGAAGGTCCTTCAGAGCCCTATACTCCAGAGCCAGCGGCGACACCCTGGCCGAGAACTCATAGCCTATCCTGTTGCCGACGGGGCCTTCAGCTCCAGCGCTGAGCAGGAAATTGTTGAGACCGGCGCTCCAACTGCGGGATTGTGATGGTTGCTTCGTGACGACCTTTAAGTGCGAGGCGGTGAAGTTGCTCTCGTAGCCGTCGAAACCTCCCTTGCTCAGTTCTGCGCTCTCTATCACATCTGTCGGCACGAGAGTCGTCAGGCCGAGGATGTGGGAATAGCCGTAGACTGGCACGCCATCCAGCGAGAAAAGGTTATTGCCGGCTCCACCTCCGCGCACATACATTGCAGTGGTGCCGTCGGCTCCGGTGGTCACCCCGGGAAGACTCTGCGCCCATCGGATCGGGTCGCCTTCACCAACGGGAGATACAATGGCACGGATCCCTTCAATACCTGTCTGCAGGTGACCGAGGCTCTGCTCGATACGGCGTGAATCAGTTTTCACAGCCGCATCCAACGTATCAAGCCAGGCGGGTTGCTGTGCAGCGCAGGTCATTGAAACAAGCAGAAGAATAACTATTGCAGGCTTTTTCACAATATGGAATTACTAGGGTTAATCAAGTCAGCGAATATTACCATACCGCATTCCACGAATAAATTCTTTGGAACTGTATTGTGGTCGCAGAACCGAAGATACCGATTCCGCCATGGATGTTGCCGTACAGATTATCCCTGAGATATATTGATGATAGATCATCACTCTGCTCAGCATAATATTGCTGGTAGGCATTAAGCAGGTAGCTGTCATAATCATCCGACAAAGCAACAAAACAGACATAGTTATGTCCATTGTTGCCCCCAGAAAAAAGGCTGAAATCTCCGTCTATGGTAATAGGGTATTGTGTCTGTTCCTCTGCCTTTGGGATGCGCAGGAAATCGCGATGAATGGGATAGCCCGATAGATGATACCTATCAGCAATAGCATCAAGCATTGTATTGCTACGCTCTTCTGTTCCTTCCAAGATTTTCCCTGTCAGATTGAAATCATCCACATAGGGATAATCCGTACAGAGTTCCTCGGCAGGAACCCACACATCATCCCACGGCTCCCATGACCCTACAAACTTATCCTTATCGAAGTTTTTTGCATATATCCAGGTGGTGCAGGGCACTGTAAAACGATATCTGAAACCCTCTGCCATAAAATCTGTTATTCTCATATTATAATAAGAAATATCACCGAATAGATGCTTTTCACTCTCCACAGGAGGCTCAGCCGGCATTGTTTGCTCGGCCCAGACTGGCTCACGTCCAGGCACTGTAATTTCCAAGCGATAGCTGTGTGTTGGAATCGCTGAATAGTTCAGCCGCCAGAGGGTGTCGGCAACCCTTACGAAGCGACCAGCCTCACGGCCCTCAGTCAGGTCCGTGAGCACTGCCGTCGCCTCTGTAACTCGAGGTGCCGCGTTCATCGTCGCACTTTTCGTAAATGAAAGCTTCAGTTCCTGCACAGACTCGTTCTTTAGAACACAGAACACCGCAAGGAAAGGGTCTTCCTTCGCGTCAAGCACAACATCCTTCACGCAGGATGTCAGCGCAGTCACCAGAATCAGGAATATACAGACTCTTCTCATGTTGATTATCAGTTAAGAAAAGTGACAATAAATGAGATATCTCTATATAATAACACTCCAAAACCGTAAATACGTCTTTGTGTTGATAATTATTACTAATTCAAAAACAGATCTAATAGTTTGGATTCACGTAAATATAATAATTGATTCTGTTATAATTATAGTCAATCGGAGCACAATAAATATAATTAGCGGTGAACCATCCATTATATGTCCCTCCTGGCAGCCCCCAATTCATATGATATCTGTATATTGGATTGCCTACAGGTTGTCCCGACAAACCGGGATTATAATAGGTATACATACCTTGCGTAAATTGTCCCGCACCATAAGGTTGGTTTTCTGTATAATATTGTATCTCATTGTATACTGCTTGACGGACACCATCACACACCCATGCATAGTGTTCTGAAAGAGGATCATTGCTTTTCGTTCCAATCATTAACACAGGTCTGTGGTTATTAAATATTTGGTTACGATAGTTTGTTTCATTCTCGGCATCAATAGGCAAATAACCCTTTGACATCATTCCGCTTAGTACATAGGCTATAAACGTAGACGTTCCAGATGCTCCATAATTCTCTTTATATAACTGGCCTAACCGCCGTATCAGGTGCGGAATCTTATTCGGCACCGTATTTGGTGACACAGGAATATCTGCCCATGTGATGGTATTACCTTCCCACATAAGTGTATCCGGATGTGCATAATACCTCATTATTTGTGCTGTAGCAATAACTTCGCTACCTGCCGGGTATTGATTTGGGCACAAACTGTTATACGGTGAACCTTGGTGCCACTCTGTTGTCAGAAGTGGTCCAACCTGATTGACTGCCGGATATCTGTATCCTATGACCGTTTCATTCAGCTCAGAGTGATTTTGTGACGCACAATAACAGATAGTTGCATAGTCATTTGAGAAACCTAAATCTGTAAACAATTCTTCAACTTGAGATACTGGAAGGTAAGTCCACCCTTCGTCGCCGTGCTCTGCCTGCAGCGAATCGATCCTATCCCAGCAGGCATCTTCTCCAGTGCTGCGGGTCTGAGGTCTGCGGGCAGAAAGAAGTTCCTGTGCCGGATCAACTAAAGTGCCATCATACATTGACCATAGATTTTGCATCTGCGCTTTCGTATCATTGTCAAGCGAATTGCTGTTTTTGATGCTGACTTTTGTTTCATCAAGCCATACGTCAACAGGGCCCATATCCTCTTGAAGGACGAAGGAACCTTCATCTGAATAGGCAAGAATAGGATAATAATTTCTCGTAGAACCGACGATAACAAATCCGCCACCTTGATAGTTGAAAACGTACATAAGATTATTCCCATCCTCCCTGATTGTCTCAGATGAACGAATCATCTTAGTACTTGCGAATGCACTCTTGGTTCGAATTATGTTCCCATCGGAATTGGAACGTACGAACCTGTTCGCAACATCGATAGCTTCGTTTTTAGATACATTGACATCACGGATTATTGTTGATGTCTTCTGTTTGGCAGCAACTGTCTCCACATCTGGACCGACATTATCGATTCCATTACAAGCGGTCAGCAGCACGGCCACAGACAACATGATGAATAATGATAATCTTTTCATAATAATATTATTATTTACATGTTTACAAATGATTATTGAATGCTCAAATACTGAACTCGCCAATGTATTCGGTTCCGGCGGGCGTTGTGATAAGTAGTACATAATCTCCAGTGTTGCCAGAGATCGGGATAATGATAGAACCGTTGGCTGTATCAAATACAGTCGAATAATCGTCACCTGCAGTGGACGTGAGGCTGACATCTACAATGCCGCAAGAGGAGAAACTACCCAGAAGCACATATCCGCTCTCCAGCTCGGCGTAAAAGGGAATAATAATGGGAGTACGTGGAACCCCTTGAGGGTTGATAGGTTTCTGCGAAATAATAATATCTTCTCCGTCAGTTTGCTTAATATATGATGCATACGAATCATACGATGTTAAGCATCCGAAAATACAGAATATGCAACACGCAATTCCATTTAGCAATGTTCTTTTTTTCATTTGTTTGGTATTTAAGTTAGTATTACAAATATCACTCTACCATTTAATAAGTATGACTGATAATAGGTAACATTATCCTATTGTTAAATAGCTGACCTTAAGCACATTATCACATATCTTAGGTAACAAATCTTTAAAAGAGGTCATAATGCGTTCTATAATTGTTACATTTGAATTATAGTGATACGATGAAATGCACCTATTATACTCTAATTATTCTGGCAACGCTGGTTTCAGCTTGTTACAACACCGAAAGCCAGAATAAACTATACTCAGCCGAGTCGTTGCTTCAAATTAAACCTGACAGCAGCCTGGCAATACTGAAAACTATTGATACAGATGTTCTATCCACAAAAAAAGATCTAGCCCTTTATGCTCTGCTTATTAGTGCGGCTTTGGATAAGAACTACATCGATGTAGCCTCAGACTCATTGATAAAGATTGCTGTAGATTATTACTCTGTTCGAGATGATCAACAACATAGGATGATGACCTATTATTATCATGGGTTGATTCAAAATAATGCCTGTGATTACACAGCCGCAATAGTATCACTTGAAAAGGCGGAAAGAGATGCTTTGGATTTAGATAATCATTACTATGCAGGCCTTATTTTACGGGCAAAAGGAGATGTATACAATAAGACCTTGAATAATCAGGCATGCCAAGCTTGCTTAAGTGAGGCAATCTATCATTTTAAATACTTGGATAATCCTGATTATGCAGCATATGCAGAATTAGGATTAGCAATCAGCTATATCAATAGCCAAGATTTCACTAAAGCAGAGCAACATCTTGACTCTGTGCTTGCATTCAATAACGATGTCCTTAATGAATATTATACAATTGAGAATGCTATCATACAGATAAACAAGTACAAGGACCCTGAAGAAGCGGTACGATTATTTCAAATCTCCTCCAATAGTTTATTTGATTTTAAGGATTATTGCTTTTATGCCATTGCTCTGGATAGAATTGGGCAAAGGGATTCTGCAGACAAGTATTTTAGGAATGCTTATGCTATGTGTAATAGTCGTGAGGATTCTTATGCCGTTGACTTCCTGTATGCTGACATACTGCACCGTCGCGGAATTAACAACGAAGCGTACCAACTCACACGAAAGGCCGCATTTATCCAAGATTCATTAACCCGAGTACTACTGCAGCAATCCGTAAGCAACGCCCAGCGGGATTATTACAAGGCTGAGTCTCTGTTTCAAGAGGAACGTGCCGGAAGGTTACGCGATCGCAACCGCCTTGGTACAGCAACTGTCCTACTCGCGCTGGCACTTCTATCTGGGTTGACGCTATCCTATCGGAAACGAAAAGAACAGGAAATCCAGGAGCAGATGCTCAAGTTCTCCCTCACACAATCGGAACTTCAGCATGCAGAGCAAGCAAACGCTTCACTTTTAGGTTCTCTTTTCAGTGAAAAGTTCAACCATCTTGACAAACTCTCTGTAGATTATATCCATTCAAATAGCGACAAGGAGAGAATGATAGCCTTGAAACAATTTAAGGAAGAAATAGCAGCTTTAAGAACGAACGACGATTTGTTCCTCTCTCTGGAAAAAGATCTTGACCGATATTGCGATGGAGTGATGACAAAACTCAAGGATCAAGTGCCGGCAATCAAAGGAGAAAACCGCAAGCTAATCTCACTGTTCTTCGCCGGATTGCCCTACAGTACAGTGCAACTTGTAATGAATCGTGTATCCATCGAAAGCCTCAAGACTGCCAGATCCCGTTTCCGCAAAGAAATCAAGGCCGCCAATGCTCCGGATGAGGAACTCTTCCTGAGGCTTCTTGAGATGAAAAACTCTCGCTTGGAGCAGCAATACAAATAAACTCTCTCCCCAAGAACTGACAGTGTTACTCCCCAAATTATATTACCGCCTTATTATCAACCTTCTACATACAGCAAACAGTTACCGTCTTTTCTTTGAATCAAACATTTGGCAGCCGACCTTTGAAATGCTAAAGCCATTAATTCATTACTATGAAAAAAAGAAGCATTTCAATATTGGCTTCCTGCATTATTATTGCCGGATGCTTAAGTCAGACTCTCTGTGCACAGCAGAATGGTTTCCAACACTTCGAGCTTCAGGTTCTGAGTCCCACCGCCCATGAAATGGGGAAATATGGGAAAATCCCCGTTAGCTATTTCAACGGCCTGCCAAACATCTCGGTTCCTTTAACCGAGGTAAGGGCAAAAGGCTATTCGCTTCCCGTCTATCTGACATACTATGCAGGTGGCAACCGCCCAGACCAGCATCCTGGTTGGGTGGGGCAAGGTTGGTCATTGCATGCTGGAGGCTCTATTACCAGGATTATCCACGGCAGGAAAGACGATCTCTCAAAAGATGAATACAGCAGTACTCTTGGTAGCGGAGGGGTTGTTCCAGCTTTTGATCCTGGCTATTTATTCCATTTATCTGAAACGCAGAATGAGATAAATTGGAACAACGATGATACCCTTTACCACTATTCATACTACGGAGGGTATTATACGATGGATCACGAACCAGATGAATTCCTATTGAACATTGAGGGGCTACAAGCCACGTTCTACATAACAGGGGATAATGAGGTACAGATTGTCTCCAAGGGAGATGCTTCATTTGATGTCAGTTGGACAATTGAAACAGATACGGAAAGCACCGGTTTAGTGATGTATACACATCCGTCCAATCAAAACAACAAGCGCCGGGCAAGGCGATATACGTATCTAAAATCATTCGTGATACGGGACAGGGAAGGAAATGCATACTATTTCGGAGGTGATGACAACTCTATCGAGTATTCAATTGTCCAGCATTCAACCATTTACCCGACAGGAGGAGCGACATATCAAAACACATCCGTCTGGAATGCCATTGCCACCGCAAATACCTGGATGCTGACAAAGATAGAGCGTCCGGATGGAGAAGTAATATCCTTTACATACAAACAAGACGGCATTCCAATAGTCGTTCACGATTTTCATCACGGTTTTGTTTATACCGGAACATTCGGCATGACGACATTGGGAGCCTGCGGTTACGACACATATTATGACCCATATGCAAAGAACAATCTGTCTATTACTTTCCTTCGCCCCCTCTATTTGGAATCCATTTCTTGTCGACTCTCCGGGGACAGCCTGACATTCAACAGTTCTCAAAGTCAAGAATTAAATTATTCAATCGACGAGCAGGATTTCCAACTGCGCGTTGGTTATTATCAGGGTTCTACCTTCAGTTTCTCTTTCAACGATTTCATGGACAGGAGTTACTATCTTAAACTTGATAATATCTCCGGTACTGACAGGAACATATCTTTCTCTTATACAAACAACACCAATACACGACTGAAACTCAATTCAGTCAAATTTTTAACAGGAGTCAATGGGACGACAGACAATAAATATGAATTCCGTTATAACAGCACTACGTTACCGGAATATAATTCCAGAAAGACAGACCGATGGGGATATTTTAACGGGACAGACTATTACAACTATATTCAAACGGATCAACTATACAGCATTCGAAATCCTAACGTCAATCTTATGAAGGCGGAGATTCTTGAAGAAATCGTGTACCCGACAGGTGGACGTACAACTTTCGAATATGAACCTCACTCATACTATAGGACAGCCAAACAACTGCCTTTTTCGATAACGACAAACCCTGCAGACAGTATTGCTGGAGGACTGCGAATAAAAACAATCACCGACAACCCATTCCGAGGCACTTCAGAAACGAGATCATTCTCATATGTGGGTAGTTATTCCGGTGCAACACATTCTTCCGGCATCTTGTCCGGTCGTCAACAATTCAAAAAGAATGGTAGTTTGGTGCTATTTGCTGGTCTCCCGACTGTTGATACATATAATATAACATATTCTATGTATAGTGAAGAGCCGCTAAATATGTTGTCTGATACAGATGGTAACCACATCACGTATAGTCGCGTTATAGAGGACAGAGGAGCAGGAGGTTCTACAATCTACAAGTATTCGAACCACGAAACCACAGATGCTACAGACTCCGCACCAATCAATGTCCTTGCAGACCAGAATAGTGACATATATATGCTTTCAGCCATCACAAGTGCAGAATTGTTCCGGGGGCTACTTCTCGAAAAAGAGGATTTAAACGGTTCCGGGCAAACCGTTCATAAGGAAGTCAACAACTACTCTTTCAGCCATACGGATGTGTTGAAAACAATAACAAAACGCTTGGATATGGGGCCGGTTGCATTAGCATCTTACAACGTAATCTACTGCGGCTTCCCTTATCTCTATTCAAAAACAGTTACAGAAAAACCTGATTCAGGCAATAATCTTAGTGATTCCTACAGCTATGAATACAACTCTTTTCGTCGGTCGACAAACGTAACCCATACTGTTGGATCTGCAACAGACGGTACTGTGACTTATTATCCGGGAGACCGCAGTGGTATAATATACACGCGGATGGCAGATGCTGGTATGGCAGGAGTCCCTGTAGGGATAGCTACTCTCCGGCAAGGGAAAGTCATCGCCGCCAAGGAGATGACTTTCCGACCGGAAAGTATTGATACTGAATCTGGCTATGCCACTACCTGGCTTCCGGACAAACTCTATTCTGCCGAATTGTCATCACCCGTCAATCTCTCTACTTATAACAGCTCACCATCATCATATCGCTCTGCTGTTCCGGACATTGACTATCGAAGTTACGATAGCCACGGGAATATCACTGGCATTGTAAACTCGGACGGCATCTCGACTATTTACGAATGGGGCAAGGATGCCCTTAACCCAATTATGGTCGCAAAAGGAGCACGAACACCATCTGTTTCTTTTTCCGACAGCCTGAGAATAGTGAACTATGAGATAGATTTTGGTGGATCCATGTCGGCCACATATTATTTCAGCACAACTGCAGCGCATACCGTGACAGCTACAATATATGGCAGTTCATATTATGATTGGCTTTACCTGGTACAAGTAGATAACCAAAGCACATACATCGTTTCTTCTCAAATTCCAGGAACCGTTCCAAACTCTTGGGTTCAGTATTTGATGAGCTATAGCGGCGTTGCTGAGTTCACCGTTCCCGCCGGCGACCATACCATTACTATACAAGAAATGGACTATCGCACAGGATCTGGCACCCCTACCCATCCTTATGGCACCATCCAACTCAGGTACTATGACGCTGTGACCACTCATTCGGGAACGTCCGATGTAGCTGTCATATATAACTTCGAGGATGAAACCGGATCTACAGCCGGATTCAACAGCGCTCACGGTCATAGCGGGACAAAAACAGTAAACCTGAGTATCCCATCCGACAGGGAGTATATCCTTGATTATATGCTCAAGAGCGGCAGCACCTGGACTTACAACAGTATGTCCTACACCGGAGGCAATGTCACTGTGGGCGCATCCGGCAAGGTCGTTGACAACATCCGCATATATCCTGCCTATTCAAATGTTACTTCATACACCTGGTACCCTGCCGGAAAAATGCGGTCGGCAACTGATGTTAGAGGCGTGACTGAAACATACGAGTACGACAACCTCGGACGACTCACCTATGTCAAGAACGACGAAGGGAACAATGTCAAGTCGTATGTCTATTATTATGCGGACACCACCTCGCAAAACAACGCGAAGATTAATCACAACAGCATCACTGAAAAAACTCACACAACAACTGGAGGAACGACTTATCGCAGTGCTGTTCGTTATATGGACGGTCTCGGCCGGCCTGTAGCTGAAATACTTGAAAATGGTGGAGGTGCCGGAGAGGACATCCTCACAGCTCAGAGCTATGACAGTGCGGGACGTCTGTGGAAAAAATGGATTCCGACTCCTATTTCCGGCACAATTACAGGGACATTTTCTGATGCAGCTCAATCTGCCGGACAAAGTTTTTACTCAGATACATATCCTTACAATGAGGCCACATACGAAACATCTCCACGAGAGCGCATCATTTCCGAATACGGTGCTGGCGCAGATTGGAGAACTGCCACTAAAGACATTGAACACGGAATGATGTCCAACAGTTCCGTTTCTTCGAATATGCTTTACCACCGCGGCTTCAAAGCAAGCTTGTCTTCATCTGGAACGCTAAGCATTTCAAAAAAGACTGCTTCCTCAGCAGCAACGCTCAAAGTATTCAAGACTACGGACGAAGACAGTCGCGTTGTCCTGGAATTCTATAACTCTTATGGAGAGAAAGTCCTTGAAAGAAGACTGATGACAACCTCTTCCACAGGATGGTATGACACCCATTATGTCTATGATGATATGGGGAGGCTCGTTGTCGTCATTCCACCAAAACTAACCAACACTATCGGTAGTAGCACGTCTTCATGGTCAGAATCTTCAATCTCCAGTCTGGCATATATATACCGTTATGATAGTCGCGGAAACTGCATTGCAAAGTCGTTGCCCGGAGGTGGATGGACATATATTGTCTATGACAAATACAACCGTCCGGTGATGACGCAGGACGCAGTCCAGCGCTCATCCAACCAATGGACTTTCGGTTTGGTCGACAATATTGGCCGGCCTGCAGTCTCCGGAACCGCCACTCTCACTCTCGATGCATTCGATGATCCTTATAAGGCTTATGATATACACGCGGAATTGCCAAAGACGCCGACATACTCCGGCACATTCAAAGGATATACGGTTACTGACATAACCTTGTTATCGCCCACACTCTTATCTGTGAACTACTATGACTGGATGAAGTTCCTTACCGTAGGAGGTGCAGGTTTCCCTGCAGCCAATAGTTCCGACGTGACTTCTGACAGTCCCGGAGCCGGCTATGCCTCACTGCATTCAAACTCACGAGGTCTTTTGACTGGCAATCTCACCCGAGTTCTTGACAATACTACTGGAAATCAATATCTTTGGTTTGTATATTATTATGACAAGTACGGAAGAGTCGCACAGAGTCGGGAATCCACACAGACGGGAGGAGTCACCAAGAACTGGATGGGTTACGATTTTTCCGGCAATCGTACCTTGTTTAAAACCACCCACATTCCATCTCTTGGCTCTTCCGTGACACAAACAACGACATACTCTTATGATACTATGGGACGTCCGACCGTTACTACACACAAAATTGGAAGCGGTTCTGCCGTTACCATTGCAAGCCTTAGTTATGACGGAATCGGCAGACTCGCAGAGACCAAACGGACTGGTTCGGGAGCAAGCTCAACATTAGAGGCAAAACTCAAATCCGAATATGCGTACAACCTTCGATCCTGGCTGACGGAGATTTCCGGCGGACTATTCTCAGAATCACTCCAGTATCAGGACGCAGCATCTTCCACCTATCGACAGTGGGGTGGTAATATAAGCGGAATGGACTGGGAAGCGGGCGACGAAAACAGGTTGCGTCACTACGACTTCACTTATGACAAACTCTCACGGCTTACTGCTGCGACCTACGTTGAAGATGCTATTTCAGGAGCGTTCAATGCGACCTACTCTTATGACAGGAATACAAACCTTTCAAGCATCCAGCATAAAGGATTGAATTCAGCTGGCACTTCGTCCACGACCGTTCTGAGTCTGTCGCCGACTCTCTCTGGCAACCAGATTTCGAGTGTCGCCACATATGACGCCAAAGGCCGACAGACATCCGCTACCCAAGGAACATCCCGTACGGTGACATACAACCTGCTTGATCTTCCCCAACAGGAAACCATAGGAAGTGACATCATTATCGACAGGAAATACGGCTCTGATGGAGTGAAATATCAGGAAAAGGTGACGACCAATAACAATTCAACCATAACGCGAGATTATGTCGGAAATATGATTTACGAGAACGGATCGCTTAAGAAAATCATATTCGATGGTGGTTATGCAGACATGACTGGCAGCAGTCCGGCTTACCGTTTCTTCCTTACCGACCATCTCGGAAGCGTTCGTGTTGTTGCTGCTTCAGACGGCACTGTGATGCAGGTAAACCACTACTACCCGTATGGTGGTTTGATTACCGACAACAGGCATACAATCCCTTCTTCCAATATTTCCGACAGCCGATATCGCTTCATCGGCAAGGAACTGTCCACAGAAAGCGGTGAATATGACTTTGGTGCCCGCTTCCTTGATCCCATCCCCGGTCGCTTCAACACCCTCGACCCGCTGGCCGAGAAATACTATAACTTCAGCCCGTATGCATACTGTGCCGGGAATCCGATGAATCTAGTGGATCTCGATGGCAAGGATTGGTCCAGAAAGTGGAGACATAACTCTGTAACGGTCTCTGCTACCATTTTTGCTGATACCAAATCAATGGCATCCGCAAAGCAAGCTGCGAGTTATTGGAATAATCGAAAAGAAGATTATTATTTCATTGGAGACAAAAGTTTTAGAGTACTCTATGACATTATTGTTGTTGAAAGCCCTTTCCTTGATAATAATCAAACCGATAAAAACACATACGAGGTAACTGACGAAAGGATGATAAACGCAAACGGAGAAGAGGATAGTGGCAGAACATATGTTCAAACAAATTCAGTTAAAGTTAATTCTAAATATTCAATGGTTATTCCTGGGACAAATAGACAAAGTTTAACTGGAGCGCATGAATTAGGACATCTTCTTGGTATTAAAGGACATATTGATAACACTTTAATGTCTACTTCTCCAGACTCAAATCGTACATCATCAATAACACAGGAACAAATTAATGCAATCGTGGAGTCCGAAAAAGGGCACAATGATTTTATATCATCATTGTTCCTGTGGGTTAATCAGTTGTTTAAGTAATCATTTTTGTCTCATCGAGCTCATATTATTATACTCGATGAGACATTTTCTTTGAGAATGAAAAAAGTACTATACATAATAATATGTGTGTTCATTGCCTTGTTTATTGTTCTTATACAAATCAATAAACAATCCGCTAATTCTTCATATCTCTGCAATCTAAAAAGCAATACTAGAGATGTGTATATTTATATCCCCGATACAGTTAATATGATTAATGCGAAACTAGGGTATTATCTTAACAGCTTCAATGATATCGATTATTTGTATCCTATTCAAATAAATAGAATTAACGAACACCTTGTTCTTGTAGATTCTTGTTTTCAGGATGGAAGATTATTCTTATTAGATATGCCGGTAAAGGGGTTCAGATGTTATTCTGTTCCTAACGATAATCTTATAAGCAAATACGCTAGTGTTTCCGATTACATATATACTCCAAATGAAATCGTTTCCGTTTATTTAGTACCAGTTTTAGAAAAAGAAAACTTGCTTCAAACCGGAAATGTGACTTCTATTTCTAAATATCTTTTGGGGCAAAATGTCATAGACTACTATAATGGGCATTTTCATCGTTTTAAGTCTTTCACCGACAATATTGTCGGTGAGTATCCTTATCCTAAAATAGCCTCTACCTTGATACTCTATCACAATAAAGATAATCCTTCTATTAGCCTCATTTATTATTTGGATGGTTTCTTGTTTGAAAACAATCAGATAATGCAGTATCCAATTGTTACAAGTAGTAATCGAAGAATTAGTGGCGATACATTGTATGCAAAAGACGGTATTTCTGTAATACAAGTTAATCCTCCGTATAAATTAAAATCAAAGAAAGGCTTAATTCGAATTAATAATGAATTTTATAAATCTTCCGATGAGATCTATTCTATTTCGAACATTTCTAAATCAAAGCTAATTGAAGAGAATGAAAAGGCGAACAAGATTATTCGACATATATTGATTAATGATTATTCTGAAGGAAAGTGATTAACTAGTCTTGAAGCTATAATCCAAAATAAAATGCTTACTGTGGCATATTGTCTACCTTATATCCTTCATTCTATATTTCGATGTAGATAAGGGGTCAGTTTGTGGGGAATTCTCAGATTATTTTTCTAAGTGGAATTTCCGCTGCAAAGTGACCCCCTTAGTACGGTCTCAAACTGACCCCCTCGTCCGCTCGAAAATGACCCCCTGGGCTTACGATTAGAAACCTTAATAGAATGCAGGCTGTTGCGGTTTTTCGTTCCTACAGCCTGCATTTGGAATTCTGATGAAAGAAAAGGAAAAAGGGGGTCAATTAGGTGCGGATTGAGGGGGTCAATTTAGTGCGGATTCTCCAGCGACGTAGCATACAGAGAAGAAAGAACCTGTATCTGTATCTTTTTTGGTTTTCTTTCCTGTCACTACCCATCCGTCGATTAATTCTTTTCCGACAAGTTCTTGAGCTGCTGCTGTTTTTTTTTCGACATTGTCCATATATAATATAATGATTCTGAAATAAGTAAAGTGTATTTTAAATACTCCACGAAAACGTAGATAAAATTAGTGTTCCTGTCCTTAATAATAGCTTCAGCATAGTCGGCATTAGTGGTACTGAGGATGAGAAGTTCGTTCACCGTTGTGGCAGACTTCACCTACAGCAAACGTTTCGCCTTCATTCTTCTGCCGAATGTTTGTACGGCAGAAAAGGTAATACGGCAATCATTGACCATCACGATGCTCTCTTTAACATACATTAAGATTACAAAAATAATTATTATGTTTGTTGTATAAAGTCATCAAATATCATTCCTTGAAGTTCTTCTAACAATTGTCAGACCAGAGCATAAGAAAACGTGACTAAGCATACTCCCTAAGCTAAAAATCCTTCTAAAAGACTTGTTTCCGTCTTTTAAAAGTATTATTGTTTATGTACATGGGCACAATATCCTGAATTATGCCAATTTTAAATTTGTTTTCAATGAACAATTTGGAATAGCGAATCCATTGAATATGTGCGCGCGATTCAGAACTGCTTACGTATCCAGACTTGAGAATCGGCATTAAATTGATCGCATCAATCCGCGTCTAATTGACTCCCGGTTTTTTTTCTTTCATCATATTATGAAATGCAGACTGTTGAGATGAAAAACAGTCCCAGCCTGCATTCTAGATAGGTGTTTCTATTCTTCATTTAAGGGAAGGCTTTTCAAGCGTGCAATGGGTTTACTTTGCAGCGGAATTTTCGGTTTGTCAGATAGTAGGAACAATTATCTTATTGTTATTGTTATGATTGTGCATCTTATTAAATATTTGAGATTGAGCAGAAATGTCTTCCATTTTTAATTATTTCACAATTCTCATTATGTATAGTGTCGACATTCAAAAGGCTTTGGCGCTGTTTTCTTTTCAACAGAGTTTTACTACCTTCGCATCAAAGACATAAAAAACAAAACGATATCCTATACGGAATCTTTTTGACGGACATTCTTGGAATCTGGAAAATTTTATAGTCTCTGTCCGTTCATCAGGATTCCCTTGTGCTCTGGCACAGGGGGACCTGTGACGGAGACAGGGCATTCCAGAGCCTCAAGAACGCACAGGAAACCCTGTGCCTTTTTCGTGTCCGGACCCTTACGGCCGCGCGACAAGAGGCTTTAGCAACTTCTTTTTTTCATTTTGTTTGGTTGCGCGGCCGTTTTATATAACTCGCCATCAGAATGGAATCTGGCTGTTAATCACACGCGCCAACTCTCCGGATGAAGAACTCTTCATGAGGCTTCTAGAGATGAAAAGCACTCATTAGAAGCAATGTTTCTTCAATAGTTTTTACCATAATAGCACGCAATGTTACCAATCCAGGAACATTAGCCTCTTAGTATCAATCCATTACACACAACCATTTGTTACCGCCAGTTCTTTGAATCCTCTTTACGGAAGCCGACCTTTGAAATGCTAAAGTCATTATCAAAACAAAATGAAAACAAGAAGCATTTCAAGATTAGCTTCCTATGTTATTCTTGCTGGATGTCTAAACCAGTTATGGTAACCCTCAAGAGATGTTCATCTTCTATTCAGAATCTTTTAATATCTAAAAACGAGACAAAACATATATCGAATCTGTAACTCATTGTATTTCAATTAATTTTATCCCAAACGGTAGAAAAGTGATGGCGTTGATTCTGTAGATGCAAAAAAGATGAAGATTTAACGTATTTAACTTTTTATAACGATTATGTATGGTTGATAGATTTATTTTCGTTGAATTCACTTTCTAACCATTTTACTTTATCATTCAAGAATTATAGTTTAAAAACCCCAAAAACGCCTGTTTAATATCAATTTTATGCAAAAAATCGCAAAAAATCGCAATAAGATTGCCATTTTTAAGAAAAAAAGCGTAACTTTGCAAAAGAAATCACTGCTTAAAAGAAACATATATGTTAGTACAGTTTTCATTTAGCAACTACAAAAGCTTCAAAGATGAAGCAATCCTGAATCTTGTTGCTTCCGGAACAGGAAAAAAAGACCTTTATTGCCATAAAATGGATGGTAAGACAAGTCTTCAAAAAACGGTAGTGGTATATGGTGCTAACGCTAGTGGTAAAACAAAGCTGTTTGACGCTTTTAATTTCATGAAGTCGTTTATCAGTCCACCTAAGCGTGACAACCGTATTCCTATATTAGATTACTGGCAGACAAAGTATGATACATTTCGTCTAAATACAGCATCAGAGAAGGAATGCTCATTTTTTGAGACTGTAATGGTAATTGATGGAGTTCAGTACCGCTATGGTGTAGAGTTGAACAACAAGGAAGTGCTGAGTGAATGGCTCTATTTGAAGAGACAGAGAGAAATCAATGTGTTCTCGCGAGATGGTGCAGACATAAAATTCAATAAGGAGCAAATCAACGTCAAGGTTGCAAACAACATCATTTCTGCAGATATGGTATCCCCATCATCAAGTTTCCTTGCAGTTCTGAAAACATTTAATGAACCTTTAGCTACAAAAATAGTAAACTGGTTTGACGATGCCATCGTGATTTCTGCTAATGACATTCGCTCGGCAGTACCTTTACAGTATCTGGCTGATGAAGAAAGGAAAAAGGTTATCACAAAGTTCATGAAGGCTTTCGA
>JAFZBF010000031.1 GCA_017561885.1 Bacteroidales bacterium | reverse complement strand
CTCTCTTTCTTCTTGCCTGCTACGGCGTAAAGAGTGGTGATACGCTCCTTGGAATCGTTGGCCATGTTGATGAAGTCAACGCCTTCACCTACCTTGCCTGAGAGAACCTTGAAGTAAACCACGTCACCGAGGTGCTGCTCGAGAGCAGTCTTGTAAACGAACAGAGAGGTCTTGCCTGCCGGATCCTCCTTCGGGGCTGGAGCCACCTCGGTGAGGAATTCCATCAGACGCTGAACGCCGATGTCCTTCTTGCCGCATACGCAGAAGACAGGATACAGGGTGCCGTTCACGAAACCGATGTTGAGACCTTTGTGCATCTCTTCCTCGGTGAGCTCGCCTGCGTCGAAGAATTTCTCCATCAGGGCCTCGTCGCTCTCGGCTGCCATTTCCATCAGCTCGGCGCGCATGTCCTCAGCCTTTGAAGAGAGGTCGGCGGGAACGTCGACGATCTCGCACTTGCCGTCTTCGCCGCTGAACTTGTACATCTTCATCTTCAGCACGTCTACGAAGCTGTTGAACTCAACGCCTGCATTGACGGGGAACTGGAAGATGGTGGGCTTGCTGCCGAAAGCCTGGTGGAGGCTGTCGATAGTGTTGTCCCAGTTTGACTTGTCGGTGTCAAGCTGGTTTACGGCAATGATCATCGGCATCTTGTGCTCTTCGGCATAGCGGCCCATGATCTCGGTGCCTACCTCGACTCCCTGGCCTGCGTTCACAGTCATGATGGCTGAGTCGCATACGTTCAGGGCTGAAATTACACCACCGATATAGTCATCAGCACCCGGAGTGTCGATGAAGTTGATCTTGTGGTCCTTGTACTCTGCGTAGAGCGGAGTGGAATAGATTGAGCGTTGATAAAGCTGTTCAACTTCGGTGTTGTCGGAAACCGTGGTCTTTGCCTCTACGGTACCGCGGCGGTCGATGACCTTTCCTTCATACAACATCGCTTCCGCAAGCGTGGTCTTACCGCTGCGGGTGCCACCTATGAGTACGACGTTGCGAATCTTGTCAGTAGTGTAATTTTTCATGTTAATTATTTGATTATTTTAATATTACTTGTTTTTTACTGGAGCCGACAAATGTAAGTAATTAAAAAGATATAAACAAATCGGGAAATGATCGCTTACTCCTCCGTTATAACGTGGGCCCACAAAGGTGCGTCTGGGCTTGTATCCAAGGTATGATTTGTCATATTCCCGAAGGAAATCCGGGCTGAAAATACCGAAGCGGACACCATCTCCGGCAAGGGTCCGGGATGCCAGCGCCTGGTCTATCAGCTCCCATTTCCCGTTATAGCGTATCGTTCCTTTTCCCTGTTTCCACAATGGCAGCGAAAGATTCACAAGATGACAGCTGTCGCAAAGCGCGGTCAGCACTTCACTGTCAGGCGTGTCGTTGAAGTCGCCCACCAGAAGGATGCGGCTGTCAGGCTCCGCCGCCTGCAGGGAATCGAGTTGGCCGCGGAGCAACGAAGATACCGCGATGCGTCTTGAGTCGGACGAGGCCGCACCGCCTCGCTTCGATGGCCAGTGATTTACGAACAGATGCAGAGTATTGGCCGTGGAATCATCCGCCGGCAGCAGCCTGCACCAGAGGATCTCCCTCGTGCTGAAACCCTCTGCGGTCAGGAATTCTGCCGATTCCAGGATAATCCTCGAAGGGTCGTAGAGCACGGCAACGTCTATTCCCCTTGCGTCCGGACTGTCGCGGTGCACTATCCTGTAGCCTGTTCTGGCCAGAGGTGTGTTCTCTGACAGATCCTGAAGGACGCGCCTGTTCTCCACCTCCGCCAGGCATATCACGGCGGGCATGGCGCCGAGACTATCCGAGGTGGCGATGAGAGCTTTTGCTATGAAGTTGCGCTTTGCAAGATACCTTTTGCGGTTCCAATGATAGCTGCCGGAGGGGGTGAAGTCCTCGTCGATGCGTCCGGCCTCGTCGCGAGTGTCGAAATAGTTCTCGACATTCCAAAAAACAACCTGTGCGCGGAGATCGGCCGCGCACAGGAGCATTATCACTATCGCCACAATCTCCCGCCTCATAAACCTAAAAAAACGTTATGGTCAATCTATTGTCATTTCGTCGAGCAGATAACCTGCGCCTCCAAATTTGTCGATGATGAAGAGCACGTAACGGATGTCCACGCAGATGCAGCGCTGCAGGTCGGGCTCGAAGATGATGTCACCTGACATCGCCTCCCAGTTGCCGTCGAATGCAAGGCCGGTGAGCTGTCCCTTGCCGTTGAATACAGGACTTCCGGAGTTGCCGCCGGTGATATCGCCGGTCATGATGAAGCAGTTGGGCATACTTCCGTCAGGGTTGCCGTAGCGGCCGAAATCCTTTGCTGCGTAGAGATCCTTGAGTTTCTGAGGAACCACGAATTCCCAGTTGTCGGGGTCTTCCTTCTCCATTACGCCCTTGAGGGTAGTGTAGTATTTGTAGATGACGCCGTCCTTCGGCTCGTAAGCCTTCACCTGACCGTAGGTAAGACGCATAGTCATATTGGCATCCGGATACATGGCTTTGCCCTGGTTCATCTCCATCTGACCGGCAATGTATTTCTTGCGGGCTTCATAGAGCTTTTCGCTGGCAGCCGTGTAGGACATCTGTTCTGCCAGGCCGACGGTGCGGTAGTCCTGTACGTACTGGTATGCAGGATCGTCCACGAAGCTGATGCGGCCTGAAGCAGCCTTGGCGGCGATGTCCGTCGCAGCTTTCTCCTTTGAAGAGAAAGCCGAAGTTGCGAACAGGTCGTCGACGTAAGCATCTATGTCTCCTGCAAATTCGCTGTCGATAACCTCGAAGAATTCGGGCAGAAGCCTTTCAGGCAGTTTCTCTTTGGCCACCTTTATCATCTCCTTCGCAACCTTGACATCGGTAGGCATATTATAGTCTTTGTAGAAAGAATCCATAAGGGCATCCACTGTCTCCAGCATCTCTTTGCGGGTTGCCTCGTCGGCAGTGTCGTAGTTGCGCAGGCGGTTGGCCACGTTGTTGGCGATGGAGGCAATCTCGACCCTTCCGAGAGATTCGGTCAGGTAGGTCAGATTGACCTCGCCGGCAGTCAGCTGCTCAGTAAGAGCATAGATCTCATCGAGCACGCCAGCATATTTCTTGTTGCGGCCGGGCTTGGCTGCAATCCAGTTGCGGAAGGCGTTGTCATTCTCATAGCGGCGCTCTTCGACCTTGAGGTTTGCGATCTGCTCGTTCATTCCTATCCAGTTCTTCCAGTAGTTTGAAGAGCTTGAATACTTGCTGGCATATTTGATTCTGACTTCAGGGTCGGCCAGCATGTCCTCCATAAGAACTTCCTGACGGCGGCCGCGGCAGTAGATTCCGGCTTCGTTGCCGGCTTTTTGCATTGCGATTTCGGGGCCGGTGAGATAGCGGTTGGTGCTGCCCGGATAGCCGATGATCATCGAGAAGTCTCCTTCGTTGATGCCCTTCAGGGACACTGTAAGGTGAGTTACAGGGTTGTAGGGCACGTTGTCTTCAGAATATTCTGCAGGATTGCCGTTCTTGTCGGAGTAGATGCGGAACATCGAGAAGTCGCAGGTGTGGCGGGGCCACATCCAGTTGTCGGTGTCGGCGCCGAACTTGCCGATAGAGCTCGGGGGGGCGCCTACGAAACGGACGTCCTTATAGATCTTGTAGACTACCAGATAGTATTTGTTGCCGCCGAAGAGAGAAGATATGTCGGCGTCGAGGAAATCATTGCCTGAGATGGCTTCTTCGATGAGCTGGCGGGCGGCAACTCCCATAAGGCTGTCGCGCTGACTGTCGTTCTGTGCCTTGCGGGCCGCTTTCTCGAGCTTCGACGTCACGTCGGTCATGCTCTGCATAAAGGTTACCGTCAGCCCCTCCACAGGGAGTTCCTGGCTATAGTCCATTGCCCAGTATCCGTCGGTGAGATAGTCGTGCTCGACGGTGCTGAGGCGCTGGATGGCGCTGTATCCGCAGTGGTGGTTGGTGAGCAGCAGGCCTCTGGAAGACACCACCTCACCCGTACATCCGCCGCCGAACTTGACGACAGCGTCCTTCAGGGACGAATGGTTGATGTTGTAGATGTCAGATGCCGAGAGTTCGCAGCCCATCTGCTGCATTGTCTTGATGTTCATCTTCTCTAGCAGAGGGAGCAGCCACATGCCTTCATCGGCGACGGCCGGGAGGGAGATGGAGATTACTGCAAGAGCGATTAAGATACGCTTGAGTGTTTTCATTTGAATGGATTTGTTTCAGACAAATTTAGCCAATTCGTTATAAAATGAGTGCAGTAATCGACGAGTTCCACAATGCAATCGACGAAGAGGCGATAATCAGCATTACGAACAGAGCTACGATAGAGAGCAGCCACAGGATGAAGATTATCAGACCGGGCCTCCATGAAGGAGACTTGAGGTTGAAGATCAGATGGATTCCCGCGTAGATGAAGGCTATGAACGGCAGGAAGTAAACCATCGAGCCGAATACGATCAGCAGCACTCTGGTCAGAGTGGTGATGCCTGCATTGAAGCTGTAATATGAAGCTCCGAATTCCTCGAATATTCTCTGCAGAGTGTTGACGAAGAGCTGTGAATCAACGTGGAGGAAGGCTGTAGAGCCGAAGGCTGCAAGGCCGCCGAACAGCAGGCCGGAAACGCCGACGCAGAGCAGGATACAGCCAATGAAGATGCAGAGGACGCGGCCGAATACTCTCCAGAAGTCTGAACGTTCGGTGACAGGGGCCGAGCCGTCCTTGTACTTATGCTCGATATCTGCTATGCCTAGGCTCTCTCCTCTCATCTCACATTGCTTGCGGACTGTATCTGCCTTGGGCATTGCAATCCAGGCGATGATATAGATTACAGGGGCGATGCTTGAACCGTGACCCCAGGTAAGGAAAGCCGGGAAGAGGGTGAAAACTACGAAGAGCACCCTGAAAAGCACGGTGTCAGTGTTGAAATATGCTGCAAGACCGCTGCAGACTCCTCCGAGAACCTTGTTGGTCGGGTCGCGGTAGAGCCTCTTCTTGCCCTCGAACTTGTATTTGGGGGCGTCACCGTCTGAGGCTCCTTCTTCGATCACCTCCGGCCTGCCGAGAATCTCGATAACTTCGTTGGCTATGGAGTCTGAGACTACATCGATGCCGTTCTCTGTCTTTTCGAGCAGGAGCTCGGCCATTCTCTCCTCGATCCCTTCCATTATCTCGCGGCCTCCGTCCATCTTCGAATAGTAGAGATTCAGGGAGTCCAGATATCCCTTGATGGTGGCGTATGCTTTCTCGTCAAGAGAGAATGCGCATTTGCCTATACTTACTTTTTCTACTTTGTTCATGGCAGGTCAGTTCTTGATGTTTTCGATGGTAGTGACGATTTCTCCCCAGGCGTTGTTCATCTCCTCGAGCTGTTCGCGACCCTTCTGGGTGATTGAATAGTACTTGCGGGGCGGGCCCTGAGGTGATTCTTCCCAGCGGTACTGGAGAAGGCCCTGGTTCTTCTGCCTGATGAGCAGGGGATACAGAGTTCCTTCGACCACTATCATATTGGCTTCCTTAAGTTTGTTGATGATTGAGGATGCATAGGCATCTTCTTTGGCAAGGAGCAGCAAGATGCAATACTCCAGAACTCCTTTACGCATCTGTGCGCGGACGTTCTCGGTAGTTACGTTCTTTTCCATATCGCACATTATTTTGAAGAGTTAGAAAATTTAGAGAGATTCTCCAATGTAGGAGCGAGGCCTCGCAACTCGCATTTCTGAGCTGCAGTCACAGCGTTGGGAGTCACGATCCAGAAGATGAGGTAAGCCCAGAAACCTGCAGAAGCGCAGATAAACAGGACTACGAAGAGAATGCGGATGATTACGGTGTCAGTGTCGAAGTATGCTGCAAGACCGCTGCACACGCCGCCGAGAAATTTGTCGTCGGGGTTGCGGTACAGTTTCTTCTTGGGCTTGGCTTCGGGCTGGGCGTAAGCATTGTTTGCTGAGCCGAACTCGTCGCTGCCGTCCGGCATTCCGATTTCGGCGATTACCCTGTTGACGAGGTTGATGTCGACTACTGCATTGCCGCCGCCTATTTCGGCGATGAAGAGTTCGGCGATGCGGCCTTCGATCTCTTCCATCACATCCTGCCTGTCACCTGCGTTGAGGCGGGCGCGGAAGTGAGCCAGAAAAGAGTCGAGTCTTGCGTAAGCATCTTCGTCCATGACGAAGTTGCGTTTTCCGATACCTGCATTAATTGTCTTTTTCATGATCGTTCGGTATTGTTATTTTATTAGTACTATTCTTTGCATTGATGTTTACGATGCAAAGATATAGAAAAATAACAATACCTTGCAAGACAAAGTACCAAAAATTTTAAAAATATTTTTGGTATTACAGTACGATGTTGTCTAATGCTTTGGAAATCACGCTGTTGGCATCGAGGGCCTCAGGTGTGCCTACGTCGCCATTGTCGCAAATACTTTGAACAAGAGGAATCTGAGCGAGAATTTCGATGCCGTATTTGGCTGCGATGGCCTTGCTTCCTTCACGTCCGAAGATATAGTAACGGTTGTCCGGAAGCTCCGCCGGAGTGAACCAGGCCATATTCTCTATTATACCATATATATGTTTGTCGATTTTAGGATTCCGGAACATATTGATGCCCTTTTCCACGTCAGCAAGCGCGACAGCCTGCGGGGTCGTGACGATGATGGCTCCGTCCACAGGAATGTCGTTCACCAGAGTGATGTGGATATCGCCTGTTCCCGGAGGAAGGTCGATCAGAAGGTAGTCCAGCTCGCCCCACTGCACCTGCAGGATGATCTGCTTGAGGGCGTTGCAGGCCATCGGGCCTCTCCAGATGAGGGCCTGCTCAGGGCTGGCGAAGTAACCGATGGACATCCATTTTACTCCGTATTTCTCGAGGGGAAGGATGAGCTGGTTGCCATCTTCGTCTTCCAGCGCCTGCGGCATCTGACCTTCAGTCCCGGTCATCTTGGGAACGGAAGGGCCGTAGACGTCTGCGTCGGCCAGGCCAACCTTGTAGCCGCGGCGGGCCAGAGACACCGCCAGGTTGACAGCCACCGTGCTCTTGCCGACGCCGCCCTTGCCGGAAGCTATCACTATGATCTTGCCGACCTTCTCCAGCTGCTCCATACCTAGTTCGGCGGGATTGGTGTTATTGGCCTTCTTTTCGCGGACGAGTTCCAGAATCTGCACCTCGTGCTGCGGAAAAGCCTCTTTCAGGGCCTCTCTGCAGGCATCCTTGATGCTGCCGGCCAGAGGGTCCCTGCGAGTGAAAACAAGCTGGAAGGATATAGTCCTGTCGTCCGCCTTGAGGTTCTCCACCAGTCCGAGACGGACTATGTTTTCCTGGTAGGCGGGATGGATGACGCCGCTCAGGACGTCAATAATCTGTTGCTCCATACTATTTCTTTTCAGGAGCCACGCTCTTGAGGAACAGCTCTTCCATCTGGACGTCGTCGATGGCTGAAGGAGCGTCGAGCATCACGTCGCGGCCCATATTGTTCTTGGGGAATGCAATGTAGTCGCGGATGGTCTCCTGGCCGCCGAACAGTGCGCAGATGCGGTCGAAGCCGAATGCGAGGCCTCCGTGAGGCGGAGCGCCGAACTTGAAGGCGTTGATGATGAATCCGAACTTGTAGTCTGCGTCTTCGGGGCTGATTCCGAGCACTTCGAACATCCTCTTCTGGACGTCAGCCTGGTGGATACGGATGCTGCCGCCGCCGAGCTCTGTGCCGTTCAGCACGAAGTCGTATGCGTTGGCGCACACTTTTTCGAGATCCTCCTTGCGGTTGGAGTTGAACCACTCCATATGTTCCGGCTTCGGTGCGGTGAAGGGGTGGTGCATCGCGTAGAAACGCTGGGTCTCGTCATCCCATTCGAGCAGGGGGAAGTCAACCACCCACAGCGGCGCGAACACCTTGGGGTCGCGGTAGCCGAGGCGGTTACCCATTTCGATGCGCAGCACGCCGAGCATGGTCTGGGTCTTGCGCTTCGCACCGCAAAGCACGAGCACGAGGTCTCCCTTGGCTGCGCCGGCCTCTGCGGCAACGGCCTTGAGCTGGTCTTCAGTATAGAATTTGTCGACGGACGATTTGACGGTTCCGTCTTCATTCATCTTTATATAAACAAGACCCTTCGCTCCTACCTGAGGGCGTTTCACCCACTCGGTGAGCTCGTCGGTCTGCTTGCGGGTGTAGCCGGCTGCGCCGGGAACTGCGATTGCTCCGACGTATTCCACGCTGTCGAAGACAGAGAAACCGCAGCCCTGGACGAGACTGGTCACTTCACGGATCTCCATTCCGAAGCGGATGTCTGGCTTGTCGCTGCCGAAGCGGTCCATAGCGTCGTACCAGCTCATCCTCGGGATGGGATTGGGAATCTCGGCATTCACCACGGTCTTGAAGAGGTGGCGCATCATGCCTTCGAAGAGGTTCAGGACATCTTCCTGCTCCACGAAGCTCATCTCACAGTCGATCTGCGTGAACTCGGGCTGGCGGTCGGCGCGAAGGTCCTCGTCGCGGAAGCAGCGCACGATCTGGAAGTAGCGGTCGTAGCCGGCTACCATCAGCAGCTGCTTGAAGGTCTGTGGGCTCTGGGGCAGAGCATAGAATTCGCCGGGGTTCATGCGGCTGGGCACGACGAAGTCGCGGGCTCCTTCAGGAGTGGATTTGATGAGGAAGGGGGTCTCGATCTCCATGAAGCCCTGCGCATCCAGATAGTTGCGGACCTCGTGGGCCATACGGTGACGGAGGGTCAGGGCGTTCTTGAGAGGATTGCGTCGCAGGTCAAGATAGCGGTATCTTGCGCGGAGTTCCTCGCCGCCGTCGCTGACATCTTCGATAGTGAACGGAGGTATGTCGGAAGGGTTGAGAACATTTACCTCGTCAAGAAGGATTTCGATGTCTCCGGTATCCATCTTGGGATTCTTGCTCTGGCGCTCGGCTACGCGGCCGGTTGCCTGGATTACGAATTCGCGGCCCAGGGACGCCACGGCGGACGACACTGCTTCGCTGCTGTTTGCATCAGCTACAAGCTGGGTGATTCCGTAGCGGTCGCGGAGGTCTACGAAGGTCATTCCTCCCATTTTCCTGATTCTCTGGACCCATCCGGCAAGAGTAACGGTTCTGCCGGCATTTTCAAGGCGCAGCTCGCCGCAGGTATGTGTTCTGAACATGATATTCTGTTAGGTTTGTATTTAGTTCTTGGTATTGGAATTTCTGATTCTCCTCTGTAACTCTGCGAGGGCCATCAGCTGGCATTTCTCCATGAGGACGCTGCACCAGACGAAATAACCGTCTGCTGCCAGATGGAGGCCGTCGAGAGAATATTCAGGTTTCAGGTATCCGTTGTCATCGCTCAATGCCGAGGCGACGTCGATATAAGTGTAGTTGTATTTTTGAGCTGCAGCAAGAAGGTATTTGTTGAGTTCGCTGACCTTAGGGTTGATGAGGTTGTCGCTGTCGCGTTCTGCGGTCACAGGCAGTGTCGACTGCACGAAGAGCGTTGTGCCGGGAAGTTCCTGGGCAATCTTGGAAAGGAGTTTCTCATAGTCTTTCCATATGTCGTCGACTTTGCTTGCAGGATTTGTGATATCGTTGATTCCGCCCATAAGGAAGATTGCTACGGGATTGTCGGCAATCACGTCATCGAGGCGGTTGTACATTCCTTTGAGAACGTCTCCACCGACACCTCTGTTGGTGGTGCGCATAATGGGGAGGAGTTCCTGCCACGGTCCGCGGCGGGTTATGCTGTTGCCAAGGAACATCACGCTGCGGGTGTTTTCAGGCAGGGAGTTGAACAGCGATACGCGGTTGTGGTGGGCCGGGCTGATTTCGCTGTACTGGTGGTCGTCGGCCTTGTTGAAGGATTGTATGTCGGTAGGCAGACAGAGGCCGACTTTCTCGACGACTTTCTGATATCCGAGGCCGTTGAGGCTGCGTCCGTCATAGGTATATTCTTCGGCCATCCTGCCTGAGGCGTCTGCCATGTTGCTGATGTCAACGAAGGTGAAACCGTTGGTGCTCTCAGCTGCTTCCCTGATGTGCTTGTTGGCCTTGGCCACGGCAACTACGCCGGCATCGCTGACCTGGCGGTCGGCGAGTATGCTGATGAAGTAGAGTTCGGTATTGGGAGAGAGGGCGTGGGCACGCCTGAATATTTCTTTGACGTTTGCTATTACTGAATCTGCTGCCTGGCTGGCTTGATCGTCAGAGGCCCGCTTGATGTCCTGGAGTCCGGTGCTGACGAAAATCTTCCAGGGAGTGGCGTTTGCTATGCCGTCGATGCGGTACAGGGTGTGGGGTGACCCTTCGAACATGATACCGCGGTTGATCATGCAGGTATCCTGGAAGAAGTCTGCCCACTCACCGAAATCGATGATCTCGTCACCGAGCATCACGATGTCGTCGGAATCTATGGGAAGATATGAGTAAATAGTATTCTTCTCTACGAAATAATCCTCATAATCATACCAGGCAGGCTCAGGTACTTTTTCGAGCCTTGTGTTTTTTTTCTGGCAACTGCACACCATCGTCAGAGCGACCGTCACGGCCATCGTGCAGAGTGTAAGATACTTTTTCATTAGTTTATCAGACGTTAAATAAGAAATGCATAATATCACCATCCCCTACGACATAGTCTTTGCCTTCGCTGGCAAGCTTTCCTGCGGCCCGGCAGGCTGCCTCGCTTCCATAGTGGATGAAATCTTCGTATTTTATGACTTCAGCGCGGATGAATCCTTTTTCGAAGTCGGTGTGGATGACTCCGGCGGCCTTGGGAGCTTTGTCTCCCTTGTTGATGGTCCAGGCACGTACTTCGGGTTCTCCGGCTGTGAAATAGGTCTGGAGCTTGAGCAGAGAATAGGCTTCCTGAATGAGACGTTCCACGCCTGAGTGCTCGAGGCCGATCTCTTCGAGGAACATCTGCCGCTCTTCGAAGCTGTCGAGTTCTGCGATCTCGCTCTCGATGCGCGCGGCGATAACCATCATCTTGGCGTCTTCGTTCTTGATGGCTTCGGCTACGGCTTCGGTGTATTTGTTGCCCGTGGCTGCAGAATCCTCGTCGACGTTGCAGACGTAGAGCACGGGCTTGCAGGTGAGCAGGCAGAATTCTTTGGCGAGCTTCTCTTCGTCGGGATTCTGGGGCACGACTTCGCGGGCGTTGCGGCCCTGTTCCAGGACGGCCTTGTATTTTTCAAGCATTTCCCAGGCTTTCTTTGCGTTCTTGTCGCCTCCTGTCTGGGCTTGCTTCCGTACTTTCTCTATGCGGTTGGTGACTGTTTCGAGGTCCTTGATCTGCAGCTCCATATCTACGACTTCCTTGTCGCGCACGGGGTCTACGCTTCCGTCGACGTGGACGATGTTGCCGTCGTCGAAGCAGCGGAGCACGTGGAGGATGGCGTCAGTCTCGCGGATGTTGGCCAGGAACTGGTTGCCCAGGCCTTCGCCTTTGCTTGCACCTTTCACCAGGCCGGCGATGTCGACTATCTCGACGGTGGCGGGCACTACTCTTTTGGGATGGACGAGCTTCTCGAGTTCTTCGAGCCTGTGGTCGGGCACGTTGGTGGAGCCGATGTTAGGCTCGATGGTGCAGAAAGGGAAGTTTGCGCTCTGTGCTTTCGACGAGCTGATACAGTTGAACAGAGTCGATTTTCCGACATTGGGAAGCCCTACTATTCCGCATTTAAGAGACATATTCCTTTTTTTGTTGAGTAATCTGCAAAGATATCAAAAAAAAACGACTTCGCGCAGTGCGAAGCCGTATCCCTTTCCGACTGTCTGGCCGTTAGTTGTTGGCGTCTTCGATAGGAAGAGTGTTGGCCGGAAGTGAAGGCTGGCCTTCTGAAGGGATGGTCTGTTCGATCATCTCCCTGACGCTGTCCCTTGAACTCCTTCTGTTGGGAATCACGAAGGTTGCTACGATGCAGAGAACCATTATGGCTGCTGCCAGCACCCAGGTAGTCTTCTCAAGGAAGTCTGCTGTCTGACGGACACCGAAGGTAGTGTTGCCTGAAGCAAAATTGGCTGCGAGTCCGCCTCCTTTTGAATTCTGCACAAGAACCACAAGTGTCAAAAGGATGCTTGCCACCATAATGATGATCGAAATGGTTATATAAGCTGCTTGCATATCGTTATTTTTTTGTTTTTTCTTTACATCTCTCAATGAGGGCTGCAAAGTAAGTGTTTTTTTCCGGATAAAACAAAATAAGTTTCTTGTAAATATCTATGGCTCTTCGATAAAAGCCCTGAGAATAGTAAATCCCCGCCAGAGTTTCGGTGCAGACTTCGTCAGTGTCCGGAACCTGAGGCCGGATTTCGCTGGACAGGATGCCTGCCGCCCTGTCGAGAGAAGAACTGAGATTGCTCTTGGGAGTGAAACGCAGGTCGGTGTAAGACTGGCCGGACTCTGCCAGTTCTTCAAAATCCTGTCTTGAGAAATAATCGCCTCCGGGGACTCTCCTGCGAGGGGTCTCGGCCGGTTTCTCTGCGGGCTTTATTTCGGGTTGTACTACCGGCTGTTCCAGAGGAGCGTCGTCGCGATGGTCTTCCTCGGGGCGGACATCGGCGCGAAGCCCGGTGCGTTTGCGAAGGGGTTTTTGTTCCCTGGTGTGTCCAAGTATGACGGTGTCGTAAAGCAGGCAGCGGTCCGGCACATACAGACCGGTCTTCCTTGCTGCAGGCCGGATGTATTCCCTGTCCATCGCCACCATCCTCGAAAAATACTCTGCGCGTGCAGCCGCGAACCACGGATAACGGTCTATGGTTTCTTCGAGGGCGTGGATGTCGAGGGTCTTTATGTCGCGAACCTGCTGCATTGATCTACCATTGAGCTACTGATGCGTTGAAGATATCCTCGACCAGCGTCTCCACGATGTCGTCGCAGAGGGAATCTTCCACCGAGTCGAGAGACAATTCTGAATTGTAGTCCTGGAAAGCCGCGAACGACTTCTTTTCAAAGTTTTCTTCGGGATGAAGCACGTTGATGAAAGTGGCGCTTGCAGTGATGGTAAGCCTGTTCTGTGCCGCTACCTCATCTGCGGTGATGGCCTGGGCCCTGACTTCATAGGATTCTATGGTGACGATAAGCTGGAGGTCACCGTCCTCTTCGATGTCCCTGAGGCTGGTAAGTTTCTTGAACTTGTCTTTCAGCGACTCTGTCATCTTGTTGGCCAGCGTCGAATTGACCTTGAGGGCGTTGTTCACCACCGGTTCGATGGTTATCGTCTCGACGTCTGGCTTGATGGACGTGCCGGAAAACGAATAGATGCCGCATCCGCCGAGGGCGGCAAGGCAGAGAAGCATCGCTAGTATGATGACGGTCTTTCTCATTCCAGTCCGTATTCTTTAAGTTTGCGGTAAAGGGTCCTTTCGGAGAAGCCCAGTTCCTCGGCGGTGGCTTTGCGCTTGCCGCCGTTGCGTTTCAGGGCCTGTATTATCAGCTCACGCGTGGCATCCTGTAGCGATACGGGAGTCTGCGGCTGCGGAGTGATGTCCTCGTGCTGCACTTCCTCGGTCGGGAACTCCTGCTGCTCTGCGGGCTGCTCTTCGCCGCTGGGAATAGCGTCGATCACAATGTCGGCAGGGTGCTTGGACTGCACAGGCATGGTGGATGGACGGACCTCTTCGACCCTCTGCTTGAGATCAGAGATTTCCTGGCGGAGCTGGAAAAGGATCTTGAATATGATGTCGCGGTCGCTGAGATAGTCGGCGCTCTGGGAGCCGGTCAGAACCGGAACGTTTTCTTCGTGGTCTACGGGCAGATATTTCTGCAGCACCTCGGCGTGGATGTGCCGGTCCTTCTCCAGGATGGAGATCTGCTCCGCAACGCTCTTCAGCTGGCGGATGTTGCCGGGCCAGCGGTATTTCTGCAGCATCCGGACGGCATCTTCGTCAAGCCGGATGGCCGGAACGTTGTATTTGTCGGCATAGTCCAGTGCGAACTTCTTGAAGAGCAGATGGATGTCTTCCTTGCGCTCGCGCAGGGCCGGAATCTTTATGGGAACGGTGTTCAGACGGTAGAAGAGGTCTTCGCGGAAGCGGCCGTTCGCCACGGCGGTGCGGAGATTGATATTGGTAGCTGCAACCACCCTCACGTCGGTTTTCTGCACCTTGGAAGATCCCACCTTGATGAATTCTCCCGTCTGGAGCACCCTCAGCAGGCGGACCTGGGTGGAGAGGGGAAGCTCTGCCACCTCGTCGAGGAACAGCGTGCCGCCGTTGGCCTCCTCGAAGTAGCCCTTGCGGGATTCGGTAGCTCCGGTGAAGGCGCCCTTCTCGTGCCCGAAGAGCTCGGAATCGATGGTTCCGTCGGGGATGGCACCGCAGTTGACGGCAATGTAGACGCCGTGTTTGCGGGGGCTGTTGTAATGGATTATCTGGGGGATGAATTCCTTGCCCACGCCGCTTTCTCCGGTGACGAGCACAGACAGGTCGGTGGCGGCAACCTGGCACGCCACCTCTATCGCCCTGTTCAGTTCAGGACTGTTTCCGATGATGCTGAACCGCTGTTTTATCTGCGTCAAATCCATAGCTTGGCAAAGTTATAAAAATTTGAAAAATATGCTTATTAATGTTACTTTTGTAGGACTTACGCACGAATATCAACATTAAAATTAATTGATAATGAAAAGATTGTTTAGAAACTTTTTGGCATTCTCCGTTGCTGCATTCTCTCTCGTAGCCTGCAACAATGCCGCAAAGATGGCTGAGCTTGCTGAGCAGGTGAAGATTACGTGTGACCCCGAAGTTCTGGAAGTTGTGGCAGGCAATATCGACGCCGATGTGACTGTCAATTTCCCGGCTGATTACTTCCTTCCGAAAGCCCGTCTTACCGTAATCCCCGTGCTCAAATATATGGGAGGTGAAGTTCAGGGTACTCCGTTCGAGTATCAGGGCCAGAAGGTTACTGAAAACTATAAGATGGTGTCAAAGAACGGCGCTGCCATCAGGGAGCACGTCAATTTCAAATATGCGGAAGGCATGGAGAAATCCGAGCTCGTCGCCCGCGCCAAGGTGCTCTACAAAGGCAGGGAGTATGAATATCCCGGCGAGATCAAGATAGCTGACGGTGCAAACACCACCTATATGCTCGTCAATGAGGATGGTACATATCATCTGATGGCCGACAACTATCAGGAAGTGATTCCCGAGGAGGTCGAGGCTCAGATCCTCTATCTCATCAATAGCGCCACCGTCCGTCCGAACCAGCTTACCACTGCGGATATGAAGGACTACAAAGCAGCCGTTTCAGATGCGATGAAGGATGAGCGCCGCACGATCGTGGGCACAGATATCGTTGCATATGCATCACCTGACGGTCCCGTGGCAAGGAACAACACCCTTTCTGAACAGCGCGAGAATTCTGCAGAACAGGCTTTCAAGACTGTTGCCAAGAATCTTGAGACAGGCGCCGTTTCTACAAGGAGCATCGGCGAGGACTGGGAAGGCTTCCAGGAGCTGGTAAACGCATCCAACATCGAGGACAAGGACCTTATCCTCCGCGTGCTCTCTATGTACAGCGATCCCAATGTCCGCGAGAGGGAGATCAAGAACATGTCTTCTGTCTACAAGTCACTTGCCGACAACATCCTTCCTGAACTCCGCCGTGCACGTTTCATCACCAACGTAGAGTTCCAGAACTATACTCCTGAAGAACTGACAGCTCTCGTAAGCAACAACATCGACGTGCTTGACGAAGAAGCCCTTCTGCGTGTCGCCACCCTGGTTGACAATCCTACTTCAAAGCAGGCCATCTACAGGCAGGCTGTCCAGAAGTTTGACAGCGACCGCGCCCGTTTCAATTCAGCAGTGACTTATCTCGATGCCGGTGACCTCAGCGCCGCCAAGACTGCACTCGCTGCGGTGAAGAGCACGGAAGGTTGTGTCACCAACCTCAAGGGTGTCATCGCAATGCGCGAAAAGAATTACACCGAGGCTGCCCGCCTGTTCGCAAGCACTGAATGCCCGAATGCAAAACAGAATTCCGCAGTCATCGACATTCTCAACGGAAGCTATGCCCAGGCCGCCCAGAAACTTGCCGGCACTGGCAATCCGAACGAGGGTCTCGCCTATATCCTTTCAAACCAGCTTGACAAGGCTGCCAATGTACTCAAGGGCACCGATCCTGTTTCAGCATACGAGCGCGCAATCATCGCTGCCCGCCGCGGCAACTCTAACGCCGCCCAGTCTGAGATCAGGGCTGCTTCTGCGGACAGCAAGCTTGCCAACCGCGCCGCTACCGACGTCGAGTTCGCAAAGATTCAGTAGGTCTGTTATTGCTTAAGACATAAAGAGGGTCGGCTGAATACAGCCGGCCCTTCTTTTTGCTATATTTATGATATGAAAATCAGAACATACTTTCTTCTTTATGTGACAGCTCTGCTGCTGTCATCGTGTGTCGGTTCAACGACAGACCAGGTGGCTTATTTCCCCGCAAAGAAAGCGACCGGAGTCAATCCCGACACGCATCTTGTACTCACCTTTTCCCAAGCGCCCGTCCTTGGAAGTGAAGGCTTCATCCGCATCTGGGACGCCCGCAGCGGCGAATGCGTGGACAGCCTCGATATGAGTCTGCCTGCAGGCCTCACCAGAAGCCGGACCTACGGGCCTGAATGCGACTACACTAAAGTTCCGTATGACTACAGCCGGGATTTCGTGCCAACCAACCGCAACACCGTTCCAGGTACTCCGTCCGGCACTGCCGAGCCCACTCCGCGCGACATGCAGCTCACCATAATCGGCGGATTCACGGACGGATTCCGCTTCTATCCCGTCATAATCCACGATAATACCGCTACCATCTACCCTCATAACAACATGCTCGAATATGGCCACAAATACTATGTGACCATCGACCCCGGCGTGCTGGTATGCGGGGAATTCAAGGGAGTGAAGAAAGGCCAGTGGAAATTCTCCACCAAGGCGGCTGGGCCCGCCGATGCGCACCATCTGACAGTGGCGGCCGACGGCAGCGGCGATTTCAACACAGTCCAGGGTGCACTCGACGCCGTGCCGGATTTTTGCAGGGATACCACCTGGATCAGCGTGGCTGCAGGCGATTACGAAGAGATCGTCTATGCCCGCAACAAGACGAATGTTGTCCTGAGAGGTGCGGGAATGGATGCCACCCACGTCCACTACGCCAACAACGAGGTCTTCAACCCGCATCCCCTGCTGGTCAAGACCAACGAATGGCCGGGGACCTTCCCCTCGCGTCGTGCGGCTTTCGCTCTGGACAACTGCAGCGACATCATCCTCGAAGACATAAGCATCGCCACCGACTGCTACGGGCAGGCGGAAGGTCTGCTGCTGAACGGGGAGCGCATCGCCCTCTACAGAGTCCGGATTACGGGCTCGGGCGACGCGCTGCAGGCCAACGGAACCGTCTATATGCAGGACAGCGAGCTGATCGGCGACGGGGATTCCATCCTCGGCCGCGGCAGCCTGTTTGCATATCACAGCAAGTTCTTTAACCACGGCGGCCCCTTCACGTGGGTGCGCAACGTGAAACCCGCCCACGGCGATGTCTTTGTGGAATGTCACTTCGAAGGTATGCCCGAACGTCCCGCCGACTTCGGCCGTTCCCCCAAGAACGGCAACACCATATACCCTGATGCTGAATTTGTGGCCATAGACTGCACTACGCGAAATTTCAATCCGCTTGGATGGAGCGCCATCGGCGAGAAGAGCGCCACGATGCTGGAATTCCGTACCCGAGATGCTGACACCGGTGAGCTCGTGGACGTGTCGCAGCGCCACAAATACTCTCGCCAGCTCGACGCGCGGCGCGATGCGGACCTCATCGCCAGCTACCGCGACCCGGCCTGGGTCCTGAACGGCTGGACTCCTCCGGTACGGTAAATACTGCGCCTATCGTCCCATTTTTTGGACCGATAGGCGCACTTTGGTGGGCAAAACGCTCCTATCGTCCCATTTTTTGGACCGATAGGCGCACCCGAAGAAGACGCTGACCTAGATTCTGGGTTTCTGGGCGATGCGGATAATCAGGGAGACGAAGTAGACGATCAGGCCGTAGAGAAGGCTGATCATAGCGACTTTCAGGCCACCGGCTATGACGGCAGGGCTGATATCCGGTGCCATCTGGACTACACCAAGTGCCTGGTACAGTCCCTGCAGATTCCAGAAGATGGCTACGACCAATGCGCCGATGCCGATTTCTTTGACCCAGCGGGGAGCTTTCCATGCAGCGATGAACAAGGCGATGAGGAAGAGGGTGATGAGGATCATGCCGAAGGCTCCGCCCTCTACGAAAAGTTGTGCGATTGTTGCGAGTTTCATAGCGGTTGATTTTTGGTTCTGATGCAAAGGTACTCTACGACGGACGGTGCCTCCAAATTTAAAACCCCTTCCAGCCTTGTCAAATCCCACTGTGGTGCTCCGGCGATTGCAGATGCCGCTGAAAATGACTAACATTGTATTGTGATGAAGACACTGGCAAGAATTGCATACTGGCTTGTGGCGCTGGCTCTGCTGGCGGCCATACTCGTCAGCCTGGACTATTCTCTGTCCCAGGCGGTCTTCATCAGTCTGCTCTTCTGCCCCTGCGCCCTTGCCTTGGAGCGCTTTATGCCCACCGCCCGCAAGCCGATGGACAAAGTGTATCTGTCGCTGGCGGTTCTTGTTTCTGCGGTGCTGCTGATACTTGTCCTGCACAATCTGGTGTGGGGAAGGCTCGACCCGGAGTACGGGATTATTGATCATGGAACCCCGGTTGCACCGATGCTCATCAACCCTGTTTTCCTGGGCCTGATATTAACGGCGCTTTCCATAGGGGATTTCTTCTGGGCGAAGTGGCTCGGGAAGCGGTTCAAGGAGAAAGACCGCAGTGTAACCTTCTTTTCAGACAGGAAGGCTGTGACGCTCCGGTTGGCCGACATCGCATACGTGGAGTCGAACGACACGGAGGTGCGCATTGTCACGACCGCCGGCGAATCCTACCGCAACAAGACCGGCATCGGCCAGTGGGAGAACCTTCTCGGCGAAGGGTTCCTTCGTATCCACAGATCATATCTCGTGAACGCTGCCCTTGCCACGCTGACCACCCCCGACACCGTCTCCATCGGCGACGCCCATCTCCCCGTCTCCCGCAAGTATCGAGATGCCGTAGCGGTGACACTTGCGCCCGGCAGCCACGACAAGGCCTAAATCGTGGAGTTTTTTCATTTTGTGCAGAGAGTAGTTTCTACAGCACGAATTCCGGGCAGAGGCTGAGGCCGAAGCGGATGTAGTGCTGGGGCTGAAGGGGTGTTCCTTCCGGGAGGAACTGGTGCTGCTGCTCGAGCCCGTAGCCGTACTGGATCATATAATAGACATTGTCCCAAAGGCTGTAACTCGGACGGTAGTGAATGTCCAGCTGGACGCCGCAGTGATTGAAATAGTCGTACGGCTCCACTTTCAGACGGCACTTGAAGTTCTCGTCAGCAGACTGGAACCACGCTCCTGCAGTGAAGTAGCCGTTGTAACGGTAGAAATCCCTGATGCTGGACACCTCCCCGTCATACGAATAGCCGAAAGCACCCTGGAGCGCAGCAGAAATCACAGCCCCGCGCTAGAGCGGAAAGTCGCGGAAAAGCGCCATCCTGCCGTAAGTAAGGCGGCGGGCATATTCGTCTGAGGTGCCGTTGAGTTGCATGTCACCGCCGAACACGAGCCTTGCAACCGGATTCAGCTTGAAGGTCAGCTCTACTCCCGGAGCATAGATTGATTCAGATATGGGACGGAGATATTGATAAGTCTCCCAGAACGAAGTCTGCTCATATTTGACCAGGATGGTGACAAGGTCGTCGTTGATGAGAGTATACTGCAGGCCGAGGTGAAACTTGTCGTTGAAGTCAGTCTCGCGGGATGTGCCGGTCTTGTTGCTATATCCTGTCAGATAGTATTCTCCGCCATAGACTCCAAGCCCGGTGCCCTCTCCCAGACCAAACATCAGCTCATATTCTTCTTCATCGAGGCTGTACAGTTCGTCTTCAGGGTCAACATCATATTCAGTCTGTGCCTGCGCCGCAAAGCAGACAGCCATAAGCATAGCCAAAGACAACAGAATCTTTTTCATTTCAACAGATTTGTGAGTTCTATGAACTGCTCCACGCTGAGCTGTTCGGGGCGCAGCTGCGCGAACTGCTCCGGAACATTCTCAGAAACCGTGCGAAGAGAATTGCGCAGAGTCTTTCGGCGCTGGTTGAAGGCCGTCTTGACCACGGCACGGAAGCGGGCCGGATCGCAGCCAAGGTCGCCCCGCCCGTTGCGGCGCAGTCTGATGACAGCCGACTTCACCTTCGGCGGCGGCACGAAAGCACCTTCTCCGACAGTGAACAGATATTCGATGTCGTACCAGGTCTGCAGCAGTACCGACAGGATACCGTAGGTCTTGTTGCCGGCTGGGGCGGCTATGCGCTCCGCAACCTCCTTCTGCACCATACACACCACCTGCGGGATGCTGTCCACATAGTCCAGCACCTTGAAGAATATCTGCGAAGAGATGTTGTACGGGAAGTTGCCGATGATGCAGAAAGGCTTCCCGCCGTAGATCTTGCCGAGATTCAGCGCCAGGAAGTCCTCCTGGTAGAGCGAAGGAGTGAAGCCCGGGAAATGCTCCCGGAGGTAATCAACCGACTCCTCGTCAATCTCCACAGCGCGAAGGCTGATGTCGTCACGCTCCAGAAGGTACTGAGTCAGCACGCCCATGCCCGGCCCGACCTCCAGCACGTCGACAGGCTGCGCACTGCCGGCAGGTGTGCCCGTTGTAGCCCCCGCGTCCAGCCTTGCGGTATCCAGAGACGCCACGATGCGCCGCGCAACCTCCTGGTCCGTCAGGAAGTGCTGTCCCAGATATTTCTTTGCGCGTACCTGCATAGTCTTTTAGGTCTGGCCCCGGAAACCACCCTTTCGCGGGCCGGCCGCAATGTTGCTATCCGTAAAGATACGCTTTTTCTCTATTTTTCCGTACTTTTGCAGAGTATGGCAGCCCCCAAATCCACATTGTCGCCGCTGATGCAGCAGTATTACCAGATCAAGGCCCAGCACCCTGACTGCGTAATGTTTTTCCGCGTCGGCGACTTCTACGAGACTTTCGGAGAGGACGCCCTCATAACCAGCAAAGTGCTCGGCCTCGTGCTCACCCGCAAGGCGAGCGGCGGCGGTGCTTTCACCGAACTTGCCGGAGTGCCCCACCACGCCATAGACGTATATCTGCCGAAGATGGTCAAGGCCGGCTACAAGGTGGCAGTCTGCGACCAGCTGGAGGATCCCAAACTCACCAAAACCCTCGTCAAGCGCGGCATCACCGAACTTGTCACCCCCGGCGTGAGCTTCAACGACGGCCTGCTCACCGGCGGCGAGAACAACTGGCTGGCGGCCTGCTACTTCGAGCAGCACAAGGCCGGCGTGGCATTCCTGGACATATCCACCGGAACATTCAAGGTAGCCGAGGGAGACCGCCAGTACATCGACATCCTCCTGTCGGACTTCGCGCCGAAGGAAGTTCTGCTGCAGCAGGACATCATCCGCAATTCCGACAGCGAATTCGCGCCCCTGGTGGAGCACATCCGCCACTCGCGCGCCTGCATAACCCCTATGCAGGAATGGGCCTTCAGCTACTCCAGCGCCAGGGCCCGCCTGCTCAACCAGTTCAAGACGACGAATCTCAAGGGCTTCGGCATCGAACAGTTGCAGTTCGCCACCGTGGCTGCATCGGCCATCCTGTCCTATCTTGAGATGACCGAGCACACCGCCCTCGACCATATCCGCAGCATCTCCCGCATCGACCGCGACGACTTCGTGTGGATCGACCGTTTCACCTTCCGCAACCTGGAGATCTTCGCCCCGCTGGTGCAGGAAGGCACATCGCTGCTGCAGGTGATGGACCGCAACTGCTGTCCCATGGGTTCAAGGCTGCTCAGGGAATGGATTGCGATGCCGCTGAAAGACACTGCCGCAATAGCCCGCAGGCAGGATGTGGTGGAGAGTCTGCACGACAACCCCGACACGCTATATGCCGTCCGGACAGCCATCGCTGATGTGGGAGATCTGGAGAGAATGATTTCCAAAGCCGCCGTAGGCCGCATCAGCCCCCGAGAAGTGCTCGCCCTCTGCAACGGACTGCGCAGAATTACTGAAATAACTGAACTCACCAGCCAGCTTGAGAAGGTGGCAGCCCTCAGCTCCGGGATGGACGGCTGTTCAGCATTGTGCGAACTGATTGAAAAGACCATATCGCCGCAGGCGGCAGCCCAACTCGGCAAGGGCGACGTGATAGCCGAAAGGGTGGACGAAGAACTGGACAACTATCGCAACACCCTCGCCCACAGCAAGGAGATACTGCTGGACATCCAGCAGACCGAGCGAGAACGCACCGGCATCAGCAGCCTCAAGATAAGCTACAACAACGTCTTCGGATACTATCTGGAGGTGCGCAACACCCACGCCGACAAAGTCCCCGAGGACTGGATCCGCAAGCAGACCCTGGTCAACGCCGAACGATACATCACTCCGCAGCTCAAGGAATACGAGCAGACCATTGTCGGGGCCGAGGAGCGCATACTGGCCATCGAGAGCCGCATCTACGGCGAACTCGTGGCACAGATACAGCAGAACGTGGCCGCAATCCAGCGCGACGCGCAACTCGTGGCCCAGATCGACTGCCTCGCCAGCTTTGCATATCTTGCAGGGGAGAACAATTATTGCCGTCCGGTGGTGGACAATTCACTCGACATAGAAATAAAGGACGGCCGCCATCCGGTAATCGAGACAATGATGGAACCGGGCAGCGAATATGTGGCCAACGATCTGGCCATGAGCAACGACGGCCGGCAGATCATCATCCTCACCGGTCCGAACATGTCCGGAAAGTCCGCCCTGCTGCGTCAGACCGCCCTTATCATGCTGATGGCGCAGGTCGGCAGCTTCGTACCGGCCCGCAGCGCGCGGCTGGGATACATCGACAAGCTTTTCACAAGGGTCGGCGCATCGGACAACATCTCCCGCGGCGAATCGACCTTCATGGTGGAAATGAGCGAGACGGCCACCATCCTCAACAACCTCTCTCAGCGTTCTCTGGTGCTGCTCGACGAGATAGGCCGCGGCACGAGCACATATGACGGAATGTCCATAGCCTGGGCCATCGTCAGCTACCTGCACGAGTTCCCCGGAGCTCCGAAGACCCTTTTCGCCACGCATTATCACGAGCTGAACGAGCTTGAGAACATTTACGAGCGCGTGGAGGACTTCCACATCGCTACGCGCGAGGCGGCCGGGCAGGTAATCTTCCTGCGCAAGCTCACTCCCGGCGGAGTGGCATCCAGCTTCGGAATCCACGTGGCAAAGATGGCCGGTGTGCCCGCAAAGGTCGTAGCCGCCGCCGAGAAGAAACTCAAGACCCTGGAAAACGAGGAGAAGGGACGGCAGCTTTCCGACAGCGGCAGCGCCACCGTAACGGAAGAGCCCGCGGCAGCGCCGATGCAGCTGTCGCTCTACCAACTTGACGACCCGCTGCTGGCCGAAATCCGCGACATACTGGAGAAACTGGACCTCAACAGCATGTCTCCCCTCGACGCGTTTGACACGATAAGGGCCATAAAGGACAAGTTGAAAAAAGCTTAGATAAGTTCGAGGGCCACCCTGGCCATATGCATGAAGCCGCTCTGGCGCTCCTCTGGTTCGATTTCTATACCTTTCAGGATATTGTTCGAGACGGTGCAGATCGTCAGGCCCTTCTTGCCGCAGCGCGCAGCCATCAGATATAGCGCCGTGGCCTCCATCTCTATGCCGAGCAGGCCCAGACGCTGGCAGACCTCGACTTCGTTGTATTCGGCATAGTAGGTGTCGCTGCTGAGGATGTCGCCGACGCGGTAGTCGTATCCTGTGGCCTTGACAGCTTCTACAGCCTTAGCGACCAGCTCTTCGTCGGCAGCAACGAATCCCGCGGCATTGCCGTTCTTCATATAGAAATTCAGGAAGTTGGTGTTGGAGTACGCCCTTGAGGCGATGATCAGGCAGCGCAGGGGGATTTCTTCGCTGACTCCGCCGATGGTTCCCACCCTGATGATCTGGTCTACGTCGTAGAACTTGTACAGTTCATACGCATAGATGCCTATCGAGGGTTGTCCCATACCGCTGGCCATCACGGTGACGGGCTTGCCGTGGTATGTGCCGGTATAGCCCTGGGCGCCGCGGATGTTGTTCACCAGCACCGGGTTGTCGAGGAAAGTGTCTGCAATCGCCTTGCTGCGGAGCGGGTCTCCGGGCATCAGGACTGTCTTGGCAATCTGCCCTTCCAGGGCAGCGATATGAGGGGTAGGGACTCCCATAGATGCTATTGGTTTTTGATGTGGACATCCATCTGAGGGAACGGGAAGCTGATTCCCTTCTCAGGCAGGGTGTCGTATATTGCTTTGTTTATGTCAAAGTATACCGGCCAGTAGTTGTCGGTCAGGGCCCAGGCCCGGGCGATGAACTCCACGCTGCTGTCCTTCATCGCTGACAGGCCGACGAAGGGATCTTCGGCGTGGGGCGAACTGGCGTCCAGGATCCTGCCGTCAGCCTTCAGTATCTTCATGACCTCGTCCCTCACCTGCTCGCTGTCTGCGCCGTAAGGTACGTTGAAAGTCCATTCCAGACGTCTTGCAGTCTGGGCGGAGTAGTTGGTGATGTTGCCGTTCGAAAGGATGCCGTTCGGGATGATGACGGTCTTGTTGTCGCGGGTGAGCAGCGTCGTGCTGACGATGTTCATCGACTTGACGGTGCCGGTATTGCCCTGCGCTTCGATAAAGTCGCCGGACTTGAAGGGCTTGAACACGAGCAGCATTATGCCGCCTGCGAAGTTCTGCAGCGTGCCGCTCAGGGACATGCCGACGGCCATGCCGCCTGCCGCAAGGAGAGCCGCGATGCTGGTGGTGTTGATGCCGAGGGCCCCGATGGATATGGCTATGAGCAGTATCCACAGGATGATTCCGACAAGACTGTCAGTGAATGTTATCAGTGCGGTGTCGTCGCCTCTGCGCTTCGTCATGCGCTTGTGCACGCCTTTGCGGACCTGTTTGATGATCCACGCGCCGATTGCGAAGATAGCGATGGCGGCGAGCAGTTTCAGACCGAAGCGGACTACAGCGTCCAGCAGGGTCTGCAGGATCTCGTCGGGAGTCTTTGTCTCGATGGCTTCGACAGCTGCGTCGGCCGTTGCGGCAAGCGAATCTGCGACTGCCTGTGCGGCTGCATCCTGCAGAAATATGAGATTGAAGATTGACATAACACAAAAATAGACAAATTTTAGCGGATTCTTTTCATAACTTTACGGACCGAACAAACTAATCATCACTTAGACACTATGCATATAAGAAGAATCCTTCTGGCAATCCTTGCCGTTTCTCTTGCTGTTTTCACAGCTGACGCCCAGAGACAGCGCAACCCTGAATTCGAGGCTATGCTTCGCGAGAATCCTTTCCGCGCCGGCATCAACACCGACCCGTACGAGGGCGGCCCCTATGCAAACACTCCGGCTCCGAAGGGCTACAAGCCGTTCTACATCAGCCACTACGGCCGTCACGGATCGCGTTCGAACTGGGACGAAGCCACCTACAAGGCTCTTATCGAGTCTCTCGAGAAGGCTGAGGCTGCCGGCATCCTGAAACCCGAAGGAGAGACAGTGCTCGAGAGGGCAAGGCAGTGCCTGGAGCAGCACAACGGTATGGACGGAAGGCTTACCCCCCGCGGCGCACGCGAGCATCAGGGCCTTGCCGAGAGGATGTACAAGAATTTCCCGGACGTGTTCAAGAAGGGCAGCAAGCGAATCCGCGTGATTTCAAGTACGGTTCCGCGCGTGCTCATCAGTATGACGGCTTTCACCAACAAACTTACCGAGATAGATCCGAAGTTCGAGATTTCTTGGGACACTGGAGAGACCTATCAGAAGTACATCGACCCGGATGTGGAAAGTTTCGCCGCGCAGTCTATGCAGGAGATGCAGAAGGTGGAGTGGTCCAGAACCGATTCTGTCGCATATCTTTCAAGGTTCTTCACCGACTGGAAGAAGGCTTCTGAAATCGTAGGCCGCTTCTCTCGTTTCGAGAGCCAGGTGTTCGCGGTTGCCCGCATCACAGCTTCATTCGACCTCGAGGACATCTTCCCGCTGATTCCTGAGGAGAGCATCTACAACAGCTGGGCCCGCAACAACGTGTCTATCTATCTCGGCCAGGCGAATTCTGTTCCGTTCAGCCACTTCCGTATGCCGCCGGCAATGCTTACCGTTGCTGACATCGTGCGCAAGGCTGACGAGGTTCTTGCCGACACTTCGAAGGATGCGCTCTGCGCCGACCTGCGTTTCGGACACGACTATCCGTTCATCGCGATGTGTTCTGCAATGGGTCTCGAGGGCATCGGCCAGAGGCTTCGCGTCGACGAGATCAACCAGAAATGGTTCGGTGCGTTGTACACTCCTTTCGCCGCCAACCTGCAGATGATTTTCTACAAGAACAAGAAGGGCGGCGACATCCTCGTGAAGTTCCTCGTCAACGAGCGCGAGACACTCCTGATGGACGTGCAGCCCGTCACCGGTCCCTACTACCGCTGGACCGACGTCCGCCGTCACTTCATGGGACTGAGGTACTAAATACTTCAAGCGCTTCCGGCGGGAGCACTTTTATTCCAGCACTATGTCGATGACGTAGACGTAGTAGTACTCCCCGGCATTAGTGTATTTGATTTTCCTGACGGGAAGCTCCTTCCCGTCGAAGAGGGCTTTTGTGCACTGGACGGGCTGGACATAGGTGCTGACGTCCCCGTTGACGAACGGAAATTCAGGATCTTCTTCCCAGTTGGTTGAGATGTCGTGTTCGGTGTTGTCTCCGAAGATGATCGGGCTGGCGATTCTGTATATCAGGGGATTCTGCAGTCCGAATCTTCTCATTATGAACGAATCGCAGTACAGCCAGTAACAGTTGTCGCTCTTCGAGAATGCCATCAGAAAATAGGGAGTATAACCCATAGTGGCACTGTATGTCCTTTTAATCCACTCGTCCGGATTCGATGTCTTGATTTCGAAGGTGTATCGTTCCGGATTGATCTCTCCCATCCACTGGGAATCGTCGCCGGCCGGCTTCCACTGATCGCTGCCGATAGGGGCTACCAGATCGTTGCCGGCAGCGTCCTTGATACTTACGGCAAATGAATATCTGTACACGGGGCTTGGCGGAATCTCCGGATCGGAATCATCAAACGGGTTGCAGCCGACAACGGCCGTCAAGGCAACCAGCAACAGCAGAAAACGTTTCATAGTAACAGAATAATCAATGCTTTGCTATAATAAACACAGGAAACTTGAAAATACGTCTTCTAAATGGCATCAAAAGCCTGCTCGAGGTCGGCGATGATGTCGGCGGGATCCTCGAGGCCCACTGAGAAACGGATGAGGTCGGGCTGGACGCCGGCTGCGATTAGCTGCTCGTCAGTGAGCTGGCGGTGGGTATGGCTGGCCGGGTGCAGCACGCAAGAGCAGGAGTCTGCCACGTGAGTCTCCATATTTATGAGCTGCAGGCTGTCCATGAACTTGACGGAGCGCTCGCGTCCGCCCTTGATGCCGAAGCACATCACGCCGGTGGTCAGGCCGTTGCGGCTCTGCTTCATTGCGAGCTCGTGGTACTTGTCGCCCGGCAGTCCCGGGAACTTGATCCATGCCAATTCTTCGCGGCCCTGCAGGTACTCGGCCACCTTGAGGGCGTTCTTGCAGTGGCGCTCCATACGGGCCGACAGCGATTCGAGGCCGAGGTTCAGGATATATGCGTTGAACGGAGAAGGAATGCTGCCGAAGTCGCGCATCAGTTGGGTGGTAGCCTTGGTGATGTAGGCTCCCTTGCCGAAGGCGGTGGCATAGGTCAGGCCGTGGTATGACGGGTCGGGCTGGGTGAGGCCGGGGAACTTGTCGGCGTGGGCCATCCAGTCGAAGTTGCCGCTGTCGACGATAGCTCCGCCCACTGAAGCCGAGTGGCCGTCCATGTATTTGGTGGTGGCGTGGGTGACGATGTCGGCGCCGAAGTCGAAAGGCCTGCAGTTGATGGGAGTCGGGAAGGTGTTGTCCACGATCAGCGGAACGCCGTGGCTGTGCGCGATACGGGCGAATTTCTCTATGTCAAGCACGTTGACCGAAGGGTTGGTGATGGTCTCGCCGAAGAGCAGCTTGGTGTTGGGCTTGAAAGCCGCTGCGATTTCCTCCTCCGGAGCGTCGGCATCTACGAAAGTCACGTCGATGCCCATCTTCTTCATGGTAACGGCGAAGAGGTTGAAAGTGCCGCCGTAGATGGTGGAGGCGCTTACGAAATGGTCGCCGGCTTCGCAGATGTTGAAGATGGAATAGAACGAAGCCGCCTGGCCTGAAGAGGTGAGCATAGCTGCCACGCCGCCCTCGAGAGCCGCAATCTTGGCTGCAACGAAATCGTTGGTCGGATTCTGGAGTCTTGTATAGAAGTAGCCGCTGGCCTTGAGGTCGAAAAGATCGGCCATCTGGGCTGTAGTATCATACTTGAAAGTGGTGGTCTGGTAGATGGGCACCTGGCGTGCCTCTCCGGTCTTGGGCTCCCAGCCAGCCTTGAGGCAAAGGGTGTCGGGGCTGAAGCCTTTGTTTTCCTTTTTCATAGACGTGTTATAAACAGTTTCCGCAAAGGTAAAAAAACGCGTCAATATTGTATCATATCAAGTTTTTCTTCTATCTTTGCAGCCGGTTATGAACAATTCAGTGAATATTTCAGTCTTCATAAAGCCCATGCGAATGCATCGCTCCATGTGATGCTTTCGCTTCCCTCATACCATATCCTTGCGGGGTCGGGAATGCCCCTGGAACTTTTCTGAACAATCATTCCCGCAATCCATCCAATCTGAAATATTCAAATGCTCGAACGCAATTATATCCATAAAGGCAAATTCAATCTTGAAGCCGGCGGTGTGCTTGAGGATATCAATATACGGTATCATACAAGCTTCGAACGCCCCGAAGGCCGCAAGGTGATATGGATATGCCACGCCCTGACCGCAAATTCCGACCCGTCGGAGTGGTGGGACACTCTTGTGGGCCCCGGTCTGCTGTTCGACACTGAAAAGTATTTCATAGTCTGCGCCAACATCCTCGGTTCCTGCTACGGCACTACCGGCCCGAGCAACTACGCCAAAGCTCCGATGAGGCAGTTCCCTCTCGTCACCATCCGTGACCTGGTGGCTGCCCACGAACTGCTCCGCAAACACCTCGGCATTGAGAAGATAGACTTCCTGGTAGGCGGCAGCAACGGCGGATTCCAGTCCATCGAATGGGCAGTGAGCAATCCGGACCTCATTGAAAACCTCTGCCTGCTGGCCACCAGCGCCCTCGTGAGCCCCTGGTGCACCGCAACTCTCGAGGCCCAGCGCATGGCCATCCTTGCCGACCCTACTTTCGACGAGCAGAAAGATCTTCACGGCGGAGCCGCAGGCCTGGCCGCAGCACGCAGCATGGCGCTCACAACATATAGAAACTACGACGGATACACAAGGACCCAGTTCGAGCAGGACCCCGACTTCCTGCTGGCTCACCGTGCGGTGACTTACCAGCAGTACCAGGGGCAGAAGCTTGTGAACCGTTTCGACGCATACTCATATTATTCCCTGACGCTCGGAGTCGATACCCACAACGTGGGCCGCGGCCGCGGAGGTATCGAAGCCGCCCTGAAGAGGGTTACGGCAAAGACGCTCTGCATCGGCATCGACAGCGACATCCTCTTCCCAGTGAAGGAGAGCCGGCTGCTTGCCGAGGGCGTGCAGGACGGAAGGCTCGAGATCATTTCCTCGGACTTCGGCCACGACGGATTCCTGCTGGAGTATCAGCAGATCGGCGAGGCCATTAAGAAACATTACGAACTATTTAAATGACACACAAATGCAGATTCTGAAATTCGGCGGAACATCGGTCGCCAATGCCGAGAATATCAAGAAAGTTGTCGATATCGTCCTCAGCGAGCTCGAGAACGACAAGACTGTTCTGGTATCATCAGCCATCCACGGTGCCACCGACGCCCTCATCGAAATCGGACAGAAAGCCGCAGCGGCTGACATCAGTTACAAGGACGAGCTCGAAAAGCTCGAAAAGACCCACTATGAGATTGTCGAAAACCTCCGTATGGAGTCTTTCGGCACAGCGTTGATGTCTGAACTCGGCGAACTTTTCGACGAGCTGCGCGGAATCTGCGACAGCGTGTTCCACATCCGCGAGATCAGCCACTCCACCATGGACTGGATCATGAGTTTCGGAGAGTTGCTCTCAACCAAGATCCTGGCCGCCAAGTTTACGTCGGCCGGCATCAACTGCAGGTGGCTGGACGCGCGCAGTTTCATCAAAACATACTATGAAGGCGGCAAGAACGTAGTCGACCAGGAACTCACGGCGAAGCTGATCGCCGAGACCGTTGACGGCTGCCGAGCCAAGCTGATGATAATCCCCGGTTTCGTGGCCAGCGACAGCGAAGACCGCGTCACCACGCTGAGCCGTGGCGGCGGAGACTACACTGCTGCGATAGTGGCTGCTGCAATCTCGGCCCGCAGGCTGGAGATCTGGACCGATGTCAACGGTATGATGACCGCCGATCCGCGTATCGTTCCCGGTGCGATGACTATTGAGCACATCTCATATCGCGAGGCCCTCGAATTGTCGCATTTCGGCGCGAAGGTCATTTTCCCGCCTACCATCCAGCCCGTAGTCAGCAAGGGCATTCCCATCATAGTGAAGAATACCTTCGACCCGCACGGCAAGGCTACCCGCATCGAGCGCAACCCGCCGGAGGGATCTAACTTCATAAAAGGCATCTCCAACAGCGACAAGCTTGCTCTGCTGTCGATGGAGGGTAGCGGTATGGTCGGCGTTCCCGGCTATTCCAGCAAGCTGTTCGAAGTGCTCAGCGCCAACTCCATCAACATCATCCTCATCACCCAGGCCTCTTCGGTCCACACAATGCTGGTGGTGATTTCGGAGAAAGATGCCGATGTCGCCAAGAAAGCTGTTGACGAGCGTTTCGCATATGAGATCAGCCTCGGCAAGCTCGAGCCGCTCAAGGTGGAGACAGGATATTCCATCATCAGCCTCGTCGGTGACGATATGAAAAACCACGCCGGAGCCAGCGGCAAGATGTTCGAAGCACTTGGCCGCGAGGGCATCAATATCCGCGCCATCGCCCAGGGCTCTTCGGAGAGGAACGTTTCGGCCATCATAGCTACCGACGATGTTGAAAAAGGCCTGATAGCCATCCATGACGAATTCTTCTACGAGAGCCAGAAACCTCTGAACCTGTTCATCATCGGCTACGGCAATGTGGGCAAGCAGCTCATCGACGTGATAAACGAGAACGGCACGGCCATCAACATCGCCGGAATCTGCAATACCCGCAACCGCTATATGTGCAAGAAGGGCGTGGACGTGACCCGCATCGCCGAGGTTCTCGGCGAGAAGTCCGACCGCCGCACCAACATAAACGACTTCATAAACGACGCCATCGAGATGCGTCTTCCGAACTCCGTGCTCGTGGACTGCACCTCAGACAAGGCTCTCGCGAACTTTTATCCCGGAATCCTGCAGAGCGGTATAGGCGTGGTGACATGCAACAAGATTGCGAATTCCCAGGATATGGCGCTTTATCACCGCATCCGTGCGGCTGCAAGGGGCGGCAAGGTGCCTTTCTACTATGACACCAACGTGGGTGCGGCTCTTCCCATCCTGAAGACCATCAGCCTGCTGCAGTCATCAGGCGACAGGGTGGAGAAGATCGAGGCTATTGTATCTGGCACGCTTAACTATATCTTCAGCGAGTATTGCAAGGAAGGATGTACCGACAGTTTCGAGACCATCGTGCGCCGCTCGAAGGAACTCGGCTATGCCGAGCCCGATCCCCGCACAGACCTTCAGGGCACCGACGTGCTGCGCAAGGCCATCATCATGGCGCGCGAGGCCGGAGCCGAGATCGAGGAGTCTGACATCAAGATCGAAGGCTTCCTTCCTGAAGAATGCCTCAGCGGAGATGTGGACAGCTTCTTCGCAGCCCTTAAGAAGAACGAGGATTATTTCAGCGGCCTGAGGCATAAAGCCTTCGCCGCCGGAGCAAAACTCAGATATGTGGCCAAGATCGAGGGCAACGATGTAGTGATCGGCCTTATGGAGATAAACGCAGAGCATCCTTTCTATAACTGCGAAGGAACCGATGCCGCCGTATCGCTCAGCACCAAGCTGTATCCAACCCCCATCTTCATCAAGGGAGCCGGCGCCGGCGCCAGGATCACAGCCGAAGGCGTATATGGAAATATCTGTGAATGTAGATAACGAAGAAAACACATCATATTATGAAAAAAGTCAAAGTAGCCGTCGTTGGCGCGACAGGCCTTGTAGGAACCAAGATGAGGGAAGTGCTCGAAGAGCTCAACTTCCCGGTAAGCGAACTCGTACCGTGTGCATCAGAAAAATCAGTCGGCAAGAAAGTCAAGTTCCAGGGCAAGGAATACACCGTTGTGAGCCTTGAGGACGGAGTGGCTGCAAAGCCCGATATCGCTCTCTTCTCCGCCGGTGCTTCCGTTTCCAAGGAATGGGCCCCCAAGTTTGCGGCCGTGGGCTGCAGGGTTGTGGACAACTCTTCCTGCTGGAGGATGGATCCGTCGGTTCCCCTTGTCGTTCCCGAGATCAACGCCAATGCAATCGGTCCGAACGATATGATTATCGCCAACCCCAACTGTTCTACCATACAGATGGTGCTGGCCCTGGCTCCGCTCCACGAACGCTACAAAATCAAGAGGATAGTGGTTTCGACTTACCAGTCGGTCACCGGCAGCGGCATGAAAGGCATCCACCAGATGCTCCGCGAACGCGGCGAAGACGCCCTGGATCTTCCCAACGCATATCCTCACCAGATAGACCGCAACATACTTCCCCATATCGACGTGTTCCTCGAGAACGGCTATACCAAAGAGGAGATGAAGATGGTCAACGAGACCTGCAAGATCTTCGGTGACGACAGCATCAAGGTCACCGCTACCACGGTGCGCGTGCCCGTGACCGGCGGCCACAGCGAGTCGATCAACGTGCAGTTCGAGAAAGACTACAACCTCGATGACGTGAAGGCAATATACGCAGAGGGCAAGGCTCCGAGCTGCGTGCTCCGCGACGACCCTGCCAACAACGTGTATCCGATGCCTCTGGATGCTTTCGGCACCAACGACGTGCTGGTGGGAAGGCTCCGCAGGGATTTCTCCGCAGAGAACAGTCTCAATATGTGGATCGCCGCCGACAACCTGCGTATCGGCGCTGCGACTAATGCAGTCAGAATAGCTTTCGCCCTCTTATGATTATAATGAAATTCGGCGGCACATCCGTAGCAGATGCGACCGCAATGCTGAGGACAATATCGATAGTCGAATCCAAGCTTTTCCAGAAGCCGGTGATGGTCGTTTCAGCCTGTGCCAAGGTAACGGACGCTCTCTACAACGTGATCAACCTGGCAGAAGCTTGCAAGCAGGAGGAAGCTGCAGATGCCATCGCAGCCCTCAAGGCCCGCCATCTCGGAATCGTCGACGACCTGAATGCAACCTTCCCTGCTGTCAACGAGCGCAAGGACCGCGACATACGCGGCAAGATAGACAGGATCTTCAAGACTCTCGAAGAGCATCTCAACGAGGGCAATATGAGCGATTGCGACAAAGCGTTGATCATATCTTCCGGAGAATATCTGTCATCAAGCATAATCGCCTATGCGATGAATATGCGCGGAACCAAGACCAACTGGGTGGATGCCCGCAGTATGATCATTACCGACGACGATTACCTCAAGGCCAATCCGATTATGGATATCCTTGAAAAGCGCACCGCCAAGGTGGTGAAGGAAGCGTACGCCAAGTATTCCACCATCATCACCCAGGGCTTCATCTGTGCCACTGAAGACGGCAAGCCTACCCTGCTTGGCCGCGGCGGTTCGGATTATACGGCATCCCTGATAGGAATGGCGATAGACGCGGACCGCATCGAGATATGGACCGACGTAGACGGCGTCAGGACTGCGGACCCCAGGATAGTAAGCAATACCAAGGGCCTCCACAAGCTTTCTTACGAAGAAGCTACCGAAATGGCCCGTTTCGGCGCGAAGGTGCTTCACCCGCTGACTCTCGAGCCTGCGCAGAAAAAGAACATTCCGGTATATGTGCTCAACTCGATGAATCCCCAGAACGAGGGTACCGCCGTGCTGAGCCGCGCCTGCGTGTTCGACGGCATCAAGACCTTGTCTTACAAGGAGAACATCCGCGTCATAAACATCTACTCTATGAAGATGATCAACACGGTCGGATTTATGGAGAAGGTGTTCAAGACCTTTGCCGAGCATAAGGTATCAGTAGACCTCCTGAGTTCTTCCGAGGCCAGCATCACCGTAACGGTGGAAGCCAGCCAGAACGTGGACGGCGCGGTAAAGGGCCTTTCTGAGTTTGCAGATGTTACCGTGGACCGCGACAAGGCACAGGTTTCTATCATAGGAAAGAACATCATCGGCGTGAGGGGTCTGCTTGCCGCAGTCTTCACCGCCGTGATCGACAGCAAGATATATATGATATCCCAGGACACCACTTATCTGAACCTCAGCATCGTCGTGGACAGACCTGAGCTCTCGGATGTCCTGAAGAAACTCCACAAGAATATATTCGAGGATGGAAATTTTAGTTAGCGGATATGGAAAGATGGGCCACATCATCGAAAGGATGGTGCTGGAACGCGGCCTTCCCTATGCAGGCTGGAGCGAAGCTGTCACTGAAACTCCCGTCGAGCTTGCCGCCCGCTGCGTCTGCATAGATTTCACCACTCCCGATGCAATCCGGGCGAACTACCGCTTCATAGCCGAGCATTTCGGTGCGGCAGTGATAGGCACCACCGGCTGGAACGACATCGAGGACGAGGTGAAGCAATATTTTGCCTTGTGCGGCACGACGCTGGTCTACGCTTCCAATTTCTCCATAGGCGTGAACATCCTGTTCGCCGCAGCCGACAACCTTGCGAAGATGGCTGCCCGCTTCGGCGGATACAAGACTGCCATCAAGGAGATTCACCACATCCACAAGCTGGACGCTCCGAGCGGCACGGCCAAGAGCCTTGCGGCGATTGTCGATGCCCGGATGGGAGGCGAGACCCCCATCGAGTCGAAGCGCATCGGCGAGGTGCCCGGCACGCATATCCTCACCCTGGAAAGCTTCTGTGACAGGATAACCCTCAGCCATGAGGCGTTCTCCCGCGAAGGGCTGGCCGCCGGTGCAGTCGAGGCTGCGCTGATGGCCCAGAAGGTGAAAGGCGTTTACGAATTCAAGGAACTTATGTTTTCAGACAAGATATGACAAGACTTGACATAAAAGGCTGCGGCACTGCGCTCGTCACACCGTTCCGCGACGGGGCTGTGGACTATGACGCCCTGGCAGCTCTGGTCGACAGACAGGTTGCGGCAGGAATACATTTCCTGGTGCCGCTCGGGACGACAGCAGAAACACCTTGCCTCAGCGACGAGGAAAAGGTTGAGGTTCTGAAGGTCTGCCGTGCCCACGCACCCAAGCTCACTCTTCTGGTCGGAGCCGGTACCAACTCGCTCACCGGAACACTGCACAACATCGACCTGCTGGCCCCCTATGGTGCGGATGCCTTCCTGATAGTGGCTCCCTACTACAACAAGCCGACCCAGAACGGTCTATATGAATATTTCAAGGCGGTGGCCGCCCATTCTCCCAAGCCGATAGTGCTCTACAACGTGCCCGGCCGCACAGGGGTCAACATCAGCGACGCCACCACCCTTAGGATAGCTGCTGACGGCAATGTGGCCGCCATCAAGGAAGCCAGCAGCAACTATGCCCAGATTTCCAGGATTCTCACCGCAGCTCCGGAAGGTTTCCAGGTTTTCAGCGGCAATGACGACGAGACTCTTTCACTGATGGCTTCCGGCGCTTCTGGAGTCATCAGCGTGGCGTCGAACGTTGTGCCCGACAAGATGGCCGCCCTGTGCAACGCCATAATGGACAATGACTACCCGACAGCCAGAGAGTTGTTTCGTACCCTGCTCCCGCTCTGCAAGAACTGCTTTGCCGAGAGCAATCCCATCCCTGTCAAGGAAGCCCTCGCACAGATGGGACTCATCCGCAACGAACTCAGGCTCCCTCTGACCAAAGCAACAGAGGCCACGGCCGAGATAATGAATAAAACTTTGAAAGATTTGAACCTGTTATGAAAAAGATACGTGCCGCCGTCGTAGGCTATGGTAATATTGGACGTTATGCACTGGAGGCTCTTCAGGCTTCCGAGGATTTCGAGGTTGCCGGCGTAGTCCGCCGCAACGTGTCAGATGTTCCGGCTACCCTCGCAGGAATTCCTGTAGTAGCATCCCTCAAGGAACTCAAGGATGTGGACGTGGCCATCCTCGCAACTCCCACACGCAAGGTTGAGAAATATGCCCTCGAGGCCCTCTCTCTCGGTATCAATACTGTAGACAGTTTCGACATCCACACCAAGGTTCCCACACTGCGCAAGACTCTCGGCGAGGCTGCGCTCAAGGCCGGCAAGGTATCTGTCATATCTGCGGGCTGGGACCCGGGTTCCGACTCGATGGTACGCGCAATCCTTCAGGCCTGCGCACCCAAGGGCATCACCTACACCAACTTCGGCCCCGGTATGAGTATGGGCCATTCGGTTGCCTGCAAGGCTGTGGAAGGAGTGAAGGACGCCCTCTCGATGACCATTCCGATGGGAACTGGCGTACACCGTCGCATGGTATATGTGGAGCTGCTTCCCGGCGCAGACTTCGAGAAGGTTGCCGCTACAATCAAGGCTGACCCGTACTTCGTGAACGACGAGACATACGTGACCCAGGTTCCGTCCGTGGATGCCCTCAAGGATATGGGCCACGGAGTGAACCTCGTCCGCAAGGGCGTCAGCGGCAAGACCCACGACCAGCTGTTCGAATTCAATATGCATATCAACAATCCTGCTCTGACAGGACAGATCCTGGTTGCAGTAGCCCGCGCCGCCACGAGACAGCGTCCCGGCTGCTACACTATGATAGAGCTCGCTCCGGTGGATATGCTTCCGGGCGACCGTGACGAATGGGTGGCAAGACTGGTATAAGATGATGAAGCGTGTAGCCATACAGGGACATTTCGGCAGTTTCCACGACCAGGCTGCCCAGACGTTCTATCTGAACACTCTAGGTTATGTGCCGCAGATTATCGAGTGCCCCAATTTCGCAACCCTCTATACCGCGATGGAGGAAGGCAGGGCCGATTCGGCCATCATGGCCATCGAGAACACCATCTCCGGCGGACTGCTTCCCAACTTCGAACTGCTGCGCAAGCACGACCAGCGGATCAAGGGAGAGGTCTATCTCGCGATACATCAAAACCTGATGGCGCTCCCCGGACAGAAGATCGAGGACATCCGCGAAATCCGCACCCACTATATGGCTATCAACCAGACCAGGGATTTCTTCGAGAAAAACTGCCCTTGGATACAGCTGGTCGAGGCCGAGGACACCGCAGCGAGTGCGATAGAGATTGCGAGAAACAAGCTGATGGGCGTCGGTGCGGTGGCATCTACCGTGGCGGCCCAGCAGAACAACCTTGAGATTCTTGCCGCAGGCATTGAGACATATAAGGACAATTTCACGAGGTTCCTGATTCTGGATGACCAGCTGGAGCTCTCCGAGGATGATATCGACAAGGCTTCTATCTGCTTCACGCTGCCCCACAAGCCCGGTTCGCTGGCACACATACTGGCCATCATGTCGTTCTATGAGATGAACCTCACCAGGATCCAGTCCTTGCCGATTCCCGGCAGGAAATGGCAGTATTTCTTCTATATCGACATCAAGTTCGACAGCTGCGAGCGTTACCGCCAGGCCCTTTCGGCAGTCCGTCCGCTCATCGAGGACCTGAAGATACTAGGAGAGTACAAAGCAGCATTATAAAAAACGTTAATCAAGACAGAATATGGTTGTAGGAATAATTGGTCTTGGCCTTATAGGCGGTTCGATGGCAATCGACCTCCGCCGCCGCAAGTTCGCCGACAGGATAGTGGGAATGGACCTTGACAAGGTGAATGCCGCCGCAGCCCTGAAGATAGGGCTGGTGGACGAGATTGTAACCGAGGACGAGTGCGTGGAGCAGAGCGATATCATCGTTGTCGCAGTGCCTGTCAGCGCCGCAGTCAAGGTAGTATGCAGGATTCTGGACCGTTTCCAGAAAGAAGGCTGGACCGACAAGGTGGTTATGGACGTGTGCTCCACCAAGGAGCAGATAGCGCAGGCGACTATGTATCATGCCTGCCGCAAGCAGTATGTGGCTACGCACCCGATGGCCGGTACCGAGTATTCAGGTCCCTGGGCCGCGATGCCGAACCTGTTTGATTCGAAGGTGTGCATCATCGCAGACCAGGCCGAGTCGTCGCCCAAGGCTCTCGCTGCAGTGGAGAAGCTCTATGACGCCCTGAACATGAGGGTCGGCTTTATGAGCGTGTCATCTCACGACGTCCATACGGCTTATGTGTCGCATCTGTCGCACGTCGTGTCTTTCGCGCTCGCAAATACAGTGCTTGACAAGGAGAAGGATGAAAAGCACATCTTCGACCTCGCGTCCAGCGGTTTTTCATCTACAGCCCGTCTCGCAAAGAGTAACGCCGACATGTGGACTCCCATCTTCATACAGAACAAGGACAACATCGTGCGCGTTACCGACGCCTTCATACAGAAGGTTCAGGAGTTCCGCGATGCGATAAACGACATGGACGAAGATGCGATCCGCCGCTTCATTGACGAGGCGAACCACATCAAACGAATAATCAAATAGGAAAATGGCAAGACAACTCGATATAATACCAGTAGAAGAGTGGGGGTTCTTCACGCTCCCCAAACCGATGGTTATCGCTGGCCCCTGCAGCGCCGAAACGGAAGAACAGGTGCTGGAGACTGCAAAAGGCCTGCGTGCGCTGGGCATCAATATGTTCCGTGCCGGCATATGGAAACCCCGCACCCACCCGGGATGCTTCGAGGGCATCGGAACGCAGGGTCTGAAGTGGCTCCAGAAGGTGCGCCAGGAGACTGGTCTCAAGGTCTGCACCGAAGTGGCCAACGAGAAGCACGTCTATGAATGCCTCAAATACGGCATCGACATGGTATGGATCGGAGCCCGCACCACTGCCAATCCCTTTATGGTGCAGGAGGTTGCCAACGCACTGAGGGATACCGACATGCCTGTGCTGGTCAAGAATCCCGTCAATCCCGACCTCGACCTCTGGATAGGCGCCCTCGAGCGCCTGAATATGGCCGGAATCAAGAAACTTGGCGTGATCCACCGCGGTTTTACTTCATTCAGAAAACTGAAATACCGCAACGACCCGGGCTGGCAGATTGCAGTAGAGCTGCGTACCCGCTATCCCGAGCTGCCGTTCTTCGCCGACCCGAGCCATATGGGCGGCGCCCGCGGCTACATTCTCGAGCTGTCCCAGAGGGCTCTTGACCTCGGCCTCGACGGTCTTATGATCGAGAGTCACTGCAACCCTTCTGTCGCCTTGAGCGATGCGTCGCAGCAGCTCACTCCCGCCCAGCTCCACGACCTGCTCGGCGAGATCGTTGTCCGCGAGAAGCAAAGCGACGATGTGGACTACAGGGAGAACTTGCAGCAGCTGCGTGCCAACATCGACGTCATCGACGACGAACTGCTGAACCTTCTGAGCTCCCGTATGGACATCAGCCGCAAGATCGGCGAGTACAAGAAGGCCCACAACGTGGCCATCGTGCAGGCCCAGCGCTGGGATGAGATTCTGGAAGAGATGGTGAAGGAAGGCAAAACTCACGGTCTGCCGGAAGACTTCGTGGCTGCGGTATATAACGCCATCCACACGGCCTCCATCCAGGCTCAGAACGAAATTCTGGAGAACAACTAAGCGTTAATTCTGATCAGGTCTGCAAGCACTATGGCCGTCATAGCCTCGACTATGACCGGAGTCCGCAGTGCGAAGCAGGCGTCGTGCCTGCCGGGCACTTCCAGCTCGGTCAGGCTGCCTGTAGCGAAGTTCCAGGTCTGCTGAGGCCTGCCGATGCTCGACGTCGGTTTGAAGGCTACCCTGAACACGAGCGGTTCGCCGTTGGTGATGCCTCCGTTGACTCCGCCGGCTCCGTTCTTACGGGTTGCCTCGCCGCAGGCCGGGTCGCAGAATGGATCGTTGTGCTCCGAGCCTTTCATTCGGGCTGCCTTGAATCCGTCTCCGAACTCTATTCCGCGCACACCCGGGATTGCGAAGACCGCGTGTGAGATTACTGATTCCACTGAGTCGAAGAACGGCTCTCCGAGACCGGCCGGAAGCGCTCCGGTACGGCATTCGACGATGCCTCCGAGAGAATCGCGCTCTCTGAGGGCCTGCTCCAGGATGCTTTTCCAACCGTCTGTAGCGTCAGCCTTGGCCACTCCTCCAACTTCCACCAGTTCGGCATGGATGTCTATGCCGGCCATCTTCTTTGCCACGACTCCGGCTGCCACGATCGGCAGGGTCAGACGGCCGGAGAAGTGTCCGCCGCCGCGCGGGTCGTTGAAATCATGCCATTTGAGGGCCGCTGTGCGGTCTGCGTGGCCGGGGCGGGGCACATCCCTGAACTGGCTGTAGTCTGCGCTGCGGGTGTTGCCGTTGCGGAAGATGATGGCCAGAGGGGCTCCTGTGGTGCAGCCTTCGTAGACACCGCTGAGTATCTCGGGAGTATCTGCCTCGATGCGGGGGGTCGTCCCTTTTGCTCCGCTCTTGCGGCGCAGTATGTCGGCCGTGAAATCGTCCTGGGACAGCTTTATGCCAGCCTTTACTCCGTCTATGACGCAACCGATGGCTTCGCCGTGAGATTCTCCGAAAATCGATACCCTGAAAATTCTGCCGATGGTGTTCATATTTTAACGTATATAATTGTCAAACAGTTGTAGGAAAGTCGGGAAGGACTTTGCCACGCATTCCGTGTCGTCGATGTCGATGTGGCTGTCCGCTGCCAGTAAGGCGACGCTGAGGGCCATTACCATCCTGTGGTCGTGACCAGAAGTGTACTGGCCGCCGTTCAGCAGTTTGCAGCCGGCCAGCCTTGATGACAGCGAGTGTCCCTCTACGAACAGTGTGTCTTCCTCTATTGCGGCTGCCACGCCCATCTGGTGCAGCATCGCCAGGATGGCCCTGGCGCGGTCGCTTTCTTTGGCCGCCAGCCTTCCGGTGCCGTGGATGGCAGAGGGGCCTTCGCAGAACGCCGCCAGCACTGCCAGGATCGGGAAGATGTCAGGGCAGTCGTTGGCATCGGCCTCGAATGCTGACAGAGGCGCCTTCTGCACGTGGATTGTTCCTTTGCCGGGGCCCGCGTTTACTTCATACACGATTGCTCCGGCACTGGAGAGGATCTCAAGGATGCGGCGGTCGGCCTGCAGAGAGCCTGTGGTCAGGCCTTTGATGTCGGCACGGCCGAAAATCGCTCCTGCGACCAGGAAATTCGCTGCAGAGCTCCAGTCGCCTTCAATGCGGAAGTCGGCTGCACGGTAGCGTTGCCCGCCGCGGATGATGAAGCAGATGCCGCCGTCGCTGCTTTCGCTCTCTATATCGATGCCGAACCGCCGGAGAGTGTCTACGGTCATCTGCAGGTAAGGCACGCTTCGCGGGTCTCTGACGTGGATTATAGAGTCCCCGTCGAGCAGCGGCAGAGCGGCCAGCAGCCCGGAGATAATCTGGGAGCCGTCGCGGCCTGATATGCTGACTTCAGCGGGGGTTATGGGGCTTGTGATGGTTAGGGGAACAGAGATGGTGGCGCTTGCAGCCCTTTCTGAGTTCTGCAGTACGGAACCGAAGGCGTCCATTGCTTCTGCGGCTCCCTTGAGAGGGCGGCCTACAAGCGTCTTTTCGCCGGTCAGGGTGACTTCCTTGCTGTTGAGAACAGCCAGCAGAGGTATGGCCATCCTGGTCAGGAAGCCGGATTCTCCGACGTGTACGCTGTCGAGCTGCAGGCTGTGCGGAGCGGCTGCGATGCCTCTGACTGTGAGGCAGTCTTTTCTGCGTTTTATGTCTGCTCCCAGGGCCTTGGCCAGTGAGATGGCGCTCTCGTTGTCTCCGCAGGGAGAATAGCCTTTCAGATGTGAGACTCCGTCGGCCAGGGCTGCGGCCAGTATGGCTCTCTGGGCGTAGCTCTTCGAGCAGGGAATGACCGTGGGATGGCTGGCGGAGGGGAAGCGGTGGCCGCCGTAAAGAGTTCTGGCCATATCGCTCCAGGCCCACTGGCCGGGGGCTGCGGTTTCTTCTTCGGTGAGCGCGCAATATGTGTAGGGGGCTCCTTTGCCGAGGCATTCGAGTCTGGTCTGCTTTCCGGTTTCTCCCATGCAGAACGCCAGAAGCGAGCCGGGTTCCGCCTTGTCGTACAGTGCCATTACGCGGTAGCAGTCAGCTGCGCTATGGGCTGTGGTGACAATCTTGGCTATGTCGCCTTCGTTGAGGCAGCGTTCAGTTATGGCTTGCAGTTCTTTCTCTGCAGGCGTTCCTTCAAAGTCGTGGAACGAGCGGATGTATGCGGCTCCGTATTCTTCCGCGCAGATGCCTATCCTTTCGGCAAGGGCTTCGGGGGCTTCGATTTCAAGGTCGACATAGCGGGCTCCGGAGCGGACTGCTGCCGTGAGCTTGACTTCGCTTTCTGCTTCGGAACTGCTTTCTGCGATGCGGCAGGTCGCCACCAGGGGGATGTCGCTCTCGCAGAACAGGGTCTCGATGTCGTCGAGGCTCAGGGAGCAGCGGTCAAGGCGTATCTCGGCCATTTCCAGCCCGCCGGCCAGTATTTCCCTGATTCCGTTCAGGTCCCTGCCTTGTATGCTGACACAGATCATAGTTTTTCAATCGCTTCGGTGACGGTCATATCCTGGGTGTATACGTCGCCGATTGTCTTTATCAGGACGAAATGGATCTTGCCGCCCTCGGCTTTCTTGTCCTTGAGCATCGATGCCTCCAGGCTTTCGAGGGGGAAGGGCAGTTCTGTGGGGAGGCCTGCCTGCCGGAAGTCGCTGCGGATCTTTTCTGCCAGCGTCTTGTCGGTGAGCCGTGCGGCCTGGATGATGCCGATGGCCACAGCCTCGCCGTGTGTGATGTCGCTGCCGGTCTCACGGGCCTTGAATTCTATCGCGTGGGCGAAGGTGTGGCCGAGGTTGAGCTTGCGGCGCTCTCCGCTCTCGAACTGGTCTCGGCTGACTATGCCTGCCTTGACTGCGGCGGCTGCGGAAATGAGCCGGCGGAGCTCATCTGCGTTGTCGGCAAGGCTCCCTCCGCCGTTGATCCGGCCGAGCAGCTTCACGGCTTTCTCATAGTTGCCGCCGTCTTCGATTATGAAGGTCTTGAGCATTTCTGCGGCTCCGGAGCGGAAGTCGCGTGCCGGCAGGGTGTCAAGGACGTCGGGGCATATGTATGTGAAGTCGGGCTGGCGGATTACACCGATCATATTCTTGAGGGAGTGGAAGTTGACTCCGGTCTTGCCGCCGATGGCTGCATCGACCTGGGAGAGGAGGGTGGTTGGGATGAAGGCGAAACGGATGCCGCGCTTGTAGATTGATGCTGCGAAACCGGCCATATCGGTGGTTATGCCTCCGCCGATTGCCAGCAGCAGGGCGTCGCGGTCTGCTCCGGCACCCAGCAGCCATTCCTGCAGGCCGAGCACGGTGTCGATGGTCTTGCCTTCTTCGGACACTTCGATTTCAAGTATCCCGCCCAACTTGCCTGTGGGTCTCAGGGCTGCTTCGACTTTTTCTGCGTGCGCGGCTGCGTTGGCGTCATAGACTATCCAGACATGGGGGTAGTTTTCTAGCAGTCCGGTGACGCCGGTCACGTCTGCTCCGGACACTACCCGGCTGAGCAGTTTTCCGTCGACTCTTATCTCTGTTACTTCTTGCATATCAGTGCAAAGATAGGAGTAATTGATTATATTTGTGTCATATGAAACGTTTTATGATTATTTGCCTGCTGGCTGTTATGGGGCTCAGCAGCTGCGCGGGGTTCGAAACTGTTCCCGCTGACGAATTTGCTTCACGTCTTGCTGCCGGTAACGTGCAGCTTCTCGATGTTCGTACCAGTGACGAATTCAATACCGGGCATATTCCGGGTGCTATCAATCTGGACTGGAAAGGGACGGATTTCGTGCAGAAGGCCAAGGCTGAACTCAAGCCTTCGGTTCCTGTCGCACTTTATTGCCGTGGCGGCAGGCGCAGTGCCGATGCTGCAAAGGCTCTTGTGAAGGATGGCTATGAGGTGTTCGATCTCAAGGGCGGCGTTCTTGCCTGGGCCGAGAAGGGTCTGCCCCTGGAGGATGTCTATGGCAATGAGGTCGATATCTTCACTACCGATTCGGGCAAGGAGGTATATGTGCACGCCATGATTCACGCTACGATGTATATCGAGTATGACAGCCTGACAATCTATATCGATCCTGTTTCAAGGCAGGGCGGCAGGGAGTTCCTGTATATGAGTATGCCGAAGGCGGATTATGTGTTCGTGACTCACGAGCACGGCGACCACTTCGACCGCAATGCGCTTGCGAATATGACAGCTGCACAGCTGATCACCAACGCTCGCTGCGCCGAGATGCTGGGCTACGGCATCGTGATGGCGAACGGCGATGTGCTTCAGCCCCGCGACGACATCAAGGTTGAGGCGGTGCCGGCATACAACTGCTCGCCCGGCCGCGAGAATTTCCACCCCAAGGGCCGTGACAACGGCTTCATCCTGACGCTCGACGGGCTGCGCATCTATCTCGCCGGTGACACTGAAGATATCCCTGAGCTGGCCGACGTCAAGGATATAGACGTCGCATACTTCCCGTGCAACCTGCCCTACACGATGACTCCCGACCAGCTTGTGAATGCAGTGAACATCGTGAAGCCGAAGGTTGTCTTCCCGTACCACTTCAGCAACACCGACGTCAGCGTCCTTCCTGCACGTCTTCCCGACACCGACGTCCGCATCCGCAAGTACCAGTAGCACTATTCTTATGATACAGGATTATTCTTCGTTTGGTCCGGCCTACAGGAACTTCAAGGTCAAGGAAGGAGTATTTGTTCCTGAACCTGTGGCGGAATTCTCCGGAGACAATCCGTTCACGAGGATGGCCCCCATACGGGGGAAACTCAAGGACATTACCTTTGACGGGACGTACACATATCTGGACAAGTCTCTGAAGTTCAAGATAGTGCATGGCCTCACATATCTCCTGGCCTGGATTGTCGCGTTCCCGGTGAACCGGATCCGCTTCGGGCTCAAGATTGTGGGCCGCGAGAAGATACGCAAGAACCGCAAACTTATTGCTGACGGTGTGATGACTGTCTGCAACCACGTCCACAGATGGGATATGATCTGCGTGATGCAGGCTATGCGCTTCCGCAAGGCCTGGATTCCGATGTATTCCGAGCCCTTCAAGGGGAAAGACGGCTTCATTATGAAAGCTGTCGGTGGCATCGCCATTCCCGACAGCTTCAGCGGCCTGAGGAAGTTCGACGAGGCATTTGATGAACTGCGCGCCAAAAAGCAGTGGATTCACGTTTTCCCCGAAAGTTGCAGCTGGAAGTTCTATGCCCCGCTCAGACCATTCAAGCTGGGTACTTTCAATATGGCCTGCAAGTATGCTCTTCCGGTCATCCCGATGATGATTACTTTCCGGCCCCGCACGGGATGGCGCAGACTGTTCGGCAAAGGAGAACCTCTGGTTACGATCCATGTGGGCGATCCTATAATCCCAGATTCCACTGCATCCAAGAAGGAAGAGGCGGTCAGAGTGCGCGAACTTGCCCACAAGTCGATGCTTGATATGGCGGGTATCGTTTCCAACCCCTGGCCTGCCGGTATCGAATGATATTCCCTGCCCTATGAAAACAATAATTGATCCTGTACCTGTCGAGCTTATCAAGGCCGAACTCACCAGATCCAAGAAACTGGAAGATACCAACAAGGGCCACAACGAACTCTACATCGTCACCTGGCACGATTCCCCGAATGTGGTAACGGAAATCGGAAGGTTGCGCGAGGTGGCTTTCCGTGCTGCCGGCGGTTCTACCGGCGAGGCAATAGACCTCGACGAATATGACAAGATGGAGAATCCGTACAAGCAGCTGATTGTGTGGGATCCGGACAATGAGGCTATCATCGGAGGATACCGTTTCCTCTTCGGTTCTGATGCGACATTCGATGAAAATGGCCAGCCGGTTCTTGCCAGCTCCCATCAGTTCCGTTTCTCACAGCAGTTCATCGACTCGTACCTGCCGCACGTAATAGAACTCGGGCGCAATTTCGTGGCTCCGGAATATCAAAGTTCCAAGCAGGGTGCAAAGTCCATCTATGCTATGGACAATCTGTGGGACGGGCTTGTTGCTATCGTGATGAAACATCCCGACCTGCTGTATTACTTCGGCAAGGTTACCATCTATCCTTCATATGACTATATCTCAAGAGACTTGATCTATCATTTCCTGTGGAAGCATTTCGGTGACAAGGAAGAACTTGTCAGGCCGTGGGACGACCAGGCCGTCATGCCTGATTCCAATCCGGACCTGATGGACTTGATATTGTGCAAGGAGGATCTGAATGAGGATTACAAACTGCTCAAGAATGCGGCCAGGATGAGGGGAGTCAACGTTCCGCCGAATGTTACTGCATATATCTCAGTCACTCCGAAGATGCTGATGTTCGGCACGGCGGTAAACCGTCTTATGCACAATATTGAGGATACCGCTATCCTCATTCCTTTCGACGATATCTATCACGAGAAGAAGAGACGCCATATCGGGGCGTACCTTCGTTTCTTCAACCAAAGAAGGCGTAAGAAAATGGCGATGGACGTTCCCGGTGCGGAGGATCAGATGATTGACCGCTGGCTGAGCCTGCGCAGCCGCAAGATGAAGCGCCTGCTCAAGAAATACGGCCGCAGCATCTAGCCCGGCAAGGCTTCGGGTCGTCGTTGCAGCGGCGCGGCAGGGAAAGCAAGGCCTTCGGGGGGTTCCGTGAGCTGACGCTCACTCCAATCCCTCCCACCGCATACTTCGTCCTGCTTCGCAGAACTCGTTGGCTGGAGATAACTGCTTTAGTTTCCGTTCGGCAGATCGCCAGCTCCCTCCGCACAAAATGAAAAAACACCCCCATTCTTTCATATTATGCGGCAAAAATGAGTTGGCGCACCTAATCTCTTTTTTCACTAACTTCGTAGAAAACACACAATAACTATGTCAATGAACCGCAGGGATTTCTTGAAGAGCACTGCCGCGCTGGCCGCTGCCGCCGCTCTGCCCAAAGTCGCAAAAGCCAATGAAGCACTGGAAGCCATCGGCGCTGCTGCCGAAGATGAAGATGCCGGCAGGCTGATAGTTTCAGCGCCGATGCTGCAGAACTATGCCGAAACATCGATGGGCATCGCTTTCGCCGTATCGGATATGGCCAACGGCTATGTCCGCTACAGTACCAGGCCGGATATGAGCGATGCCGTAACCGTCAAATGCGGCGGCTTCCGTGTCACCGATATGAACGAGCACGTGATGCTGGTCCGTCTGACAGGGCTGAAACCGGCCACGAAATACTGGTACACCATCGGAGCCGACCGCATAGCGTACAAGGGCGGCTACGACATGAAGATCACCGGCAACGAGGAGGATCCCCGCATTTACAGTTTCACCACCGCCGGCAAGGCCGCCCGGTCGCATTTCTGCGTGATCAACGACACCCACGCACGCTGGGAAACCTTCGGCGCGGCGACCGACAAGTTGGCCGCTCTCGCACCTGCCTGTGTGATTTGGAACGGCGACGCGACGAACGTTGAAGAGTCCATCGACAGCCAGGTCGAGATATTCCTCGCTCCGCCCATCGAACGCAAGGACTATGCCGCCGAAATCCCCTACCTGTTCTCCTGCGGAAACCACGATTCCCGAGGCCTTGCAAACCGCCATCTGGAGCGCGTGTGGATGTACCGCCAGCCGGAGGAACGCCAGTCACGCGACTGGGACCTCGGACGCAACTTCGCCGTGAGGATGGGTGACATAGCGATGATAGGCCTCGACACGGCAGAGGACAAGCAGGACAGCAACCCCATATTCGCCGGCCTGTTCAACAGCGCCGCATACCGCGAGGCCCAGACCGTATGGCTGAAGGATGCCCTGCAGCAGGAGGAGATAGCTTCGGCGCCATATCTGGTTGCTTTCTGCCACATTCCGCTGTTCGACCCGAGGCCCGACCAGAACCCTGGAGATGTGGTTCCCGATGACAAGGATCCCCGCTACCGCACCGACTTTGCAAACTGGCAGCGCACCTGTGCCAATATGTGGTCTCCGCTGCTGTCAGAAGCCAGATGCCAGCTCGTGGTCTGCGCCCACCAGCACCGCTACCGCTTCGACGTTCCTGACAATGGCAGGTCCTGGGCTCAGATAGTAGGAGGCGGCCCGAGCCTGAAGGGCAGGGATTTCGCAACAGTTATAGAAGGCAAGGTCCGTGACGGAAAACTGGCCGTCCAAGTGCACAGACTTGAAGACGGCCAGATTCTGGACAGCATATTTTTCGCTCCGAGAAGGAAGCTTTAAGCTGCCTACCTGCTGATTTTGTAAAGGACGCTGGCGTGAGGGGCCAGTGTGCCTGACAGTTCACGCACTCTGCCGACCTTCTCTCCGTCCCAGATGGTTACCACCTTGTGCCTTCCGCCGAGGGAGAACTTGAAATCTTTCTCCTCGTTGTTCCTGTTTAATATCGCCAGATAGGCGTCGCCGGTGACGCTGTTGTTCGAACTTACAATCAGGATTCCGTCCTCGTCAGACACTTCGTGCACATTCGTGCCTTCACGGTGCATCTTGAGGACTTCTTCGTTGGTCAACAGAGAGAGGGTGAAGTCGTCGTTGCTGGGCAGGTCTCCGCCGAACATCAACGGGCTGCGGAAGATGGTGAAGAAGGTCATCAGGCTGTATTGCTCATCCTTGGTCAGGCGGGTGTCGCGTTCTGCGCCCCTTTCTCCGCGGATTGAAATATGACCAAGGGGAATCATGTCGCAGTCAGGCCATGTGCCGTCACCGATATAAGGATACCAGTCTTTTGCGACTCTCATCAGATGGTTGACGTCCCTCCAGAGGTCCCATACGTCGTTGACCATACGCCAGAGGTTGGCGTGGGTGCTGACGTGTTCTGCTGCAGCAACGGGTGTCGCGCCCGGAGAAGTGCTGAGCACGATCGGACGGCCGCACTGGTCGATGGCCTTGCGTATCAGCTCGATCTCGTCTTTATGATAGAAAGGTGCCGAGAGGTCGTCGATCTTGATGTAGTCAACGCCCCAGTCAGCATACATGTCGAAAAGTGAATTGTAATATTCCTGAGCTCCGGGCTTGGTTGCATCGACGGTATAGTTGTCGTAGAGCCACATGCAGAGATGGTCCAGATTGTAGATCTGGTCGGCGGTGATGCCGTCGGTACCTTTGACAGGCATCTTGGCGTCCACGGCGATGCGGGGGATGCCGCGCATGATGTGGATACCGAACTTCAGGCCCTTGTCATGCACATAGTCCGCAAGCTCCTTGAAACCCTTGCCGTCGGCGGCTGAAGGGAAGCGGTTGACTGCGGGCTGGTAGCGGCCCCATTCGTCAATGACATAGCGGGGGTCGGTCTGATTGTAGCCGCCGGCCTTGTCGTTTTCCACGAACCAGCGGATGTCCACAACGATGTATTCCCAGCCATACTTGGCAAGTTTTTCTGCCATATAGTCGGCATTGGCCTTGACTTCGCTCTCGACGACAGTCGGGCCATAGCAGTCCCAACTGTTCCAGCCCATCGGGGGAGTGGGGCTCCAGTCGCGGAAATCGCCGAAATGTTGTACTTCTACTGTCTTGGGGGTGGAGGTGCAGGACGTCAGCGCGACAAGTACTGCTGCTGCAATCAGGATGGATATCTTTTTCATTTTTGATTGAATTTCAGACGGGCTTTGTTCCCACAAATTTACAAATCTTTTGTTTTATCAAAGATATTGCTACTTTTGCAGTCCATTGACAGCGCATACTGTCGCCAATATGCCCGGATGGCGGAATCGGTAGACGCGCTGGTCTCAAACACCAGTGGCCGCGAGGCTGTGCCGGTTCGACCCCGGCTCCGGGTACGAATAAGGCTCTGTGATTTGCAGAGCCTTATTTGTACCAGTCGGTTACTGCGTAACCTCCTTCTTTTATTGGGGCTTTGCCCCAACCCTGCGCGCCATAGGCGTACTTGGCTTTATTCTTGCAGCAAAAAGCGCCCGATGAGATTATCCGTTAAAATAGCCATATCTCTCCTGACGATACTGACAGCGGCCCTGCCGGCGGCGGCCCAGAAGGCTGTGTTGTCGGGCTATGTGAAGGAAGCGTCCAGCGGAGAGCCCCTCATCGGTGCGGTGGTGTTCACGGAAGATCTCAGTGCCGGCGTTTCCACCAACAATTACGGATTCTATTCATTGCAGATTGACCGCAAGACCCAGGTCATAAAATGCTCCTATGCCGGATATGTCACCGCTGAGGTGACTCTTGCTTCCGACGGCCCGTTCCGCCACGACTTCGAGATGGTGGAGGACCGGGAGGTGCTCGAGGCCGCCAAGGTATTCTCCAAGAGCAAGCGCGAGCAGCTCACCCTGCCTCAGCTCGGCAAGGAGACTGTCACCGGCGACATCATCCGCAAGCTGCCGGCCCTGATGGGCGAGGCCGACGTGATCAGGGTCATCCAGATGATGCCCGGAGTGCAGACGCCCAGCGAAGGCTCCACGGGCTTCAGCGTGCGAGGCGGCGGAATCGACCAGAACCTCGTGCTGATGGACGGTGCGCCGCTCTACAACTCCGGCCATTTCCTCGGCTTCATGTCGATGTTCAACGGAGATGCCGTAAAGACCGCCCAGCTCTACAAGGGAGATTTTCCGGCCTCTTTCGGAGGCAGGCTGTCGTCGGTGTTGGACGTAAGCACCCGCGACGGCAACAACAATGCATACAAAGGCAACTTCTCGATAGGCCTTATCACCTCCCGCCTGGCCATAGAGGGCCCTATAGTCAAGGACAAGCTGTCATTCATGCTGGCGGGGCGCAGGACCTATATGGATCTGTTCTTCCCGCTTTTCGGCGACAGCGTGCCGAAGAATACCCAGATGTTCTTCTACGACCTGAACGGCAAGCTCAGCTGGGTGGCATCGCCGAGGGACCGTGTCTATCTGAGCGCCTTCAGCGGCCGGGACGTCTTCGGGATGTCCATGGAAGAGTTCGACCTCGACCTTATGAAGTTCAGTTTCGCCAACAACACCCAGACTCTTCACTGGAGCCACGAGTTCTCGCCGAAAGTGTTCTTCAACACCTCCCTGTACAACTCCCGCTACAATGCCGGGATGGACTGCGAGATGACCAGCACCAGCTTCAACTATCTCACGGCGATTCTCGAGACAGGCCTTAAAGCCGGCATTACATGGTACATCAATCCGAACAACACTGTGCAGGCCGGTGTGAATGCGGCATATCTGAGAATGGATCCGGGCGATGTCACGCCGTCCAACAAAGAGTCGATAGTACAGGCCCTGCATATGCCGCGAAGTCACGGAGTCCTGCCGGCCCTGTATGCCCAGAACGAGCAGAAGATCGGCAAACTTACGCTGCGCTATGGCTTCAGGCTGACTTCATTCTCGCTGCTTGGCGAGGCAGACCAGCGCTACTATGACCCTGATACCCACGAACTGTCGAAGACAGTGCATTTTGACTCCTGGAAACCCATCGAGACCTATTATGGACTGGAGCCCAGAATCTCCGGCTCGCTTTCGGTGACGCCCGACTTCTCCCTCAAGGCCGCATATTCCCGCTCCTTCCAGTATATCCAGCAGGTGCCCATCAGCATTTCCGGGAGTCCCGTGGATGCGTGGTTCATGGCTTCCCCGAACGTGCAGCCGCAATGTTCCGACCAGTTCTCTGCCGGAATGAACGCACTGCTGGCCAATCAGGCCCTGGAGCTTTCGGCCGAAGTATTCTACAAGAACAATAAGAACACTATGGACTTCAAGGAGAACCCCGGCTTCGTGTTCGACGATGTCAACCGGGAGGGGCTGCTGCGCTTCGGAAAGTCCTGGTCGTTCGGCACGGAGCTGATGCTGCGCTACGACTTCGACCGGCTGGGCGGCTGGCTCTCCTACACATGGTCGCGGGCGATGTATGACATACCGGAGCTGAACGGCGGCAAGCCTTACCGCTCTCCGCTGAACCATGAGCACGCCATAAACTTCGTGCTGTCATACGATTTCAGCAAGAGGGTCTCCCTGTCGTCCGACTGGGTGTTCTACAGCGGGGCTCCGACCACCTTCCCGACCGGCCGTTTTGCCTACGGCGGCACATATACATCGATCTATTCTGCCAGGAACGAGGACTCTATGCCGAATTACCACCGTATGGACCTGTCGCTGACTCTCAAGAGCAGGAAGCGGGCCGAGGGCAAACCATGGGGCAGCGAGTGGAATTTCTCTTTCTACAATGCATATTCCCGCCACAACGCCTGGTCGATGGCGTTCCTCTATAACAAGGAGGAGGAAAGGCCTATGGCGATGAAAGTATATCTGTTCACAATAATTCCTTCAGTATCGTACAATGTCTATTTCTAAACATAGGATATCCTTCGCACTGCTTTGCTTGGCCCTGATACTGCTCTGCGGGTGCAGCGAGGAGATGGAGGTCCATACACGTGGAATGGACAGGACATATCTTGTGGTGGAAGCGATGCTGACCGACCGAGGAGACCTTCCACAGCGCGTCCTGCTGACGGAATCCGTGGATTACTTCGAAAAGGAGCTGCCGCCGGCCGTGACCGGGGCGAAGGTTTCGGTGAGCGACGGGGTGGACACCTGGCAGTACACCGAGACTCCTTCCGGCAGCGGCTGCTACATCGGGCCTGAAGGATTCCACGGCACACCGGGTGTGACATACAGGCTTTCGATCGATGCTCTGGTCGGCGGCGAGAGCAACCATTATGAAGCAGTGTCGACTATGGAGGAGGCCGGCTTCAGGGTGGATGCGGTGGATTATATGTATGCCGGCAACGCTACGATGAAGCTCGACAGCCTCTGGACCATTGCGGCGTGGGGCCAGGATTATCCCGGAACCAGCTACTACTACATCAGCGCAATGCTGAACGATGCGGTGTTCCCCATAGGGGTGTCACTGGCTATGGATGACAAATACTTCGACGGGCAGACTGTGGTGGGATTCCCCATCACGACTCTCTATCAGACCGATGCCACGCGGAAGCAATATGGAGAGTGCGGGAAGTATCTGGAGACCGGCGACGTATTTACCCTGAATGTCTACACAATCCCGAAAGATTACTATGAATTCTATATGGGATTCGTGTCGAGCAGCGTCGGTGCGGCCATCCCTATGATGCAATCCCAGCCGGCCAACTGCCCGACCAACGTCACCGGCGGCAATGCGGTGGGCTATTTCGTCGCCTGCTCCTCATCTTCCGCCAGCGTCACCATCGAAGACCCCTTCCGGCCATACTACAAGAAACTCTTCGACCTGTTCCCGAAGCAGTAAAACTTTTTTTGAAAATCAAGCCGTATTTTCGAGAAGTTGGCGTTATAATATAAATGACCGAACAAGAACTGGCCAACCGGTGCGCGCGTGGCGACAATGCTGCACGCAGGGAGCTGTACATAACGTACCGCGCCAGGCTGCTTGCACTTTGCCGTCGATATGCAGACAGTGCAGCTGAAGCGGAAGACTTGATGCAGGATGCTTTCATCAAGATATTCCGTGTCATCGGAAGTTTCCGCTGGACGCGTCCCGGTTCCCTTTATTCCTGGATGGCACGCGTGGCTCTCAATCAGGCTTTCGATTCTGCCAAGAAACGGCGGAGACTGGGCCAGGAACTGATGGACGTGGAGGATATTGCCGAGGAGACGGCCGTCGAACCGCAGTATGAAATGATAGCGTCCATTCCGTTCGAGGTGCTTCAGAAAATGGTCGACTCTCTGCCCGAAGGATACCGTACTGTCTTCAAGCTCTACTGCATCGACAATCTTTCTCACAAGGAGATTGCTTCTTTGCTCGGTATCAAGGAGAAAAGCTCCTCGTCCAGCCTGGCCAAGGCGCGGAATGCGCTTGCCCGCACCATCAAAAAATATCTAGATGAAAAGAATCAGTAATTCAGGGTTTCTGACGTTTTATAAATGAAAGGAGGAAAAAATGGAACTAAAACCTAATAAAGACTGGACAGATGCCATAAGGGAGAGATATCTCTCTGAGGTTGATGTCCCCGATGCAACCGGATGGGAAACCATCGAGCGGCGGATGCATCGCTCTGTGGTGCTGCGTCGCAGTGCTGTTGCCGCCGCCATCCTGCTGCCCTTGTCGGCTCTGCTTATCTGGAGCCCCTGGCAGAAGACACTTCCTTCTGTAGAAAACACCGTCGCAGTTTCCGAAACTTCCCCCGTCCCTCCTTCAGGGGAAGATCTTCCGGACACGGCAAGCGTTGACCCCACGGATTTTCTGGCCGCTGAAAATCCGGCAGCCCAGCGTGCTGTCATTGTTGAAAGCCCCATACTGCCCGAACAACCCCGCCAGCCCCTTCTGGCTGAAGACTCTGCCGATCAGCCGCTGCTATTCCAACCGGCTGAAACCCCTTCAGCCAGAGCGGACAGTACTGTACAGGAGACACAGGCTCCTGCGGACAAGCCCGCAGTCCGGCAGATTCAGGAACTTGTTCCAGAAGATCTCTGGGCCTTTGTCGAGCCGGAACCGAAACAGCGCAAAAAGATGTCTGTCGGCATAAGTGCCGGTTCCGGAGCCATTCATCGCGATATGAGGTTCAACACCATATCGGCTCCATACTTTGCCAAACTGGCTTACATGAATGTTGACCCGACCGCCATGAATAATGCGGTTTCAAAGATCAATACTTCAAATATAAATTATCTGTTCCAGGGCATGCTTACTAAGGCACCATTCATCTCCACTATGCCCAACCCCTCGACGCCGTCGAATGTGCATTATGTGCATGACCTTCCACTTACCTTCGGCCTGCAGGCGAAGCTCAGCCTGCTTCCCTGGATGGGAATCGAGAGCGGTGTCGAATATACCTACCTACATTCGGTGGCAGATTCATACATCGGTACGCTGGACCAGCGGCTCCATTTCATTGGCGTTCCTCTCCGGATGGATGCCAGAATCTGGTCCAACAACTTTTTTGAAGTTTATTCGGGTCTGGGAGGCAAAATGGAGAAGTGCGTCTCTGCTAGCCTGGGACAGATTTTATGCGATGAGCCCCGGCTCCAATGGTCCGTCGAGGTTGCCGGAGGTATCCAGTACCGGTTGTGGTACCACCTGAGTCTTTATTTTCAGCCGGAGATGTTGTGGTATCTGACACAGACCGACCTTTTCACTTACCGCACGGAACATCCGTTGGGGTTTGCGCTCCAAGCCGGCCTTCGCTTTGAGTTGTAATTAGTTGTATGGGAGACATCATACTATGAAGCTGATTAGACATACTTTAACGCTGGCATTAGTAACTTTGTTGCTCTCAGGATGCATAGGTGCATCATTAGGGGAATACCCCGGAACCATTGAAATGCCGAGGCCGGATGGAGTAGTAAATGGAGCAGAACCTGTGGATGTCTACCATCTGCACATAAGTTTCAAGGATCAAGCAGGAAATGATCTGCTTGAACCGTTCGCATACTACAAGTCAGACCCTTCCCGCCAGAAATACTGGGGAGAGGTAGATCCCGCACTGTATTCCCTCAATATCATCGCATCTTCATGGTCTACACCTTTTGAGTCTTTTTTCACTTTGTCGAAATATGATGGTAATCATAGTTGGATTACGCCCGATGAAAACGGAATATATGGAGACACGGGGACTTGGTATCTCACGAACAGTTTCCGTATTGTGACAAAGAATGACGGGTCTCTATATAGCCCTTTGAGATATGTGATTAAATGTAAGAGTTTGTTTGGCTCAATTGTCTCCCACCCTGTCGTCACCTGGTGGGAAGAAGGAACAAGGGACGGAAAGCAACACTACCCCGTATGTGCAAGAGCCACTTTCGCCGTGCAAGCCACTTTGGACAAGGAAATAACACCGGTAAAAGGCATAACATATAATGAGAATAACGAGCCCTATTATGTCGGCTATTTCTTGGATATAGTGCTCGACAAATAATATTTTTCATTATTCAAGCAGTATTTTGGCCAAGTCGCAGTTAGAATAGTAGAAGAAAACAAGTAAATTAGCAGCAGGTATGAAAAGAATACTGACACTTTCCCTCATTTTTATTGCTGCGGCGATGGCGACATCCTGCGGCAAGGATTTGTTTACGCCGGACGGCTATCTCCTTGACAAGTCGTTGGTTGCCAAGACCACGATACAGCAAAAAGGCGCGATCCAGTCAGGTCAGGAAGATTTTAAGACCACAATTGTTGATTTCGGTGACGGAACCGTCCAGCGGACCTCCGAAAAGGAAGGGCAGTCATTGCTTATGGCGCACAGCACGGGCATAACGGTTTACGATGCCTTCTGGCTCAGTGCATATTTCGACTGCATCGACAATATGAAAGTCGGAGATGTTCTGAAACCGTCCTATTGCTGGTTCTCATTGATATTATCTAGTTCCAGCAATACCTGGGCTTTCTCTTATGCCGGAAAGATAACTCTGGCCGCCAAGGGTGACGACTATGTCGTATTCAACTTCGACAAAGTCACATTCACGACAGACGTGTATAAATATGTGATGGACGGGTATCTCCGCTGCGAACTTAATTAAAGGAGATCATTATTCAGACTTTATATTCTGACAGTAGCCTTCCCTATAAGTGCTCCTATCGTCCCCGAAGATGGGACGATGGGCGCGTTTTACCTTCAAAAGTGCTCCTATCGTCCCAAATAATGGGACGATAAGCGCGCCTGCCGCCGGATGCAGGGACTGGCAACAAAAAAAGGAAGCACCGCGAAGTGCTTCCTTTTTCTTTTGTGTATCGAAACAGGTTATGCTTCCCTGCGTGAATCACGACGCTGGCCTCCCCTGCGGTCACCGCCACGGCCGCCACGACGCTCGCGACGCTCGCCGCCACGGTCAGCAGATGCAGCTGCAGATGCAGATACGCCTGCGTTCGGGCTGAGGTCACGTTTGCCGTAAACTTCGCCGTTGCAGATCCATACTTTCACGCCGAGAACGCCGACTTTGGTATGAGCCTCTGCCAATGCGTAGTCGATGTCAGCGCGGAAAGTGTGAAGAGGAGTACGACCCTCTTTGTAGAGTTCGCTGCGAGCCATTTCGGCGCCGCCCAGACGACCGCTGATGAGAACCTTGATGCCCTCGGCTCCTACCCTCATGGTAGAGGCGATGGCCATCTTGATGGCGCGACGGTAAGATACGCGGCCCTCGACCTGACCTGCAATGTTGTTGGCAACGATGTTGGCGTCAACCTCGGGGCGCTTAACCTCGAAGATGTTGATCTGGACATCCTTACCGCAAACCTTGCGGAGTTCTTCTTTCAGCTTGTCAACTTCCTGACCGCCCTTTCCGATGATGAAGCCCGGACGAGCAGTGTGGATAGTAACAGTGATGACCTTAAGAGTGCGCTCGATGACGATCTTGCTCAGGCTGGCCTTTGCCAGACGGGCGTTGAGGTACTCGCGGATCTTAGCGTCATCCTGGATTCTTTCAGGGTAATTACCACACCAGTTGGAGTCCCAACCACGGATAATACCAATACGGTTGCTGATAGGATTAGTTTTTTGTCCCATAATTATTATTCTTCCTCCTTAACTGGTTGTTTCTTGGTATCGAGAACGATGGTGACGTGGTTGCTGCGCTTGCGGAT
>JAFZBF010000030.1 GCA_017561885.1 Bacteroidales bacterium | reverse complement strand
GATGTAGTTGCGGCCTTTCTTGAGAGTAAGACGCGGCGACGTGCAGTCGTCCATAACCATACGGCGGTCACCTGAGAGGACTACTGCCTCTTCTCCGTTCACCCACCACATTGAAGCTGAGTTCGAGCCGACTGCGAGACGTACGTTGGGAATATCCTGGTCGCATTCAACTACGGTCACAGCCCAGAAGATAACGCCGTAGCGGTCCTCAGTAAGATTGGTGGCGAAGCGGAAGAGCTTCACGTTGAAGCGTTTGCTATCCATGGCATGCCACTGGAGCTGCACCTGTTTCTGCTCGTACTGGGGAGCTCCGCCCATAGACATCATTGGACGGCCTGCCTGGAGATTTACAGGCGGCTGATATTCAACGGTCACCTTTACCTTGGAACCGTCCTTGGGAAGGACGTTGCCAAGCTGGCCGGGGAAATACTGCTGTCCGAAGACATCACGGATGTAGCTGTCCGTAAAAACTGTGTTGGAGCGGTTGGGCTTGCTGATCGGTTCGAGCAGCAGCCAGCGGCCGAGGAATCCCTGAGCGTCGGGTATCGCCGTAGGTGTAGATACGGGAACCATATACTTCTCGAGATCGGTCGAAGAGTCGGCATAGACCTGTGCTCTGGCGGAGAAACCCGGCAACAGCAGCATCAGGGCGATGACGGCACAAAAAGTACTAATAGTGTTTTTCATAGATAGATAATATTGTATTGAATGATACATTTTCAAACATTGACTACAATAATAATCATTTTTGGCCAATTTTCCGATATTTGTGCATCACAACTTGGCGATTATGAAAATGGAATCTGAGAGGATACTGCTGCGCCCGTGGACGGAAAATGACGCTAATGTCCTGTACAAGTGGGCTTCCGACCCCGAGGTCGGGCCTCGTGCCGGCTGGCCGCCGCACCAGAGCGTCGAAGAGAGCCTTGAGGTCATCCGCACCGTATTCAGCAACGACTGCAACTGGGCCATCGAGCTCAAGTCAACCGGAGAAGTCATCGGCGCTATAGGATACGGCCCGGCCTGCGAATGCGAACTTCCCGCACGCGAGGGAGAGCCTCTGATCGGATATTGGATTGCCCGCCCCTACTGGAACCTCGGCATCTGCACCGAGGCCCTGCGGCTGATGCTGGACCATATCCGCGCCACGACTGACATCCGCTCGCTGGTCAGCGGCCATTTCATAGACAACCCGGCCTCAGGTAGAGTAATGGAGAAGTGCGGCTTTATCCCCACCGGCGAAACCTGCATCGACGAGACCCAGTACCAAGGCAAGGACCGCCCCATCAGAGTGCTGCGGCTCGAGCTGCAGACCAGGATCCTCTTCCTGTGCCACGGAAACATATGCCGCAGCCCGATGGCCGAATTCATGCTGAAAGACATGGTCAAGGCCAGAGGCCTGCAAGACCGGTACTATATCGAATCGGCCGGCGTATCCAACGAAGAGACCGGCAACCCCATCTATCCGCCGGCAAAGCGCTGCCTCAACCGTCACGGCATCTGGTTCGACCCTTCCCGGCAGGCCCGTGAAGTCACCCGGGCCGACTACGACCGCTTCGACATCATCGTCTGCATGGACCGCTCGAACATCCGGATGCTGAAATGGATCATCCCCGACGACCCGCAGCACAAGATCCATCTGATGATGTCCTATGCCGGCATCGACCGCGATGTCGCCGACCCCTGGTACACCGGCGACTTCGAAAAGACATACCAGGACCTGACCGCCGGCCTCACTGCGATGCTTGCGACTTTCGCGGCTGTCCCAGAAATGAAGATTCGCAGCTGAAACCTCATTTCTAGAACAGGTTTTCCGGCAAACAGCCCTTTTCGCTGCCCAGAAATGAGAATATTGAAGAGATCCTCATCATAAGACACAACTAATAATGCCCACCGAACTCCACCCTTTCTCGCCTTTTCTTCCCGCGGACGCACGAATCCTTTTCCTGGGAAGTTTTCCGCCGCAGGAGAAGCGGTGGTCGATGGAGTTCTACTATCCGAACTGGACGAATGATTTCTGGAGGGTGATGGGGCTGCTGTTCTATGATGACAAAGAGTGTTTTGCGGTGGCGGGTGAAAGGCGCTTCGATGTTGAGAAGGTAAAAGCGTTCTGCAGGGAGCAGAGGCTGGCGCTGTATGATACGGCCTGCGAGGCGCGGCGGCTGCAGGACAATGCTTCCGACAAGTTCCTGGAGGTTGTCACGCCCACTGACATTCCGGCACTGCTGGAGAGGATTCCGCAGTGCAACGCCCTGGTTACTACCGGCCAGAAGGCCACAGATGTCATTGTGGAGACCTTCGGATGCGCCCAGCCGTCGATGGGTGGCAGCACTCCCCTTCAGGTCGGCACCCGCACCCTCTCCTTCTGGCGGATGCCCTCCACCTCCCGCGCCTACCCTCTTCCGCTGGATAAGAAAGCGCAAGCATATCGGGCTTTGTTTGAACGATAGTGTTCGATTGCCGGCAAAAAAAACGGGAGGTCATCTGGCCTCCCGCTTTCTTTTTCAAATCGGCTTGCAACCGTTAGTTCTTGATGACTCCGAACAGCAGGGATGCTACGAGCAGCGTGAACAGGATATTGAAGCCCTGGGCTGTAAGGAACGCCTTGAGGGACTGGTTGTTCTCCTTGGCGAAGATCTGCTTGAAGTTGGTCTCAAGACCGATGCAGACGAATGCGATTGAGAAGAATATATTCTGGAAGTTCTTGGCCAGGCTCTTGTAGGCAATGCCGTCGGGGCTGCTGCCTGCGAAGAAAAGACTGAACACGATGGATGCCACTACCATTCCTACAACGAACTTGGGGAAACGCTCCCAAATCACTTTGCCTGAAGTCTTCTCGACTCCCTTGGTGCCGCGGAGGGACCAGAACAGCGAAATCAGGAATGCTGCCACGCCGATCAGCACGTTCTGCGAAGCCTTGACGATGACTGCGGTCTGGCCGGCCTCGTCGCCGAGAATTCCGCCGGATGCCGCCACTGCGGCAGTTGTGTCGATGGTTCCGCCTATCCAGGCGCCTGCCACCTGAGCCTGAGCCAGCTCATTGCCCGGGAAGAAAAGCGGCATCAGCCAGTTGCAGAGCAACGGCATGATGTAGAGCATAGGGATAGCAACCACCATCACGAGTGAGATGACGTATGACAACTTCTTCTGGTCGCCCTTGATGGTTCCGCAGGTAGCAATGGCAGCCGATACGCCGCAGATACTTACCGAACTGGCCAGCATCGTGGACATCTCGTCATCGACCTTGAAAACTTTGCGTGAAATCCAGAATCCGAAATACCATACGCAGAGCACGACTATCAGCGCCTGTGCCAGACCGTATGCGCCGGATTTGAGCACCTCCTGATAGAGCACCGTCGCACCGAGGCAGACGATACCGATCTTGATGTAGAACTCGCTCTGGATGGCCGGCTTGAGCCACTCGGGAATCTTGAAGAAGTTGCTTATAATCAAGCCCAGTATGACAGCGAACAGCACCGCCTCGAGGCCGTATTTCTTGCAGAACGGAATTGTTGCCAGCGCAAGGGAAATAACCGTCAGCAGGCATATTACCAGGAAAGAAAGGAATATGCCCTTGAAGGGTTTTCCAGTCAGGGCTGATGAAAGATAGAGCAGCGCCAGCACGAACAGAAAGATATAGATTGCGCCCAGCCATCCCTGCCAGTCTCCGAGTGCGCTTGCACTCTGGCTCGCCAGGATTCCCGGAATCTTGAGACTGTTCATCGCACTGGGGAAGATCACGCACAGCGCCAGGACAATAAACCCTAGAACGACGACAATCCACTCGTCGTTCACTAAAGCTTTTCTTGTTTTACCCATATGTTTAAATAATTAGAATTTAACAGAGAGCATCGCCTGGAAAAGATTGCCAAGCTGGTCGTATTGTGCACGGTCACGCACAGTATAGTTCACCTGGAAGCGCAGATGGCTCTCGGGCCACCAGTCGAGACCTAACAGATACTGGTTGTCGCGCTGTCCGTTCTGATTGAACTGGTCATACCTGGCTACAGGACGCAGTTTCTGCGACTCGCCCAGCTTGAACCAGTATCCAGCCACGACATAAAAACCGTCATAATTTCCACCGCCATACGCTTTTTCGATATCGGCACGGACATATTCCGAGCGCACGGTCAGGGCATCGTCCTTATATTCGGCGCCGAAAGACAGGCGTTCGTTGCGGGCATCCTGGATCAGTCCGTTCGGGAATGTTCCGCTCATGACAGATGCCGACAGCACCAGTTCCTTGATATATGGATGTATATCGATACGCCCTATAAAGTCCTTTTTCAGGTTGTCATCCTTGCCGTTTATTCCGTTGCCGTTGAAAACGCCGAGGTTATAGCTGATCAACGGGTATGAACCGTCGCTGCTTTCCAACAGGTTTCCATAGAGCATAAGACCTATGTCGCGACCGGCGCCACGGTTATCGCCAAGCACATCGCTGAAGCCAGCCAGCTTGTTGATTACGACGGAATTGTCGATGCCTTCCTGGTTCAACGGCGAGTATTGATTCTCCAGAGTGAACGGGGTCTTGAACTGTCCGGCCTCAAGATTGATATACTTGTTGAACTTCAACTTTATGAACGCATCGATCATCTTGGGCGAACCGGCGAAATCCGCCTGCAGACGGAACTCGATCATATCTGTCACACCACCTTTCACATCCAGACGGGCGCGCCTCATCTGGAAGGTGTTGGTTTCACTATAAATTGAAGGAGAAGTCATCTGCCGTTCATACGTATACTGCCCGTCTATCCATCCGCCGATGGACAAGTATGAAGGAATCTTTGACTGGGCATTGGATACGCTCCACGTACCGGCCAGAATGGCCGCCGCCAGCACAATCGTCCGGCTGATCCTGAGAATTGAAGTTTTCATAGTATTGTATTGTGGTTAAATACAAATCTACAAAAAAAGATAAGAAACAGGTTGTGCAGCCTCAAAGCTCTTACCATCTCACCTCGGTGGAGATGACCATACGGATGTTATTAGTATATTTGAGTAACTTATCGATCGTGCAATGAATATACTCGTTATAAACGGCAGTCCCAAAGGCAAAAACTCCATCACTCTGCATACTGCACTGTTCCTTGAGAAGAAGTTTGCAGGCCACAGTTTCAGCTATCTGGACGCAGGACAGAAGATCAAGTCGTTCGAAAAAGACTTCTCCGGTGCGCTGGAGGCCGTCCGGAAGGCAGACCTGGTTGTATTCTGCTACCCGGTTTATACATTCCTCGTACCCAGCCAGCTGCACCGCTTCATCGAGTTGCTGAAGGCTGCCGACATGGATTACTCGTGCAAGGCCGCCACCCAGCTGACTACCTCGAAACATTTCTATGACATAACTGCACACCGTTTCATAGAAGACAACTGCGCCGATATGGGGCTTGCGTTCCTCGAAGGGCTCTCTGCAGATATGGATGACATCCTGTCGGAGAAAGGCCAGAAGCAAGCCGTCGACTGGCTGGAGTTCACACTGTGGAAGCTTTCCCGCGGCGAATTCAAGAGGCCGCAGACAGCACCGGGCGAAGGCATAAGACACTCCGCCACCGTACCGGAGCCAGGGCAGCACGACGAGAGCAAGAAAGCCGTAATTGTCACCGACCTCCTCCCGGAAGACAGCGGGCTGAAGGCGATGATAGACCGTTTCGTCGCAGTCTTCCCTTATGCCTGCGACGTAATCAACATACAGGACTTTCCTTTCATGGGAGGCTGCCTGAGCTGCTTCAACTGCGCCGCCACCGGCAAGTGCGTCTACAAGGACGGCTTCGACGATTTCCTGAGGAACACGATCCACAAGCACGATGCGATTCTCTACGCCTTTCGCATCAAGGACCATTCGATGGGCTCCCGCTTCAAGATGTATGACGACCGCCAGTTCTGCAACGGCCACCGCACCGTTACCATGGGCACACCCTTCGGCTATCTGGTGGCCGGCGACTACGCGGTTGAAGAGAACCTGCGCATGCTGCTGGAGGCACGCGCCCAGGTCGGCGGCAATTTCCTGGCAGGAGTCGCTACCGACGAGCATGACGTCGACAGGGACATTGACACCCTGGCCGCTACGGTCGCATATGCGATGGAGAAGCAATACACCCCGCCCCAGAATTTCCTGGGGGTCGGCGGCATGAAGATTTTCCGAGACCTTATATATATGATGCGCGGCCTGATGCGTGCCGACCACAAATTCTTCAAGAGCCACGGCCAGTACGACTTCCCGCAGAAGCAATGGAAGACCTCGCTGTCGATGTACCTTGTCGGCGGCATGATGAACAATCCCAAACTAAAACGCAAGATCGGCTCCAAGATGACCGAAGGCATGATCGCCCCCTACAAGAAAGTCATCGAAAAGGCATAGCCAGTTGGCCCATCTCCACTAAACGATATCAGGGTGCTTCAGCGACAGAGGGACAACTTAAGCCCGCATGCGGGCCGCGCGAAGGCGCGAGGGGTCTGGGGGCTATGCCCCCAGTAAAAAAGCGGCGAAGCCGCTGAGTCCGCCCATCTCCACTTAAACGAAAAAAGAGTCCTGAGGGACTCTTTTTTCGTGGAGATGGGCGGACTCGAACCGCCGTCCAAACAAAGCACCAACCAGCTTTCTACACGCTTATCCTCCCTTTGATTGTCGGCAACGCACTGCCGGGCGGCAGGCCATGCGAAGCGTATCCTCTGAATCTTGGCGGGCTTTAGAGACGTCCACCCGTGCAGGAATTGTCTGATGATACCCCGTTGCTCCGGAACGGCATTCCAAAATCCCGGCGGGATACTCGTCGGCCGGTCCTTGACCGGTCGATTAAGGAGTCGAGCTTAGCTCAAGACTACGCAGCGAGTGCAAAGTTGTTGTTGCCAGTTATGGCTTGAGGTCTGAGATTTACGAGAGGGGCCACAACTCTCGGCGTGCTTACCGACCAATGTCATTTGCTGTCAAAACCAAAACATCCCCGTTGATCGATACGCTGCAAAGATGCAAAAAATAGTCCTAATGTTGCGCAGGCTATAAAACTTATTTAGTAAATTTGAAGGAATATGTATTTAAAAATCACTCTGACAAAAACTCTCAATATGAAGAAACTGACCCTGATGATTGCCGCTATGCTGATCTGCATCAGCGCATCAGCCCAGCAGTCCCTCTCCAGCAGGGCTGCCGTAAAATCTCCAGAAATCAATCCGGACAAGACCGTGACCTTCCGTCTCGTTGCCCCCAAGGCAGTTAGAGTGCAGGTCACCGGTGACTTCCTCCCTGCAAGTCCTAACGGAATGCAGGGCGTAGCAGACCTCGTGGAAACCGACGGCGTATGGACATACACCACGGAAAAACCCCTCGAGCCGGAACTTTATTTCTATAACCTCATCGTTGACGGTCTCAAGATCAACGACCCCAACAACGTCCACATGATCCGCGACGTGGCCAACGTCTTCAACGTATTCCTGATCGACGGAGGCCGCGCAGACCTGTACAAAGTTAACGACGTTCCTCACGGCACAGTCGCCAGGGTTTGGTACGACAGCCCCGTAGTAGGCTTCGACCGCCGTCTTACCATCTACACACCTCCGGGATACGAGCAGAATCCCAAGGCAAAATACCCCGTATTCTATCTGTTCCACGGAGCCGGCGGAGACGAGGAAGCCTGGATCGCCCTCGGCCGTACAGCCCAGATTATGGACAACCTCATCGCCCAGGGCAAGGCAAAGCCGATGATCGTGGTTATGACCAACGAGAATATGAACCAGGAAGCCACCGCAGGCGAGTCATCTTTCGGATTCGCACAGCAGCCCAGCATGGGTGGCCCCGGCTCATCACGCAGCATTCCTGACGGAGCAAACTTCGTCACCGCATTCCCGGATGTACAGAAATATGTGGAAAAGAACTACCGCACCATCAACAAGAAGAGCGCCCGCGCCGTCGGCGGACTCTCGATGGGTGGCTTCTACACCGTGAGCGTTTCAATGGAATATCCCGACACATTCGATTATATGGGAGTCTTCTCAGCCGGTATGAGTCTCTCCCAGGACCCTGCAGAGAAAGCCAGGACGGAAGAGAAGATAGCAGTACAGTTCTCAAAGAACCCCAAACTCTACTGGATTGCTATCGGACGCACCGACTTCCTATATGACAACACCAAGAACATGAGGGCATACTTCGACGAGAAGGGATATCCCTACAAATACTACGAGAGCGACGACGGACACATCTGGCGCAACTGGCGCATCTACCTGACCGAGTTCGCCCCTCTCCTTTTCCAGGACCTGAAGTAATAACCAAACATCATAAACTGAACTAACTATGAACAAAGACATCAGCAGAAGAGATTTCCTCCAGAAGAGCGCACTTGCCACCGCAGGCGCAGTTCTGGCATCATCACCCTTGTTGGCCAGGAATGCAGCTGAAGTTGCTGAAGAGATGGCTGCGCAGCAGGTGCGCAGGCCGTCTGCCAATGACAGGCTGAACGTCGTAGGTATCGGTATCGGAGGCCGCGGAGGCGCCGACATCGACGGCCTTGCAAAGACAGAAAACATCATCGCTCTTTGCGACGTTGACTGGGAGTATGCGGCACCCAAGTTCAAACAGTACCCCGACGCCCAGAAGTTCAAAGACTACCGCGAGATGTTCGACAAGCTCGGCAACGAAATCGACGCCGTAGTAGTCGGCACGGCTGACCACACACACGCAGTGATCTCTGCACAGGCCCTCGAGATGGGCAAGCACGTCTACTGCGAGAAGCCCCTCACCCACACCGTCTATGAAACCAGGCTGCTCACCAAACTCGCAGCAAAGAACAAGGTTGCAACCCAGATGGGCAACCAGGGTGCGTCAGGAGAAGGCGTCCGCAAGACTTGCGAAGCCATCTGGTCAGGAATGATCGGAGAAGTGACAAAGGTCGAAGCCTTCACGGACCGTCCTATCTGGCCCCAGGGCCTCGAGACTCCCACCAAGGTCGACAAGGTTCCGAAGACTCTTGACTGGAACCTCTTCCTAGGCCCGGCCAAGTTCCGTCCTTATAACTCAGCATATCACCCCTGGAACTGGCGCGGCTGGTGGGACTTCGGCACAGGAGCCCTCGGAGATATGGCCTGCCACATCATGCAGCCCATCGTTCAGGCTCTCAAGCTCAAATATCCGACCGCAGTACAGGGCAGCTCGAACTGCCTGATGGTCGACTGCGCCCCCGACGCACAGGTCGTTCATTTCAAGTTCCCGGCACGCGACAACATGCCCAAGGTTTCCATGCCGGCCGTTGACGTGACCTGGTATGACGGAGGCCTGATGCCCGAATATCCTAAGGGCTGGCCTGAAGGAAAGAATATGAATGACAACGGCGGAGCCGTAATCTTCTACGGAACCAAGGACATCCTCGTATGCGGCTGCTACGGTGCCAACCCCTGGCTGATTTCAGGCCGTGAGCTTCCGGAGCCTACCATGACCCGCAAAGTGCCCAATGCCAACCACCATCTGGACTTCGCACGCGCCTGCAAGGAGTCTCCCGAAAGCCGCGTGATAAGCGCATCTGACTTCAGCGTGGCAGGTCCCCTGAACGAGATGGTAGTTATGGGAGTTCTTGCAGTACGTCTGCAGGGCCTCAACCGCGAACTCCTCTGGGACGGCGAGAAGATGGAATTCACCAACATCAAGCCTGACGACACTATCAGGATGAAGGTAAAGGACGGCTTCACCATCAGCGCCGGCCACCCTTCATTCAACAACGAATATACAGATCCCCAGAACGCACAGGCATTCGCCGCCGAGCTTATCCGCCACACTTATCACAACGGATATTCACTCCCCGATATGCCCAAATAAAAAATGACCGTTATGAAAAGAATATTAGCAATCGCATTATTAGTATTGACAGTGGTGTCTCTGACTTCCTGCAAGAACAAGAAGAAAGCAGCGGAAGCCGACGACCCTAACGTGATAGTATTGTTTGACGGAAGCAGCACGGACGGCTGGCGCGGCTACGACAAGACCACCCTCCCTACTGCCTGGACCATCGAGGACGGATGCCTCAAGATCAACGGCAGCGGTAACGGCGAGGCCGGCGCAAAAGACGGCGGCGACATCATCTACGACCGCAAGTTCAAGAACTTCGAGCTGAGCTTCGAATGGAAGGTGGGTAAAGGCTCCAACTCCGGCGTCTTCTATCTGGCGCAGGAGGTTCCCGGCGAGCCCATATACATCTCGGCTCCCGAATATCAGATTCTTGATAACGCCAACCACCCCGACGCATTGCTCGGCGTGGACGGCAACCGCCAGTCAGCTTCCCTGTATGACATGATTCCTGCAAAACCCCAGAACGCAAAACCCTGGGGTGAGTGGAACACCGGCAAGATCATGGTCTACAAGGGCACCGTGGTTCACTATCAGAACGGACAGAACGTGCTCGAGTACCACCTCTGGACTCCCCAGTGGAAAGAGCTGCTCGACAAGAGCAAGTTCAGCAAGGAAGCCTGGCCGCTGGCCTACGACCTGCTGATCAACTGCGGCGGCGAGGAGCATGAGGGCTACATCGGCCTTCAGGACCACGGCGACGACGTATGGTACAGGAACATCAAGATCAAAATCCTCGACTGATGAAAAGGCTGTTTTTGGTATTGGCAATAGCCGGAGTCGCTGTGCTGGCTGCGTCCTGCAAGAAGGACAAGCCTAACGACAACCTCGGCCTCCAGCTCTACTCCATCAGGGCGGAATGCAGCAAAGACATCGCCACAGCCCTTCAGGGAACAGCAGACGCCGGATACAAGATTGTAGAGGCGGCATCCTACAACCAGCAGGAAGGCACTTTCTACGGCCTGGCTGCCAAAGCGTTCTCAGATCTCTGCGCATCCAAAGGACTGAACTTCCTGTCTTCGCACATCGGCGGTCCTGATCCCAACGTCGCTTCGATGGAAGAATGTCTTGCCTGGTGGAAGAAAGCCATAGCCGACCATAAGGCTGCAGGCTGCAAGTACATCGTGCAACCGTCTATGCCCCGCACTGCCTATGACTCTCTTGAAGGCCTCCTCAAGTACTGCGAACTCTTCAACCAGGTCGGTGCCATGTGCAAGGCCGAAGGGATTCTCTTCGGCTACCACAACCACAACCGCGAGTTCGAGACGATGTTCGATGTCAACGGCAAACAGACAAGGCTCTACGATGTAATGCTGGCCAACTGCAAGCCCGAGAACGTGTTCTTCGAGATTGACCTGTTCTGGATCTACAGAGGCGGCGGAGACCCCATCGAGTATTTCAAGGCAAACCCGGGCAGATTCCTGCTCTGGCATGTCAAGGACGACCTCGAGGTGGGTGCATCCGGCAAAATCGATTTCCCCGAGATCTACAAGCACGCTTCCCTCTCAGGAATGCAGTACCAGATCATCGAGCAGGAAGCTTTCGGCGAGGGCATCGACCCTTACACGAGCATCAAGATGTCCTGCGACTATGTGAAGACTCTCCGTCCCGAATAGAGACGAGACGTAATCTTTTGAGAAGAGGCCTGGCGGAAACTCATCCGTCGGGCCTCATCTTTTTTGATGGATATTCATTAACTTTGGGCAAGCATATACAGAAATGACAATGAAATATTCATTAATTCTTACTGCAGCACTGTGTCTTATGGTGCTGACAGGCTGCGGCCGCTCTGGACAGCCGCTCAAGACCGGCACATACCGTTTCGATGACTCGACATCCCGTGCAGACCTGACTTTCGTACTTGAACTGCCTGAGACTGACAAGGGAACCGCAGGCATTATCCGCCGGGGTCTGGTCGACATCATGGACTCACAGCTGGCATACATCGCCTCATACGAAGGGAAACGTCTTTTCCCTGAATACGACGGCAATTTCTCCGATACAGATGCCCTGATAGAATATTATCGCAGCAATGCCCTGGAGGCATTGGATTTCAGTGCCAACGCTGACTTCGAAGAACGCAAGAGCTATATCCTGGAAGACCCGGATATGAACGATGCGGAAAAAGCCCGTATGCTGGATTACGTCCCGCGCTACGAATACGATTTCTCTCTTACTAAAGAATATGAGACAGACCGTTACGCAGTATTCTCATCTATGGATTATGTCTATCTGGGAGGCGCACACGGCGGAGTGAACGGACAGGGCAGCGTAACGTTCGACAAGCGCAACGGCCGCCGGTTCAAGGACTTCATCAAACCCGACGCTCTCGAACCGATGCAGGACCTGCTCGTAAAGGGTCTTACTGAATACTTCGCTGACAATGCCGGCAGTGTCACAGAAGACAATGTCCGCGAGTTCCTGTTCCTCGACAGCGACAACATCCCTCTTCCTGCCTGGTCTCCCGCCCCCACAGAAGAAGGACTCTGTTTCACGTACAAGCAGTATGAAATTGCCGCTTACGCATCAGGAATGCCCTCTTTCGTAATCCCCTACGATGAAGTCAAGCCCTTCCTGACTGATGAAGCCAGGAATCTCCTCAACCTGAAGTAAACAATTTTCCATATGAAAAAGACTATCCTTATCGCAGTGCTGAGCCTGCTCTGCACAGCCTCTTTTGCCTGCACTAATTTCATCATCGGCAAGAAAGCGACCGTCGACGGAAGCGTATACTGCACCTACAACTGCGACGGCTTCGGCTTCGCCGCGTCTCTCTCCTACTCTCCGGCCGGAGCTCATGCTCCCGGCGAGCGGCTCGCTTTCCCTGTAAGGGGCAGCGGCGGCGAACCCGAGTACAGATATATCCCCCAGGTTCCCTACACCTACGGAGTGGTCGGCCTTATGAACGACCAGCAGGTATCCATCGTGGAAACGACCTGGGACGGACGCAGCGAGCTTGTCGACAGAAGCGGTCTCTTCGATTATTTCGCTCTGATGAGCGTCGCACTCCAGAGAAGTGCCACGGCCCGCGAAGCCATAAAGGTTATTGACGAGCTGGTACAGGAATACGGCTACAACTCCACCGGTGAATCGTTCGGCATCTGCGACAAGGATGAGGCCTGGATCTTCGAAATCATCGGCAAAGGCGAAGGCAACACCGGAGCGGTCTGGGTGGCAAGACGCGTTCCTGACGACTGCATCTCAGCATATGCCAACAGCAGCCGCATCCGCCAGTTCCCTCAGACAAAGAAGATTGACAAGAAGCTCGGCTTCTACGTGGCTGACGGCGGCGACACTATGTACAGCGCCGAGTGCATTTCGTTTGCCCGCGAGAAAGGCTATTTCACCGGAAAGGATGATGCCGATTTCAGTTTCCGCGAAGCGTACGGCCCCATTGACTTTTCTAGCGTAAGGTACTGCGACGCCCGCGTATGGAGCTTCTTCCGCCATCATTACGACAAGGCTGTGATGGACAGCTACCTTCCCTATCTCAACGGTCAGTTCGACGTATGCGACGAGCTTCCGCTCTGGATCCGTCCCGACGCGCCGCTTTCAGAGAGAGATGTGATGAACGATATGCGCGACCATTATGAGGGGACTGCTCTCGATATGACAGTCGACGTCAGTGCCGGTCCCTGGGCCTCGCCCTACCGCAACCAACCGGTGAACTATTATTCCAGCGACAGCACGGCGATGTTCCGCGAAAGGCCGATAGGCTGCCAGCAGAGCGGTATGACGATGGTGTGCCGTATGCGCTCTTGGCTTCCCGACGCAGTGGGCGGAATTACCTATTTCAACCTGGATGACGCCACGATGGTGGCCTATGTGCCGGTATATTGCGGCATCACACGCACTCCAGAGCCGTTCCGCAGGGAAAACAACAACGTGCGCGAGTTCTCGACCGAAAGTGCTTTCTGGATGAACAATTTTGTAGCCAATATGATCTATCCGAGATGGAGCGCCATGATCGGAGACCTGCGCGAAGCCCAGAAGGAACTTGAAGATTTCTATCAGGAAGACCAAAAAGAAGTGGAGGCCCGCACCGCAAAGATGGAGGCAGCCGACATCGTGACCTACCTCACGCAGAAAACTGAGAGCTACACGAAAATGATGATGGATCGATGGGACAAGCTGGCCAGGCTTCTCATAGTGAAACATAACGACCAGATTATGCTGCCCAGCGAGAACGGCGCTCTCGTAGCAGGTCCCAGAACATCTCCGGCCTATGCACCGGCATTCATTGAAGCCGTCAAGGACCAGACAGGCAGCCGCTACGTAAAGCCCTAGCGTCCTGCCTCGCCAGGCTGAAATTTGGGATTGTCTGCTATAATGACTATCTTGTGAGGATTTTATTCCAAACCTGACCTACCTGAACTATAGATGAAGCAGAAGAACTACCCGATCTATAAGACTACCTTTATAGACGATATGCGTTCCCTGGTCGAAGAAGCCGCCCAGAATTTTAAGGACAAGACGGCCATCTCCTTCAAGGAAAAACCAAGCGACAAAGAAGTAAGGAAAATATCATTCATCCAGTGGAGAGACGATGTCCGCAGTCTAGGCACTGCCCTGATCGCGAAGGGTCTCAGAGAAAAGAACATTGCCCTTATGGGTGAGAATTCCTACGGCTGGTGCTGTTCGTTCTTTGCCATAATGGGATCCGGTGCCGTAGTAGTTCCTATCGACAAGGACCTTGCCGTTGAAGACATCAGCGGCATTATCGGAACCACCGAATGCGAGGCAGTAATTTTCGGCAAGACCGCCGAGGGCAAGATGGCTGAGATGCTGGCCGGCACATTCCCCGAGTCCGTCAAACTGCTGATATCCATAGCTGACTGCTGTTCTCTGGACGCAGCAGCGCTCGGAGGCCGCAGCCTGATGTCCCTCAAGACCATCGAAACAGAAGGCGCGAAGCTTTATGAGGGCGGCGACAACTCCTATTACGATTACAAGATCGACCCGCACAAGCTCGGATCTATAGTATACACTTCAGGCACCACCGGCAAGGGCAAAGGCGTTATGCTGTCTCAGGCCAACATCGGTCTGGACATGACTCTCGGCATGTATAACTTCGACATCACCCGCAAGTCCCTGCACGTTCTGCCGCCTCACCACACCTTCGGATCCACAGTCAACTACGTCGGCCACCTTTCACAGGGCTGCGAGGTCTATATCTCCAGCGGCCTCAAGTATGTCAGTGAAGAGATCCGGGAGCAGCAGCCTACCCACCTCATCCTCGTTCCGGCATTCCTGGAGGTGATGAACAAGAAGATCTGGTCATCAGCGCGCCAGAGCCACAAGGAGGGTCTGCTGAAGGCAATGATGGGATTCAGCAATTTCCTGCGAAACTTCGGCATAGACATCCGCCGCAAGCTGTTCAAGAGCGTTCTGGCTGCCTTCGGAGGCAAACTGGAGCTGATCATATGCGGAGGGGCGAAGCTCGACGAGGGAATAATCCGTACCTTCGATTCATTAGGTATCACCATACTGAACGGCTACGGCATAACAGAGTGTTCTCCGCTTATTTCTGCCAACAGGAACAAATACCAGAAGGCAGGAAGCGTGGGCACCCCTATCCTGGCCTGCCGTGTGAAGATCGACAATCCTGACGAGAACGGCGAGGGCGAGATCTGTGTCAAGGGTCCCAACGTGATGCTTGGTTACTACAAGGATCCGGAGGCTACTGCAGCCGCATTCGACAAGGACGGATACTTCCGTACCGGAGATTACGGAAGGCTGGACGAAGAAGGCTGGATCTACATCACCGGCCGCAAGAAGAACCTCATCATACTCTCGAACGGCAAGAACGTATATCCCGAAGAGATCGAGGCCGAACTTCAGAAGGTCGAGGGCGTCAGCGAGGTTGTAGTCTATGCAGGCGAAAGCCGCGTCCAGAAAGGCAAGATCACTATCGTTGCCGAAATCTTCCCTGATGCAGACGTGCTGGCAGCCAAGGGCATCACCGATCCTCAGAGTTACTTCGAGGATGCTGTCAAGAAGCTCAACGAAAAGATGCCCCCCTACAAGGCCGTCAAGACCGTAAAGCTCCGTGACACCGAATTCCAGAAAAACACCTCCCGCAAGATCGTCCGCTACACCATCGACAAGACGATGGACTGATAAGGAAAGCCATTTGACAGAACATCAATAACCACTATTATGAAAAAGATACTAATGACTATTGTAGCCATCGTTGCCGCATTGCCGATGGTGGCGCAGCCCAAACTGACAAAGGACAATATAGACGAAGTCCTTGCTGCCATGACGCTTGAGGAGAAAGCCACCCTCGTGGTCGGATCCGGCTGGGGCAGTATGATCGCCGGCATTACAGGCGGTTCGCAGATTCTGGTTTCCGGCGCTGCCGGCACTACCCAGGCCATCCCGCGTCTCGGCATTCCCAACACAGTGCTTGCCGACGGCCCTGCAGGCCTCCGCATCAATCCTACACGCGAAGGCACGAAACAGACCTTCTACTGCACAGGCTTCCCCGTAGGAACGGCCATCGCATCGTCATGGGATGTAGAGCTTGTGGAAAATATGACCAAGGCAATGGGTAACGAAGTCCTCGAATATGGAGTGGACGTGCTTCTCGCCCCCGGCCAGAATATCCACCGCAACCCGCTCTGCGGCCGCAACTTCGAATATTTCTCTGAGGACCCCGTCCTGTCCGGCAACATTTCTGCCGCATATGTGAAGGGTGTCCAGTTGAACGGAGTCGGCGTTTCAGTGAAACACTTCGCTGCCAACAACCAGGAGACGGCACGTGACCATAACGACGCACAGATCAGCGCCCGCGCACTTCGTGAGATATATCTCAAGAACTTCGAGATTGCTGTCAGGGAATCTGATCCCTGGACTGTGATGTCATCATACAACAAAATCAACGGCAAATACACCCAGCAGAGCTATGACCTGCTGACCAAGGCGCTCCGCGAAGACTGGGGCTTCAACGGCATTGTGATGACCGACTGGGGTGCCAAGGACGGTACCGTGGATGCAGTGAAGGCAGGCAACGACCTGATGGAGCCCGGTATGCCTTTCGAAACCCAGAGGATCATCGATGCAGTGAAGGACGGCTCCCTGCCCATGGCCGACCTTGACCGCAATGTCCGCAGGATGCTGGAATACATCGTCCGCACTCCCCGCTTCAACGGCTACAAGTATTCAGACAAGCCGGACCTCAAGGCCCACGCAAAGGCAGCCCGTGCTGCAGCCACCGAGTCTATGGTGCTTCTCAAGAACGAAGGTGACGTGCTCCCGCTCGACGGAGTGAAGAACATCGCCCTCTTCGGAGCAACTTCTATTGACTTCGTTGCCGGAGGCACAGGCTCAGGTAACGTGAACAAGGCTTACGTAGTCAATATGGTCGAGGGCCTCGAGAATGCCGGCTTCAAGCTGGACGAGAGCCTCAAGGACTTCTACAAAAAATATGTCGACTTTGCTAAGATTGACCCGAAGGATATCCCTCTGGGCGGCAGCGTCGGAATACTGCTCGGCGAAGCCAAGGTGGACGAGGCTCCGGTATCAAGGTCCTTCGTAGAGAGCAAGGTGGCAGCCAATGATGCCGCAATAGTGATAATCGGCCGCAACTCCGGTGAAGGTGCAGACCGTCTGGTAGAAAATGACTTCGACCTCTCTGCTGCAGAGCGCTCTCTGCTCGTCAATGTATGCAACGCCTTCCATCTGGCAGGCAAGAAGGTTATCGTAGTTCTGAACATAGGCGGTGTGATCGAGACTGCATCGTGGAAGGCTATGCCCGATGCAATCCTGCTCGCATGGCAGCCCGGACAGGAAGGCGGCGACGCCATCGCTGACGTGCTTACCGGCAAGGTCAATCCTTCAGGCAAGCTTCCCATGACCTTCCCCGTCCAGTTCGTCGACCACAGGTCATCGTTCAACTTCCCGCTCGGAAACGAGCCGACCGGCAGGTCTGATTTCTCTTTCATCGGCGACGACACCAGGACCACCGTCAACCACGTAGACTACACCAAGTACGAGGAAGACATCTGGGTCGGCTACCGCTGGTTCGACACTTTCGGCAAGGAAGTTTCATATCCTTTCGGCTTCGGCCTGAGCTATACAAGCTTCGACTACAGCAAGCCTACCGTTACCGTTGCAAAGGACGGCACAGTCACGGCTAACGTCCTTGTAACCAACACCGGAAAGGTTGCAGGAAAAGAAGCTGTCGGCCTGTATGTCTCTGCACCAGCCGGAGGACTCGAGAAACCCGCCAAAGAACTCAAGGCATTCGCCAAGACCCGTCTCCTCGCTCCGGGCGAGAGCCAGGTCCTCTCCATGAAACTGTCCGCATATGACCTTGCATCATTCAACGAGGCTGCAAACCGCTGGGAGACCGCAGCCGGCACCTATACCTTCGGTTTCGGCCGCAACGTCAGCGACATTCCGGTTTCGTTCAAGGCCGTCATCAAAGCCGCACAGAACTTCTCTGTAAGCGAATAGGACTTTTCTACACTGAAATAAAACAGGCGGCAAATGGATGCCGCCTGTTTTTTATTTTATCAGCTCGAAGATCTGGTTCACGGAGCCGTCTTTCTTGTAGATTATCTGCTTCACTATTCCGATGCCTCTGGCCACCCAGGTCTTGACGTGGAAGGGGCCTGCCCCGGTGAAGAATTCGTCATCTTCGATGAGAAAGCACTCGAACGAGCCGGCAGGAACCTCGATGTGCTCCTCTGCTGTGACGCGACGGTTGTTGTAGATGTTAGTGGCAGTAAACACGGTCAGCACCTTGACCTTGATTTCAGTGTCGCGCAGGTTCTTCCCGACGGCCAGATTATCGGGAATACTGCTCAAGTCTCCCACCGGCATATAGTCGCCGGACTTGCGGGCCTTCGCGACGTTGTTGACATAGGCGCTGGTCTTGCCGTCAGCTATTGTAACGTAGAAATCAAAAGGCTTGCTGCCTATGACAGACTGGTTGTCGCTGTCGTAGAAAGAATATGAATAATCGATGCGGGCATTTTCCGCATCACCGTCGAGGTTCACCAGCTTTTCGTGGCAGTAGCCGAACAGGTTGCCGTCGCCGTCGTGAATCGACCACTTGAGAGTCTTGCCGACGGTGGTGTTGTAATATCCTTCCTGTGCTCCCACGTTAAAGCAGAACAAGACAAGAGTCAGCAGCATCAAGATTCTTTTCATCGTCATAACCTGTAGTGTACCTTCTTGTAAAACTTCGCCAGTGCCGGCTTGAATCCCGCGATATTGAAGAACGCATATAGCAGGTTCTTGAAAAAGCGGTCAAGCGCAAAGAGGCCGGTGACGACCTCGATGACGATCAAAGCAAAAAGGTTGCCATGAACTGAAATCAGACCAGGAAACGCTCCCAGGCATATTGCAGCGAGGAGCAGGACGAGTACTATCGGATTCTTGAAACTGTATGTAGAGATGGTTTTCTTGAGATTGCTGAGTATTATGTGGCCCGTATGCGAGCAGCTGTCTTTCTTGATAAGTTCACCGGCATCCTTCGGATAATCGATGGCATTGTCAATTGAAACCCCTTCTGAGATTGTCTGGAGATTGAGGATTATCTGGTTCTGCTTGACGCAGAATTCCATCCCCTGCGGGAGATAGATGTCGCACTGGCTGCCGCGGCAGATGAAATAATCCACACCGAGCAGCTCGCGCTTGTCGGAAGCGATCATCTTCGAGACATATTTGTCGAGAGTGTACACACAGACGACTCCGTTGGCATATTCGGTCCTGATGTAAGAATTGTTCAGGAAACGGCCGTCCAGCCTGGTGGTCATATCCCCTGCCTCGACCATCGAAATCAGCTCTCCATCCTTGTCATAATAGATCTCACGGACGATCTCCGAGCCTATGTTCGTTACTGCGTGGCAGTTGAACTTGTTGAGGAATATCGTAACGTGATCATAGAGTCTTCCTGCGTCCACGGCGGCCTCTTTGTCCAGTTCCAGCACTATCTTGTTGTCCAGATAGTCGCACTTGCGGATATGGGTCATAAGCGGCACGTCTTTCTCGATGCAGGTAACCACTCCGTTCACAGGACAGGCGACTCCTCCCGAATATCTGCTGCGGTCAACCGACTTGCTGCCCTGATAGAACACCACGTCGTCAAGGCAGTTGTTGACTGCTAGCAGGACAAGGATGCACAGCACGCTCATCACCGGCGGCAAGAAGAAACAGCCGATGAGCAGCGCTAGTGCGATGATATATCTGAGGAGGTTGAACGCTCTCATTATCTTGCCTTGTCAAGGTTCAAAACAAAATCTTCATATCTGTACCATACGCCTTCCTTCGCGAAGTCTCCCTTGAAGACAGGGGTCTCTGCTCCGGCAAGGGCATCGAAAGGATTGTAACCGCGGTACAGGTTGACTATGGAAGTGCCTGAAATGCGCTTCGAATACTCGACGAAATAGATTTCACCTTCCGGATTTTCAATTAGCTGGATATGGAATATGCCGGTAACGAGTTTGGGTATCGATGCCCGGATGGCACGCACGAATTCGTCTACTGCCTTCGCCACCTTGCTGTCGCATCCCAGGAACTGCAGATATTTGTCATATCCGTTCTTGATGCGGACTTCGCGGGCATAAACTGCCGGTTCCTCTCCTACCCAGTTGACGTCCACCACATACTCGTGGGCTATCTCGACCCTCCGAGTGATGCAGGTATTCTCAAGGCGGCCCACTCCGTGGCTTCCGGCCGACATAGTGTTCGGCCTCATGAATACGTCATCCAGCGAGAAGGTCTCGGGAATCTTTATTGTACAGCCGACGGTGGCAGCTGCAAGCTTTTCGTTCATACAGCGCTTGCTGAAAAACCAAGGCTCCACAGCGACCATCGGATTACGGGCTGCCAGCGCGAAAACTGCCGGCTTGCTCTGACGGGCCAGTTCGTCTGCAGGGAAAACCGTACATCCGGAGGTGTCACCGGCTATCATTGCCAAGGCTTCATCCTCTCCGACACGGCTTACACCGGCCGGACTGGGACATAGCCTGTATGTAGCATCCATATCGGCCAGTACGAGACTGCTGCCGTCGTCCTGACGGACCCGGTTCATAAAAAACAGTTCTGCTGAAAGGCCCGCGCGGCCTCCGGCCTCAAATACCAGATATTTCATCGGATCATCTTTTGCAGATAGAAAAGCTCTGCGTATTTGACGTAGCATTCTGTGCCGCGCACCATTGCAAGCTGCCTGATTCCATCGGCATTCAGAGGAGACGGAGCTTTCTTGATCTGGCTTTTGTACAGATTGAATATTTCTATCTTTTCATCGAGGCTGTCGGTGATGTCGTGATACCACAGACCGCCGCTGATGTTGATGTTCTGGTTCAGGATGAAAGGATACTCGTAGAGGGCGACGAAACGAGGCATGAAACCCTGCCTGAAGCGGAGCGCGGCCATCGCTGAATCATAGACTTTCTTGTGGTCCTGATGCCAGGAGGGATAGTTGATGAAAAGTTCGTCAGGCTGGAAGGCATCGAATATGGCATCATACTGCGTCACGAAAAAACGGGTAGGCACCATATCGAGTTCGCCGTCGCAGTTCTCTATAAGAATCTGGTGCGTGGCCCGGAGCCTGCTGCAGACTGTCGCCGCTTCCTGCACCCTGACTGCCTCCTTCTCTGGATCGCCCTTGATGCCAATGGTAGCGTAAGCAATGTGTATATCGCTCCCCTTGTCGCGCTGGGAAGCCAGATAACCGCCGCAACCGAGTATTTCATCATCGGCGTGTGGTGAGATAACTAATATTCTTTTGCTCATAAAACAATGTTAACGTGCTACAAAGAAAGCGCCTGCAACAATCAGCACAACGCCGATCCACCTTGTGGGAGGAACGGCCTCGTGGAATATCAGCGCTCCGGCGAAGAGGCTGAGTATGAAACTGATTGCAGTCAGAGGATATGCCAGCGACAGGTCGTAGCGCTTCAGCACAGCCATCCATTCAAGGACACCGACTATCGCAGTGATTGCCGCGGCATAAAGCTGCCAGGTGGATAGAGCCACCTTGAAGAAAGCCCAGGTCCAGGAAAACTCGCCCATCTTCTCCAGAGCGACTTTCAGAAAGCACTCGGAGCCGACAACCAGCATTCCCTGCAGCAGAATCAATATGAACAGTCGTATCATCGTTTTACAAAGTTATGATTTTCTATGACTTTAAGATATTTTTCGTACACATCTTCGACGAGTTCGTCCCAAGTGCTGTACAGGTCGCGGAAAGCGCCCTCTCCCACCTTCGCAAGCAACTTGCGGTCTTTGAAGAGCTTTGCGATACTGTCGGCGTAGGCCTGCTCGTCGTTCAGCGAGGTAAATCCGTTTACCTTGTCGGTGATGCCGTCTGCCGCCATAGCATCTTCACAGAGAAGTGTGGGGGTCTTCTGACAGGCCGCTTCGATCTTCACCAGGCCGTAGGTGTCCGACTCCGAAGGGAACAGCAGCAAGTCGGTTCGGCAATAGATTTTCATCATCTGCAGCTGGTTCGAAATCATTCCGCAGAAGATGACATTATCCCCTAGGCCCAGTTTTTCTGTCAGCTTCTTCAGGTACTCATGCTTGTTGCCGCTTCCCACGAAAAGCATCTTGAAATCAGGAACTTTTCTTTTCAGGATCGCCAGGGAACGCAATATGAAATCTTCCCTTTTCTGAAGGTCCTGCCGGCCAACGTGAGCCAGCACGAAATCGCTGTCACTCAGGCCATATGCAGCGTTGACTTCCTGTCTTGCCGCGGTCACGTCATCAATGGGGAAATGCTCAGTCGAATAGGGCATCACGCGGAAAGGGCGTTTCAGGCCGTATTCGCGGCAGAACATCCTGCCGACCACATTGTTCACGGTCCAGCACTCGTCACAGGCATTATAGACGCTCATCATATATTTGATGACAGGTTCCCCTATTATCCTGCCGAGATACTGTCTTACATCTGGCCTGAAATCGGAGTGGATGGTGCCCACCATAGGGATATCCCATTTTCTTGAAGATGCCTTGGCACATTGTCCGGTGAGAAATGCACTGTGGACGTGGATGATGTCCAGATTCGCGTCTCTTATGCTGGCCCGGAACGCCGGATCAGCTATGGGGAAACCCTGAGGGTAATCGTCTCCCTCGCGCATTATCGATTTGCAGTGGACTATTTCATAGGGGAAACTCTTGTAGTAGTCCGGCCCTGCATCTCTCACGCGAGGCGTGAACACTGTCACCTTGCACTTGCGGGCAAGCCTTGTGGCATAAGCGTCCACAATCTTCACTACACCGTCGATGACCGGATAATAGCCGTCTATGAAATAACCGATGTGCATTATTCTTCAGAATAGCTGCTGTAGTATTCCAGAATCTTGTTCCTGAGCAGATACTCGTATTTCGACCTTACCACTTCTTCGCTGGACGCGAACCATTTCAGGCGGCTCTGGTCGAGGTCATATGTGGTAGAACGGCCGACGTCGTACATCTTCTTCTGATAATCGTAGGCTTCCAGTGCGGCAGATTCTGCCTTGACAGCAGACGTATAACGCTCCCTTGCAGTAACCGTCTGATAATATGCTTCACGGAACTGCTTGGAGATCTCCTTGCGGGATTCGTCAAGAGTCACCTGCGCGTCGTTCAATGCCAGCCTGGCTCTCGACACCTGCCTGTTGGTGCCAAGGTTCAGGATCGGGACAGCTAGTTTGAGTCCGAGGGCTCCCCATCCGTTTGATCCAAGCTGCGAACCGATATGGAAATCTTTGTATCCGATCGGCAGATAGAAATAATTGTTATAGTTGGCAAAAAGCGACAGCTGCGGATAAAGGGCGCCTCTGGCTGCCCTTGCACGGTACTCTGCACTGGTCATATTGTATTTTGCCGACAGTACTGAAGGATGGTTCTCTATGTTGTTGAGCAGAGGCAGAAGGGGGATTGTTTCGGTGTCTTCCACCTTTTCATACAGTTCATCGATCTCGAAACCTGTATCGTCATCGAGACCTATGAGATTGACGAGGTCGACCTTTGCTATAATCGTATTGCCGTTGGCGGCAGTATACATATGTTCTGCAGAACTGAGGGCGGATCTTGCTTCGGCCAGGTCGGCGTTCGTGCGTTTGCCTTCAGCCACCAGCCTTGAGACATTCTGGAGCTGCTCCTCACACAGTTCCACCTGCTCCCGGGCGATCTGCTCCTGGCTCATACAGTTGAGCAGCTGGAGGTATGCCGCAGCCACCCTTATGCGTATGTTAATCTTTGAGACGGTGATATTTTCGGCAGCGGCTTTAAGGGTGTACTCTTCGGCTGCCTTGGCGTTCGGAATGCTGCCACCTGTGATGATGGGCATCTCGAGCGAGGCGGCCACCTGCGTCAGCGACATCGTCAGGTTTTCGTCCACGCTGTACATAATCAGCGTATTTCCGGAGTGCATCGTTTCCTGCACGCCCAGGTTAATTATCGGCGCCCTGCTGACGGTTGTCTCGCTGAGCACTTCTTTCTGACTGTCGTACTGGAGCTGGCGATGCAGGATTTCGGGATTGTGGACTATTGCGTATTCGACGCAGTCATCTATACTCCACGTCTGTCCGAAGGATAGCAGAGGCAGAGCCAGCAAGAAGGATGTCAACAAAAACAGTTTCTTCATCTCATCAATTTAGTTTATTGCCTCTCAGTACCATATCTTTCGTGACACCGTCCTTGATTTCGATGTATATGCCGTCGCTCAAGCCGGTAGTCACCGGTATCCTTTCAAATTTCTGGTTCTTCTTGTCAGCAGAGACAAGTCTGTATACGTAGGTATTGCCGTCTTCGAATGAAACGGCGGTCTCTTCTATAGAGACCACGTTGTCTGCCTGGGCTGTTATGAATTCTGCGTTGGCGCTGTAGCCGGCTCTCAGCTCGGTGGTACCGTCATCGCTGTCGACAGATGCCTTGAGGCTGAACATCACCGTACCGTTCTCTTTGACTCCCATCGCAGAGATCTCTTCGAGGGTACCGGTGATATGACGGTCAAGACTTGAGCCGACGGTAATCCTGGCAGGGATTCCTACAGTGAGCCTGTCGACTTCTGTCTCGTCGATCTTGCCGTCGAATATCATATCTGAAACATCGGCTATCGTGGCAATGGTGGTACCTTCACTGTACGGACTTGTACTTACCACCGAGGCTCCTTGTTTTAACGGAATGTCGATGACTTTTCCACTCATCGTAGCCTTTACGATAGTGGTATTGACAGCTCCGCTGCGGGACGAGCTTCCATAGAGGATGATGTCGAGAGAAGACTGAGCCTTGGCTGCATTCTCTTTCGCAAGTGACAGATTATGAGCCGATTTCTCGAACTCTTCACGTGATATAACATCTCCGTTATACAGACTTTCGTTGCGGTCGTACTCTCTCTGAGCCTCCTGAAGCTGCAGGTTGGAAGCCTCCACTGCACTCTGGGCTTCGTTGTATGAACTCATATCGGGGATGACGCTGACACGGGCGATCAGGTCGCCTGTCTTGACTTCCTGTCCAACCTTGACGTTGATCTGCGTCAGGATGCCCGTGATCCTCGGCTTGACGTAAACTTCACGGCGGGGCTGTATCTGTCCGGTAGCGATGGAGCTCTGGTATATGGTGCGCTCCACTGGCTGCAGAAGTTCATATATCTCGGGTGCGGGTCTGGACTGACGCCACAGGAAAAAGAATGTCAACAGGACGAAAGCGCCTACCAACGCCCACAATACGGTTTTCAATACCTTCTTCATAATCATTTATCGTCTCTAAGTGCCTCAATAGCTTTTATCTTCATAGCCTTGCGGGCAGGCACATAGCCCGAGGCCAGGCCTCCGCACACCAGTATGAGCAGAGAGCCGAACGCATATGCCGGCGGTATCATCGGCCTTGATATCAATGCATCTGTTCCGCCTCCAAGCATATTGTTCAGCAACAGCAGCACCCACGTGCCGGCAATTATTCCGGCTATTCCTGCAACGACCGTCAAAGTAAGCGCTTCCAGCATAATCTGCAAAATAATTATGCGCGGCCTTGCGCCGAGAGCTCTGCGGATGCCGATTTCCTTGGTCCTTTCCTTTATGGTCACAAGCATTATGTTGGATATGCCGATCAGTCCTGCAAGCAAAGTGCCGAGTCCTACTATCAGTATCAGAATTTCTATACCGCTCATCGTACTTTCATACACAGAAACTGCATCTACCATCGAAATGACCTCCATCGCGGCGTCATCATCGGGATGAATGTTATGGTTGCGCTTGAGGATGTCCTTTATCTCATCTCCTGCAGTTTCTATGTCATATTTGTCGTAAAGACCCACAGACATCATGCCGATACGGTCTTTGTGGTCGAATGCATCCTGCTCAGTGGTGAACGGCAGCAGCACGCAGTCCTGGGAGAAGAAGCCGACAGATATGTTTTCGTTTGTGTGGGTTATCACTCCTACTATCTTGTATACGTTGCCGTCGACTGTCAGGTCCTCTCCTACCGGATTGTCCGTGTCGAACAGCTCGGCCACCACCCTTTCTCCGGCCAGGCAGACCTTGCGGTGCTCATCGATATCAGATTCGTTGATGAAGCGGCCGTAGATGACTCTCTGGGGGATGTCGATGTAATATGTCGGCGTAACTCCGGCAGTCTGGTAATAACCGCTCCGACTGCGGGAGCCGATCTGCTGGAAGCCGTCGAGGTTTGCCAGCGTCACGTATTTCAGCCTTCGGCCCATCTTCTCCCTGATGTCGGTCACGTCCTTGTTCTGGATATACCAGGAACGGTCAGCGTTGAATCCGCTGTATGCCATCGAGGTCGTGGTGGGTGTGAATACTATGCTGTTTGTCGACAGGTTCATCAAGCTGCCGATGAGGCCCTTTTTCATTCCGAAACCGCAGCCTATCAGCACCACAAGCATGAAGATGCCCCAGAAGACGCCGAACATGGTGAGTATGCTGCGCACCTTCTGGCCCTTGATGGTCACAAGCACTTCCTGCCACATATCTCTGTCCAAAAGCTTCATCTTCTAGTCGTTCGCTGCAAGGGCTTCTACAAGTTTTATACTTACGGCTTTCTTGGCGGGCATATAACCTGCCAGCAGGCCTGCTATTATCATTATCAGGGTGGCGCCGAGCACTACGCCGATATCGACGCTGGGATTCAGGAATACGCTGCTGCCGGAGCCTGTCTGTGTCGGATCGGTCGATGCCGACACGATTATGTCGGCAAGTTTTATGACGCCTATGCCCAGCACCATTCCGACATATCCGAAAATCACAGTCACAATTACCGATTCGGTAAGTACAAGGGTTATGATGGAGCGTCTGGGAGCACCCATCGCCTTTCGGACGGCGAGTTCGCGAGTTCTCTCACGGACGGTAATGAGCATTATGTTGGAAACTCCTACGATGCCGGCGACAAGGGTTGACAGGCCGACTATCCAGAGAAACAGGTTGATGGTCTTGAAGAGGTTGCCGATATAGAGGGCAAGGTCATAGGTATTGGTTATCGTGATCGCCTTCCTGTCCTCAGGAGAGAACTGCTTGTATGAGGCCAGGTGTGCTCTCATCTTCTCTACGAACTGTCGGTTTTCTGCTTCTGTATTCAGGCCGGCGACTGTTACTGAAAGTTTGGAGATGTCGTTGTTCTCAAAGAACAGGGACCTGACGGTCGTGAACGGAGCGATGAGCGTCCTGGACACGTTGTATGACTTTGCAGGCCTGTATACGCCCGCAACGGTGAAGGCTATGTCATTGACTGAAACGGTACGGCCTACTATGTCCTGGGGATCGTCAGCGGGGAATATCCTTTTGCAGAGATTCGTGGACACGAGGCACACCTTGCGCTTGGATGCGATGTCGATATCGTTGATGTTCCTTCCTGCAATCAGGACATTGTTGCGGATTGATTCGTAGCCTGGATAGAAGCCGGCGATATCTGTCTCTGAATATTTGTTGCGGTAGCTCACGGTCACGTTCCTGTCAAGTTCGGGCACATAGCCCAGGACATTGTCGGGAAATGCTTCACGGAGTGAGCGGCCGTCTTCTTCGGTGACGTTGATGCTTCTGCCTACGGGCAGGCCTTCGAACGGCAGCATCGTAGTCGAGGGTTCCAGCGTCACGACGTTGTCATCTTCGTTGAGCCAGGCGTTTGAGATTCCGTTGAGGATGCCGTTTCCTGTTCCGAGCAGTACGATAAGCAGGAATATTCCCCAGGCCGTGGAGAGGCCTGTGAGCAGGAGCCTGGTCTTGCTGTGGCTCATTGATGAGAATATTTCTGAGAACAGGTCGCGCATTTCTATTTTTCGTCTTTATAGATTACTCCGTCCTTGATGAAGATCCTTCGGTCTGTCTGGTTTGCAATGTCTTGTTCGTGGGTCACGATAACGATGGTCTGTCCTTGTTCGCGGTTGAGCTGAAGCAAGATGTTCATCACTTCCTGGGTGGTCTTTGAATCGAGGGCTCCTGTCGGTTCGTCCGCAAGGATGATCTTGGGCTGCGAGATGAGGGCTCTTGCGATTGCTACGCGCTGGCACTGTCCTCCCGACATCTGGTTGGGAAGATGGTTCCAATGGTCTTGCAGGCCTACTTTCTCGAGGTACTGCATAGCCATCTCGTTGCGCTCGGCGCGTTTCACTCCTCGGTAATAGAGCGGCAGGGCGACGTTTTCCATCGCGTTCTTGAAGCCGATGAGGTTGAAGGACTGGAAGATGAAGCCGATGAGTTCGTTGCGCATCTGGCAGGCATCGTCCTCTGAAAGGTCTTTGATGAGTCGTCCGGCAAGACGGTACTCGCCTTCGTCGTAGCTGTCAAGGATTCCGATGATGTTCAGGAGCGTACTCTTACCCGATCCTGAAGCGCCCATGATGCTCACGAGTTCGCCCTCCTTCACAGTCAGGTTTATGCCTCGCAGAACCTGCACCGGCGATGCCGTATGGTATGTTTTGTATATGTTCTTGAGCTCGATCATTTCCCGCCTCATTGCATTTCAATATAACCTGCAAATATAGCCAATATTCCACAAATTCAGTGCCCCAACAGGCACGGCTCGCGGCAGCAATGCCTAGGGCAACCGACGGGCTTATGTCGGTTCCGGCCTTTTGCTGCACGGAAAGCAAGGCCTTCGGGAAGCTCGTTTGATATGTAGAATCTCCATTTTCACTCTTATTACGACACTTGATGTCAGCTAATACCAGGACCGTGATTTACAAAACGCTGATTATATGACATTTAATGAATTAT
>JAFZBF010000029.1 GCA_017561885.1 Bacteroidales bacterium | reverse complement strand
CCTGAGCCAGGATCAAACTCTCCATAGTATAATCTTTATTATTTCCAGTCCGACCCCGCTCCGCTATTCCTTCATTCAAAGAAATTCACGCTTGCTCTTTCAATTGTTATGCTACAATTGCCTTGTACTTTTTATAGTACTTAGTCTTCCATTCTTTCAATCAACTTTCCACGCTTCCTTGCGAAACGGGCTGCAAATATAGCCCTTCTTTTTTATCTACCAAAAAAAATATAAAAATTTTTGTAAAAAAAACCGGCGATTTCAAAATCGCCGGTTCCAATATCGTAAAACGGCGTTTTTATAGCTCGCGAATCCAGATATTTCTGAAGCTGATAGGCTCGCTTGGATCGCCATGTGCCTGAAGCAGAAGCTTGAAAGTGCTGTTCTGGTCAACCGGCGGAATGCCGATGTAAGAAGTGGTACCGATAATCTCCACATCGTTCAGAACAAGTACACCATTATATATAAGGGTAACCCTCGGTTTGGTCTTGTACTGGCCGAGCTTGTTGAAAGTAGGAGCAGTGAAGATAAGATCGTAGTACTGCCACTCGCCGTTGGGGCGTGAAGGGTTGGCCAGCGGAATAGTCTGTTTGTAGACGCTGCCGACCATACCGTTTACATATGTAGGGTTGTTGTAACCGTCGAGAACCTGGATCTCGTAGCCGCCGATCTTAAGACCGCTGTTGCCACGGCTCTGGCCGCTGCCCTGGATTCCCTCGGGAACGCACCACTCGAAGTGCATCTGGAAGTCGCCGAACTCGCGTTTGGTGCGGATGTCACCTGCCCTCTTGTTAACTGTGAGGACACCGTTTGCCACATCCCAACCAGCTTCGCCGCCACGTACTGATTCCCATTCGTCAAGGTTGGTACCGTCGAAAAGGATGATGGCGTCTGACGGAGCGCCCCAGTTCTGGTTCTTCGCATCGAAAGAGCCGGGAGTTACTACAGGGGGTTCCGGATCGTAGAACTCAGTCATTTCGGCTGTCATCCTGGGAGCTTCCTGGCCATTGGGCTGCTGAGTGCCGCCAAGCCTGCTGGGAGGAGTGCGCACGCCCTGCTGTTGGGGAGCGCCCTGGGGAGCACCGCCGGGAAATCCGCCGGGACGGCCCTGAGGAGGAGTCTGGGGCGGCTGAGCCATAAGCGAACCGCTGAAAATCATAATCAAAGCTGCTGATACAGCCAAAAGGATATTCTTCTTCATATTATTGAAATATTATTGGTTGATAAACGATTTATGCAAATATAATATTTTTTAGTAGTATTTTTGTGCCACCTATCACAAAATACGATATATGAAAACAGGAGCATTCAACGCCACCAGGAAATACACAAGGAACGCATTCCAGCTATTCACGAGGAGCGGTTCGATCGGCGGTTTCATCCTGTTCTTCTGCGCTATCATAGCCGTTGTCGTAGCAAACGTCCCCAGCCTCCAGCATCTGATGAACATCTGGGATTTGGATATGGGCATCGAGGTGGGCAAGTTCTCCATCAAGATGGATTTCATCCAATGGATCAACGACGGCCTGATGGCCATCTTCTTCCTGAACGTAGGTCTTGAAATCAAGCACGAAATAATCGCCGGTGAGCTTTCGCAGCCCAAGAAAGCCATGCTGCCGATCTTTGCGGCGCTCGGAGGCATGATAGTTCCCGCGCTCATCTATACCTTCTTCAATGCAGGCACGCCGAGCGCAAACGGATGGGGTATCCCGATGGCTACCGATATAGCATTTGCGATGGGTGTGCTGGCGCTGCTGGGCAAAAGCTGCACCATCGGACTCAAGGTGTTCCTGACCGCCCTGGCGATCGTGGACGACCTCGGCAGTATCATAGTACTTGCAGTGTTCTACCCGACGCATGCGATCCACATCTCCTTCCTCATCTATGCGGCTATAGTGATGCTTTTCTTGCTGGCGCTTAATTATATGAACACCCGCAACCCGTGGATGTACATCATTCTTGGATTGTTCCTGTGGTATTTCGTGTTCAAGTCAGGTATCCACGCCACCATCGCCGGCGTGCTGCTGGCCATCACCATCCCTGCCAAGACGCGAATCAACGAAGTCCGGTTCCATACTAACGTCCAGCATCTGCTCAACAAATTCAAGGCTGCCAGCCACAGTGAACTCGACGTAATCTCCAGCCCCGAGCAGCTGGACATCCTGCACCAGATCAACAACCGCGTGGATGACATCAGCCCTCTGACCGACCGTTTCCAGGTTGCCCTCAACACGCCCGTCAACTACCTGATAATGCCGCTGTTCGCCCTTGCTAACGCCGGTGTAGCCTTCAGCGGAGGAATCTTCGGCTCCGAATTCTTCAGCATTGCGGAAGGCGTATTCTTCGGACTGCTGGTCGGCAAGCCTGTCGGAATATTCCTGTTCAGCTGGCTTTCTATCAAGCTCAGGCTCGCCCAGCTGCCCAACAACTCTACCTACAGGCAGCTGTTCGCCATGGGAATGGTGGGCAGCATCGGCTTCACCATGTCGCTGTTCATCGACAATCTTGCCTTCACCAACCCTGATATGGTTTCTGTAGGAAAGGCTGCCGTCCTCGTGACCTCGGCTATCGCCGTCATCCTCGGCTATCTCGCCGTCAAGATCACGGGCAGGAAGAAAAAAGAAGCGTAAATTCCTGTCGCTGATTTTGTTTTTCCAAAAAAAGGCGTATTTTTGCAGACCTTTTCTCGAGAAGATAAGGAAGTTAAACTCATTATTAACTTTAAATAACACATTATGGCTGTTAAAATTCGCCTTGCACGCCACGGAAAAAAGAACTACGCTTTTTATCATATCGTGGTAACTGACGTCCGCTCACCTCGTGACGGCCGTTTCATCGAACAAATCGGTAGCTACAATCCCAACACCAACCCCGCAACCATCGTTCTCAACAACGACAGAGCTCTTTACTGGCTCAACTGCGGTGCACAGCCTTCTCCGACCACCCGTCGTATCCTTTCTTACGAAGGTGTACTTCTCAGGAAACATCTTGAGGGCGGTGTAAAGAAAGGTGCTTTCTCCGAGGCAGAAGCCCAGAAGAGATGGGATGCGTGGAAAGCCGAAAGGGACGCCAAGATCGCCAACAAGATCAGCTCTGTGAAGAACGCAGGCATTGAGGCTGCAAAAGCTGCAAAAGCTGCTGAAGCCAAAGTTAATGCTGAACGTGCTGAAGCCATTGCCAAGAAGAAAGCTGAAGAAGCTGCCGCCAAGGCCGCTGCTGAAGCTGAGGCAAAGGCCGCCGCTGAAGCTGAAGCCGCTGCCGAGGCCGCTGCTGAAGCTCCCGCTGAAGCTTAATTTATGCGAGTCCTTAAATCCTACGGAACCCAGGGCGGTGTGATTGTAAGCATAGCCTCCATTCCTGAGGATTTTGAAATTACAGAACCGGTATTCATCGATTTCGATGAACTGCCGGTTCCTTTTTTTATCCAGGAATTCAAGGCTCACGGAAGCAAGAAGGCTTACCTGAAACTCGAAGATATCGACAGCCTTGAAGATGCGGAGGAACTTGTGGGCCGGGAAATCTATTTCAGTCTCGATGAAGATGAGGGCTACGCAGGTTTCGAAGGCCTGGAAGTGTTCGACGCCGCCACCTCGAAGGCGGTGGGTACCGTGACCGAATACGTCGACATCCCCTCGAATCCCTGCCTTGAAGTGCAGTTGCCCGACACTGACGAAACAATCCTGGTCCCCTGCCACGACGACCTTATCGACAGGGTAGACGAAAAGAAAGGCCGCATATATATGCGGATTCCTGAAGGACTTCTCTGATACAGTCCTATTTTTCCAGTTTGACTTTGTAGCGGGCGTTCACACAGCCCTTTGAGATACCGCGCAGCTTGCCGGAAATAAGCTTCTTGCGGATGGGAGATGCGTGGTCGGTGAAGACAATGCCGTCGAGATGGTCCATTTCGTGCTGCACCATACGCGATGCGAAGTCATCGAAGGTCTCTTCCTTCAACTCGAAATTCTCGTCGTAATATCTTACGGTGATTACCTTGGGCCTGATTATCTCGGCATCGACATTAGGGAGACTCAGACAGCCTTCAGAATACTCCGATGTCTCCTCGCTGTGGTCTACGATCACAGGATTGATCATCTTGCGGTAAAAATCCTTGAGTTCCGGATACTTCTCGACGAGGTCGGTGCCGTCTACTATGAGCAGGCGCTTGCTGACTCCGACCTGGGGAGCCGCGATGCCGCAGCCGTCGGCCTTCTTCATCGTTTCATCCATATTATCGAGAAGATTCAGGATTGCGGCGCGGTCGTCATTCTTGAGATCCACCGGAGCTGCCTTCTCGCGAAGGACTTTCGATCCATAAAGAAAAATCGGGAGTATCATCGTCTATTCTGATTTTCTGTCCATAAAAGTCTGAAGTATCAAAGCCGCACTCACCTTGTCGACTGCAGTCTTGTCCCTGCGGGCCATCTTCCTGACGCCGCCTTCTATAAGCGAACGGTGTGCCAGAACCGAAGTGAAACGCTCGTCCTCCAGAGTAACGGGAATCTCCGGGAAATGCTTGTGAAGCTGTTTGAGGAAGACGTCGACATCGGCTGCAGCCTCGCTGGGCCGGTTGTCCATATTCATCGGATAACCCACCACGAAGCGCTCTATGGTCTCCTGCTGGCTCAATTTTTTCAGATAATCTATTATATTTGTAGTTTGAACAGTTTCCACCGGAGAAGCAAACATCATCAGCGGATCGCTCATGGCAATCCCTGTGCGTTTCCTTCCGTAGTCTATTCCGATAATCCTGTTCACGACGCGCAAAGTTAACATTTATGTTGAAACGGCTGAAAAATATATTCCATATCCGCAAGCACTGGAGGCTTGTCGTCAGGGAAATCGAGACCGCAGAAGAGGTTTTCGCCTGCAACACGTCCAAGGGTATCCTTGTCACGCTGGGAGTCCTGGCGGCCCTGCTTCTTGTCGCCGCCACATACTGCATCACGGCCTTCACCCCGGTGCGCTATCTGATTCCCGGATATCCTTCGAAGGAGACCAGGGCCCTGCAAGAGTCCAACCAGAGGAGGATCGATTCCCTGGAGAACGAGGTGTCGCTGTGGGCTTTCCAGGTCAACAACATACAGCGTATCGTCACAGGCCGCGAGCCCATCGACATGGACAGCCTCAGGGTGCTGCAGAAAGACTCTACGTCAAGCTTGTACAGAAAGCTGTACGCCCAGAAAGATTCCCTGCTGAGAAACGAAGTCATCAGCGAAGAGACCTTCAACATCTCATCGCGCGGCAGGAATATCGAGCAGCTCGAAGGCATACACTTCTTCACTCCCGTCAAGGGAATAATCACCCAGAATTACAACGTGGCCACAGGCCATCCTTATATCGACATTGCAGCCGCAGAGGATGAAATCGTCTATTCCGTGCTGGACGGCACAGTCATCAGCGCAGGATGGAACGACGACACGGGCTACACCATGCAGATACAGCACAGCAACAATCTGGTATCAATCTACAAGCACAACTCCCGCCTGCTCAAGAAGACAGGCGACCGGGTGTCTGCCGGAGCGCCCATAGCCGTGGTCGGAGACACAGGCAGGCTGAGCTACGGGATTCATCTGCATTTCGAACTCTGGCACAACGGAGAGGCCATCGACCCTACGGCTTATATCAAATTCTAGTATGGGCGAATATAAAAGACATATCGCGATACTGGGGTCAACAGGTTCTATCGGCACACAGGCCCTGGACGTCATAAGCCAGCATCCCGAAGCTTTTCAAGTCGAACTGTTAACTGCAAACAGGAACAGCAAGCTGCTGGTCGAGCAGGCGGCGCGCTTCCGTCCCAACGCCGTGGTCATCTGCGACGAAAGCAAGTATGATGAAGTGCAGTCCGCTCTCGACCCTCTCGACATCAAGGTGTTTGCCGGAACAGACTCCATCTGCAGTCTGGTCAAAGGTGAGAACATAGACATCGTTCTGACCGCAATGGTGGGATTCAGCGGCCTGAAGCCGACCATTGCTGCAATCGAAGCCTCGAAGACCATCGCACTAGCCAACAAGGAGACCCTTGTAGCCGCCGGTGAGATTGTGACCGGACTTGCGAGACGCAGCAAGGTCCCTATCGTTCCGGTAGACTCAGAGCATTCCGCTATTTTCCAGTGCCTTGCAGGGAACTGGTCCCCGATAGAGAAGATTCTTCTCACCGGTTCGGGAGGCCCGTTCCTGAATGCCTCCAGGGAAGACATCTACAACGCCACCAGAGAGCAGGCGTTGAACCATCCCCGCTGGAAGATGGGGGCCAAGGTGACCATCGATTCGGCAAGCCTGATGAACAAGGGGCTGGAACTGATCGAGGCGCGCTGGCTCTTCGACAAAGACCCTTCGGACATCGAGGTGGTAATCCATCCCCAGTCGATAATCCACTCTATGGTGCAGTTCGAGGACGGCACGGTGATGGCACAGATGAGCATTCCAGACATGAGGATTCCCATCCAGTATGCCATCGGATATCCGCTAAGGCGCCGTCTGGATACCAGGCGCATCGATTTCGCCGAACTGGCGTCGATGACTTTCTTCAAACCTGACACAGAACGTTTCCCCTGCCTGGGCTACGCATACGACGCGCTCAGGGAAGGAGGCGACGCGACATGCATAATGAATGCTGCCAACGAAGTGGCCGTGGCCGCATTTTTGCAGGGAAAAATCCGTTTCGGACAGATCCCTGAAGTTATAGACCACACGATGTCGGTTTCAGCCATAGTCCGCGAACCGGACCTGGAATCGATCTGTCTAACCAACGATTCGGCCAGAAAGACTGCCGAAGATTACGTCAACAATCTGTAGAAATGATCGTCTTAGTCAAGATAGTTCAAGTCATATTCGCCCTCTCGCTGCTGGTTCTCGTGCACGAGTTCGGCCATTTCCTCTTTGCAAAGATCTTCAAGATCAGGGTCGAGAAATTCTATATGTTCTTCAACCCGCAGTTCTCCCTGATGAGGGTCAAGAAGTTCAAAGGCAAGCTGCATTTCAAGTTCTTTTCGAAGAATGTACCTCAGATATCCCCGGACGCCGACCTCAGCGCCCTGGACGACAACGACTGGAACAAATATCCGGACAATACCGAGTACGGCATAGGCTGGGTTCCGCTGGGAGGCTACTGTGCCATCGGCGGAATGATCGACGAGACGAAGAAGGCTGACCAGCTCAGCAAGGAGCCGCAGCCCTGGGAGTTCCGCACGAAGCCGGCCTGGCAGCGTTTCCTCGTCATGTTCGGCGGCGTGTTCTTCAACTTCATCCTTGCAATCGTGCTCTACGCATCGGTGCTGCACCACTGGGGTGAGCAGTATATCAGGAACGAAGACGCCACTTACGGAGTCGCGGTCAACGACCTCGCATACGAGATAGGATTCCGCAACGGCGACAGGATTCTCAGTTTCGACAACGTGCCGGTCGACGACTTCTCGCAGCTTCAGGTCGATATGATCCGCTCGAAGGCCACGACCGCCCAGGTGATTCGCGGCGGCGACACCATCCAGATCAAGATAGACCCTGTATACCTTCCTGCAATGCTCAATTCCGCCGGCATGTTCAGCCTTGCCTTCCCGTTCGTGGTAGACAGCCTGGCTGCCGATTCACCCAATGCGGGCAGCGGGCTGCAGAACGATGACAAGTTCGTCGGTATCAACGGGGAGGACATGTTCCTGGTGCAGGACATCCAGCAGGAGCTCAAGAAGCATAGCGAAGACTCGGTAATAGCATCCGTCAACCGCGCAGGCGAAGTGTTCGAGGTGCCCCTGGCAGTGGATACGGCCGGTCGCATCGGCGTGCTGCTGGAAAACGACCTCAACAAGTTCTTCCACATCACCGAGCACACATACTCATTCCTGCAGGCCATTCCCGCCGGCATCGCCAAGGCCTGGAACTATATCGGCAACTATATCAAGGAGCTCGGGCTGATCTTCTCGCCCAAGACCAAGGCATACCAGTCGGTCGGCAGTTTCATTGCGATAGGACGCGTGTTCCCAGGCACCTGGGACTGGTACAGGGTATGGAGCCTGACCGCTATGCTGTCCATAATGCTGGCAGTGCTCAACCTGATTCCCATCCCCGGTCTTGACGGAGGCCACATCCTGTTCCTGCTGATCGAGATGATCACGGGAAAGAAGATGAGCAACAGGGCTATGGAGATAGCGCAGACCATTGGAATGATCTTCCTGCTGGCACTTATGGTGCTGGCCTTCGGCAACGACATCCGAAGCCTGTTCAAATGACAATAATAATATCATGATATGAAAGCTAACAATACCATCAGACTGATTTCCGCACTTGCAATGGTCGTAATGCTGACTGCAGCCTGCAAGCAGACCAACAGCGGAGAGAAGATACTTCCGGCCATCAGCGGAAAGGCCGGAGAAGTGGCTGTCGTATGCTCCAGGGGCGAATGGGAGGCAGAGCCCGGCAACGCAATCAGGGACATAATGGCACAGGAGTGCCCGTATCTCCCCCAGGTTGAGCCGCTCTACACCCTTTTCAACGTTCCTACCCAGTCTTTCAACAAGATTTTCGAGGTACACCGCAACATTATCTGGCTCAACATCGGTGAAGACTATCCCGAGGCCAAGATGGTGCTGAACAACGACATCTGGGCGGCGCCCCAGACGGTAGTCCGCTTCGAAGGCAAGGACGCCGCCACGGTGGCCAACCTGATCAGGGACAACGCAGAGACTCTGCTGGCCATCTTCGAGCAGGCTGAAAGAAACCGCATCATCGACAGCTCCCGCGAGTTCGAAGACGTTTCGATCCGCAAGCAGGTATCGCAGTTCGCCGGCGGTTCGCCCTGCTTCCCCACCGGTTACAGCATCAAGAAGATCACTTCCGACTTTATGTGGATTTCAAACGAAACCACCTTCACAAACCAGAGCATCCTTGTCTACAAATATCCGTACACTTCGCCTCAGGACCTTACTGCGAAGGCTCTGGCCGACAAGCGCAATGCCGTGACACAGGAGAACATCCCCTGCACCACGGAGAACAGCTACGTGATCATCAACCCCATGATCGAGCCCGGATTCAAGAACATGAAGTACAAATCCATGGAATTCGTTGAGATGCGCGGCCTCTGGGAAGCATACAACGACTTTATGGGCGGCCCTTACGTATCGCATACTTTCGTCAATCCGAAGACAAACGAGATAATCGTTCTGGATGCATTCGTATATGCGCCGAAATATCCGAAACGCAACTATCTGAGACAGGTTGAATCCATCCTCTATTCATTCGAGTGGAACGAATAGACAATTATCTCCAATATTTTTTGCAAATAATTTGTATTGGAGAAAAATAATTTTACCTTTGCAGTCCTTTTTGAAGGAAACCGCACCGGTGGGTTCGTCTAACGGTTAGGACTCAAGATTTTCATTCTTGCAATAGGAGTTCGATTCTCCTACCCACTACTTAT
>JAFZBF010000028.1 GCA_017561885.1 Bacteroidales bacterium | reverse complement strand
ATTTCAAAATCATAATAAATTGGTAATCAGTGATATTTGAAAATTGAGTGTACAAGGTGGTCGGTATTTTTGAAGACCTTGTACAGATAGCAGGAAGAAACAGCTGCATCGGAAAGAAGGCCTGAGCGGGGGCTGGCCGCCCGCGGCATGCAGAGCGGGAGGGACCCGTTGAATGCGAGTTCTGCGAAGCAGGACGAAGCAGACAATGGGAGGGATTGGAGTGAGCGACAGCGAACGGAACCCCCCGAAGGCCTTGCTTTCCGTGCAGCAAAAGGCCGGAACCGACATAAGCTCGTCGGTTGCCGCATGCGGGGCACGGTCTGCTAATATGCCGCAGACCGTGCCCACTGCAAAAACGTAATTCGCTGATAGATAATAAGTGGCAAAATGATTGCGGGCACGGTCTGCTGAATTTTTACAGACCATGCCCGCATGTTATATGTGATATTGCGCTAGAGCGTTATCTCGAAAGGAGAGACGGGCATTCCCTCGGCATTGTAGAGGGTGACGTCCTCCCTGACATAGTTCTTCCAGAGGTAGCGCACCTTCTTCGGATTCTTGATGCCGCCCACGTAGAGAACGACCCTGTTGCCGAGGATAGATGCATTCACGCGCTGGTAAGCACCGTTCTCGTCAGATACGGCGAAACCCTTGATCTCGTCGCCCTTGATCACGAGACCGTTGCCGATCTCGCTGAATGAAAGGTATATCCTTCCGTCCTTCAGCTCAGCCTTAGTGCATTCAGGCGAGAGCACCACGGTCTCGCCGTAAGCAGTCCTCATAGCACCCTTGACCATACGCTGTGATATGATCTTCTTGTTGATAGGGTGGATGTTGTTCCAGGTTCCGATGTCGCATCCGACAGCAAGAGCAGCGTTCTTGATCAGATGAGTTGCAATCCTCTGGCCCTCGCGCACATTGGCCCAGCCGTCCTGTACGGGCAGGAAAGTCTTTGCCTGGTGGCTGGCCAGCTGGCAGATGATCACGGGCAGATCCTTGTCGCGGAAATCCTTCCTCCAGGTAGTCATCATCCTGGCCAGGAAAGTGCCATACTCAGGAGTATTGCCGCTGTTGGTCTCGCCCTGATACCAGGCGACGCCTTTCACGTTGGCATTGGCAACAGGACTGAGCATACCCCAATATAGTCCGAACGGCTGGCGCACATTAGAAGTGTGCCTGATCTCCCTCTCGACATACTGCATCGGAGCGAGGCGCGCAGCCTGGTCGCCACCCTGTCTCGGGAAATTGAAGTTGCTCGGAATCTCCTCGTAGAAGACTTTCCAGCCGTCGTTGAGTGAAATGGTATCCTTCTCGAGACGAAGACGGTACTGCTCGTCCTCATAGAAGCCGCCGTTGGCGTTCGCGCCGTTGATCTTGATGCAGATCACGTTCTTGCCCTCCTTGAGAATGCCCTCTCCGAACGGATAGTTGCGCGGAGGATACTCGTAACCTGTCGTGCCGACCCTCACACCGTTGATGAAAGTCTCGTCGGACTGGGTGATGGTGCCGAGCTTGAGCAAATTGTTCTTCGAAGCAGCCTGCTCAGCAGTCAGCCACAGCTCGTGCCTGTAATATACCAGTGCGCTTCCGCTGATGCCGACCTCACGGAAATAGTGAGGCAGATAGGCCGGAGCCCACTCCGAGTCGTCGAAATCTACCGTATAATAGTCAGGATTCTCTGTAGGACGTGCTGGCCTCTGTCCGCCGGCTCCACCGCCAGGACCGCCGAACCCGCCAGGAAAACCACCCTGACCGGCCGGCCTGGGCTGAGGATTGCGGATGGCCTCAAGAGCCTCGGCATACTGCGGATAGTCCTTGAGATTGTCAGGACTCATCCAACTCTCGATGGCAGTGCCGCCCACAGCGCACTGGATGATGGCGACAGGCACCTGATAGGTGTCGTAGATCTCGCGTGCGAAGAAGTAGGGAACCATAGACATCTTGAGACAGTTCTCAGGATTGACTTCTTTCCAGGAACCGGAAGCGAAATCCTTCTGGGGACCGTCGTATGCATATTTCTCTCCTACGAGGAACTCGCGGATGAGAGGATTTGTATAGTGCAGGACATCGTCTCCGTAGAGGTCCAGGGCACGCTCGAGGGGAGTCTGCATATTAGACTGGCCTGAGAACACCCATACGTCACCGAAAACTACGTTCTTGATTTCTATGTCATTGACCTTGATGGTGTAAGTGCGGCCGTCCCATGAAGTGGCGGGAAGCAGCACCAGCCAGTTGCCCTTGCGGTCAGCCCTGGCAGTGTAAGTGGCGCCGTCGAAAGTGACGGTAACCCTTTCCTGAGGATCTGCAAAGCCCCAGATGCGGGCAGGCTTGTCGCGCTGCAGGATCAGGCCGTCGCTGATCATCTTGGGGAGAGTGACCTTAGCGTTTAAGTTCTGGGCGAAAAGAAGCATGGCAATGCCCAGGACAAAGAAAACTTGTCTTTTCATAGCAGGATACAAAAAGTAAAAGGGATAATAATAAGATTGGAGCCTTTCACGGGACTCGAACCCGCGACCTGCTCATTACGAATGAGCTGCTCTACCGACTGAGCTAAAAAGGCTTTTTGCATCGCAAAAGTAACAAAAAATCTTTACCAGGCAAGTGCGCCTGCGCCCAGGATGGCCGCATCAGACTCTTTGAGAGCTGACGGTATTATCTCGATCTTGTCCTTCCAGATGGATAGCAGATTGGCATTCATCGCCTCGCGCATAGGCTTGAAGATGAATTCGCCGGCCCTTGCGAGACCGCCGAACAGGACGATGGCCTCAGGAGCGCTGAAAGCTACGAAGTTCGCGCAGGATTCGCCAAGTATCTTGCCGGTGTAGTTGAACACGTCCAAAGCGAGCTTGTCCCCTTTGACAGCAGCTTCATATACGTCCTTCGAGGTGATTTCCTGAAGTTCTGCGAGGAGGCTGTCAGAATACTTGCCGCTCTCGAGCCATTCACGGGCAGTCTTTGCAACGCCGATGGCTGAAGCGTAAGCCTCGAGGCAGCCGTCATGGCCGCAGCCGCAGCGGCGTCCGTTGTGGCGGACGGCATTCGTATGGCCGAGCTCGCCGGCAAAACCGTCGTGGCCGTAGACCAGCGCACCGTTGATGACGATGCCGCTTCCTACGCCAGTTCCGAGGGTCAGCATGATGAAGTCCTTCATTCCGCGAGCCGCACCGTAGGTCATTTCACCCACTGCAGCCGCATTGGCGTCATTGGTCACGGTCACAGGCACGTTGAGTTTCGACTCGATGTACTGTTTGAGGAACACCCTCTTGCCGTTCGCCCAGGGAAGGTTGGGAGCGTCCTCTATCATTCCGGTGTAGTAGTTTCCGTTGGGAGCGCCGATACCGATGCCCTGGATCTGATCCATACCTACGTTGGCAGCAAGGCTCTTGATGGTGTCGCACACGGCGTCCATGAATTTCTCGCCCTCGTCGGGGCCGTACTTCGATGAAATGACAGTCTGCGCGGGAATTTCGCCGCGACGGTCTACGATACCGATTTTGGTGGTCTGTCCGCCGACATCCACACCAACTACATATTCTTTATCCATATTTAGTCTACTTTAATGTCCTTGTTGACGTTCTTGCTGCCCCAGATTGCATAGTAGAGAAGGTATGCAAGCATTGCGACTACGAGCCAGTAGCTGGGGATGGCACCGGCGCGCCGGGCGATGGCCTGCTGGATGAGCGGCATGATACCTCCGCCGACAACCATCATCATAAAGATGCCGGAAGCCTGCTCGGTGTATTTGCCGAGACCCTCCACTGCGAGGTTGAAGATAGCGCCCCACATGATTGACGTGCAGATACCGCAGGCTGCCAGGAAGATACATTTCATAGGCACGGCCGAGCCCTTGACGGTCATACTTACGCTCTCAGGCAGGAAGATGGCGATGAGGAGCAGCAGGATGGCCAGTGAAGACACTGAAATCATCTGGGTGCGGGTGCTGATCTTGCCGCTGAGGGTGCTGGACATGAAACGTCCGATCATCATGAGGAACCAGTATGAAGCAGCCAGGAAGCCGGCCACTGCGGCAGAACCCTCGAAGCCGAGGTCAGAGATATAAAAGTTGAGTTGTGCAGGGATGCCGATCTCGATACCAACGTAGAAGAAGATTGCAATGACGCCGAGTACCGTGTGACGGAAACTCCAGGCGCTGTGCTCGTATACGGTAGTCTTGCGCTCCTTTGCGGGCTCCGGAATCTTTACGAATGAAATGATGATGAATGCCAGGGCGAATACGGCCATCGCGATGAAGAGCAGGGGAACTACGTCAGACATCGCAGTATTGTCGGTAACGGTACCGATCAGAACGCCGACGAGCAGGGGAGTGAGGGTTCCGGTGAGGGAGTTCAGGGTGCCGCCGGTCTGGATGAGCTGGTTGCCGCGGTTTCCGCCGCCGCCAAGGATGTTCAGCATCGGGTTGACCACGGTATTGAGCATACATACGCAGAATCCGCAAACGAAAGCTCCGAGGAGATAAACATAGATGGCGCTCTCGCCGAAGAACTTGAAGCTTGACAGATACTGGATCACGATGCCGACGAAACCTGTAGCAAGAGCGATGAGGGTGGTCTTCTTGTAGCCCACTTTGACAAGCATCTTGCCTGCCGGGATACCCATGAACAGGTATGCGGCGAAGTTCATCATATTACCCATCATTGCAGCCCAGCTGTACTGGCCTTTCCAGATGTTGCCGAACGGAGCGGCCATGTTGGTGACGAAGGAAATCATCGCGAAGATGAAGCACATCGTGATGATGGCTACAAGCCTTCCGTTCTTGTTAGTTGTAGTAGTGTTGGTCATAAGTATTATGGTTATAATTGTCCGGATTTGGTTTCCAAATTTAACGATTTTAATCAAAAAACACTAAATTTGGTTTAGTTCTTGATATGTCAGAAGTCAATAGAAAACCTCAATAAATCCGACAATGAAAAAACTATTTGTAACAGCAGCGCTTATCCTTGTCTGTGGCCTCGTCAGTATGCCTGCCGGAGCACAGTCGAAACTTAGCAAACTCGTTGGAAACTGGCTCTTGAAAGCAGACATGAACGGCCAGGTCATGGAATCACAGTGCACTGTGGAGCAGACCGACGACGGTGTGTTCGCTGTTGTCGAGTTCGGCGGTCAGATAAGCGACAAGATCGAGATCAAGGAAGTTGAGGGCAGGCTGTTCAGCATCCTGCAGATCCCTGAAGTCGGCGAAGATATCGAAATCAGCTATGCGATCGTAGATGATGACACTGTGAATGTAGTCGTCGATGCCGGAGGCTTCGTAATGGAAGCTCCGATGACACGAGTCAAGGAATAATCTTCAATACCTGATATGAAAAACTATGCTGTAAACTTCACACTGGCAGTCCTTCTGCCGGTGTTTCTGTGTGTGTGTGCAGGATGCAGCCGCACAACCGTTTCTACATCCAATCCCGTTATCTACGGTGACGTTCCTGATCCAGACATCATCAGGGTGGGGAATGACTACTATATGACGAGCACCACTATGCATCTGCTGCCGGGCGTTCCCGTGATGCACAGTACCGACCTCATAAACTGGGAGATCGTTTCTTATCTGTACGATCAGCTGGAAGATAATGACAAGGCCAACCTGCTGAACGGCGAATTCAGCTACGGCGGCGGCTCCTGGGCTTCGTCCATCAAATATGCCAACGGACAGTACCACGTCTGCTTCATAGCCAACGAGCAGCACAAGAGCTATATCTACCATACCGACGACCTTACTTCCGGCAAATGGACGCGCAGTGATTTCGACGTGGTTTTCCACGATCCGGCCCTTTTCCAGGACGATGACGGCAGCGAGTGGGTTGTCTATGGCAACGGTGGGCTGCACATCACCCAGCTGACCGACAACTTCCACGCAATCAAGGAAGACGGAGTCGTCGACAGCCTGCTGCTCAACCTGCGTTCTCGCGAATCTCAGCTCAATGCTGAAGGCAGCCATCTTTATAAGCGTAACGGATACTATTATCTTTTCGATATCGACTGGCCTCGTGGAGGCGTGCGTCGCGAAATCTGCAACCGCAGCAAGAATCTCTTCGGTCCTTATGAGCAGAAAACCGTGCTCTACACAACGCTGAATGAAGGCAAGGGCGGCTTTTCTGCCAACGGCGTAGCCCAGGGCGGAATCGTCGACACCCCTACCGGAGAATGGTACGCATTGCTCTTCCAGGACCACGGACCTCTGGGACGCTGCCCAGTGCTTGTCCCGATGGTATGGAGCGATGACGGCTGGCCCGTTATGGCAGGCGGAGAAGAGGCAGGACTGGCTACTGGAAAGACCTATGGAATGGCCAAACTGCCCGAGGTGGGAGTGATGCCTGAAGAAGTCACCGTAAAGACTAAAGTCGAGTCAGTCGTTCCCAACTGGTTCTGCGACGACGAATTCGAATATACAGCCGACAAGCTCGGCCTGGCATGGCAGTGGAACCATAACCCCGATCCTGCCGGCTGGAGCCTGACCGAGCGTACAGGATGGCTGCGCCTGAGGCCGACATCCCTGGCGCCGCACATTCTCAGAGCCCGCAACTCGCCGTCACAGAGACTCCCCGGCCCTCGCTGCGACACTGAAGTGCTGCTGGATTTCAGCAAGCTTCAGGCAGGCGACAGGGCAGGTATCTGTGCCTTCCAGAGCAACTATGCCTCAGTAGGAATCGCAGTCGACGAGAACGGAACCCGGACATTGAGCGTGATGCAGCGCACAGGCGGTGGCAACAAACGTATGCTTGGAGCTGATGACGACGGTTCGGTCGAGGCTCTTTCTGCTCCCGTGCCTGACGGTGCTTCTACCGTTGCGCTGAAGATCAGCTACGTGTTCGATCCTGCCGATCCCACCGACACCCACAGGGACTTTGCAAGGCTCGCATATTCGTTTGACGGGAACAACTGGACTGACTGCGGAGTCGAATTGCAGATGCGCTATACCCTTGATATTTTTATGGGCTACCGCACATTCCTGTATTGCTACTCGACTCTTGCCACCGGCGGATACGCCGACTTCGACTACTATCACGTAGCCGTCAGGTAGTCTCTTCCTCCTGCTCTGACGTTTCTGCATTTTCATAGCGTTTCTGGTATTCTTTGGCTGATATGCCGAAGAATGCCTTGAACGCTGTCGAGAAAACCGAAGGATTGCTGTATCCTACGGAATAGGCAATCTGTGAAATATTCTTCTTCGCTCCTTTCAGGAGCTGGGCGGCCTGGTTCAGGCGTATTGTGCGGATATACTCTCCCGGTGACGAGCCGGTGATTTCCTTGATCTTGCGATGCAGGTGCCCCCTGCTGATGCCGATTGAATCTGCAAGCATCTCGACGTTGAGGTCGGGGTCGGAAATGCGCTCGTTGATGATTGAAAGAACTTTCTGCATCAGCGCGTCGTCGTTGCCCTGGAGTTCCAGCGGCTGGATCACTTTGTTCGCAATCTGCATGTCCTTTATATGGCTTGCGAGGCGCGAACGGCTCTTGATGAGGTTGTTGCAGATCAGTATGAGTTCCTCTTCGTTGAACGGCTTGGTGATGATGGCGTCCGCGCCGGTCATAAGACCTTGCACCCTGACATCTTCACCAGGCAGAGCAGTCAGCAGCAGGATGGGAATGTGCGAGGTGTTGGCATTGTCCTTGAGCCGCTTGACAATCGTTATTCCGTCAATCCGGGACATCATGATTTCGCTTATCACAAGGTCGGGAGTTTCAGTGAGGGCAGCCTTGAGACCTTCCGCGGGGTTGGTGTAAGTAGTGATGTTGAAGACCGGGTCCAGCATCGCATGCAGATAATTGCAGATGTCCACATTTTCGTCGATGCCGATTATTGAATATTTTTTGCCTGAAACGGACTTCTTGTTCTGGTCTTGTGCATCGGCGTTATAATCGGGATTGATGCTGAGCCAGGTTTCTTCGAGGATATCTTTCCTGTTGGTAAGACGGTCTTTCGGAAGATGGGAATTGCCCAGGGGCAGCTTGATTGTATGTACTACACCTTCAGGAACTGTACGGTTGGCAACAGTAATTGTGCCTTTGTGCTGGCGGACAACCTCCTTGCAGAGATAGTATTCCATATTGGTTCCAAGGATGGCTCCCGATTCTGAAATTGCGAACAGGCCGAACAGGTTCTGGAGAATATGGTCGGCTAACCGTTCGCCGTCATTCTCGATGACGATGGTCGCATACTTGTTGTCGCTCGTCACCTCGATGTTCGCCCTGCCTCCTTTGGGGGTATATCTGATTGCCTGGTTGACGATGGTCATCAGAATCTCGTCGAAGGCGCTGCGGTCGATCCAGACGGGAATCCTGTCCTTGTCGCTATGGAAGGACAGCGTGATGTCTGCCAGCTTTGTCTGGTAGCTGAAAAGCGACTGCAGGTTGTAAAGGTATTTGACAAGGTTGATTTCCCTGAAAGAAAGGTCGCTGCTGTCGTTGCCTATCCTGTCGACACTACGGGCTCTGTCAAGCAGAGTGACTACCCTCTCGGCATTTTTCTGCATAGCCTTCAGTTCAGCATCGGTCTCTTTGCCGTAACTGTTGCGGGTGAGTTTCTGAAGGGGAGTGGTTATCAGAGTCATCGGAGTCCGGATCTCGTTCGTGAGAAAGGTAAGGAACTCCAGTTTCTGACGGTCAGTATCGAATTTGACTGATTCTTTCATCGTTTTCCTGCAAATTGCCCAGACCGCAAGACCTGCGGCGACCGCAGCAAGAATACATGCGATGATCACTTCAAAAAAGGTGAAGGTTGATGTGAGAAAAAGTAAAGTCATGAAATGTTGCATGCCGCGAATTTATACAAATTCAAATACTGACGGCAGCTAAAAATTACAAACCATAATAAAAAAGTTACAAATATTCAGTGGCATGTGAGAAGAAGAATAGTTCATGTTTCAAAACCTAAATGCCGTTATCGGGTGCAGCGCTACCTTTGGACTGCATTATTGAACCTGTGTTGTTAGGCAATAATAGTGTTTAGGTGGTAGAGGCGATGACAGCGATGTCATCGCCTCATTTCATTATCCGTTACCCTTCTTTTCTTCTGCCGGAGCGGAACCTGCGTGACTGTCCTGATACTCCTTTGCAGTCATACCATAGAATTTCTTAAAGGTATTGGCGAATACCGACGGACTGCTGTATCCGAGAGAATAGGCAATCTGCGAGATATTCTTTTTCTCGCCCTTCAGCAGTTCTGCAGCCTGATGCAGACGTATTGAGCGTATATATTCTCCGGGAGGCAGCCCTGTAATATCTTTTATCTTACGATACAGATGTGCCCGACTGATACCTACTGCATCCGTCAGCATATCGATGTCAAGGTCAGGGTTGCTGATATTGTCGTTGATTGCTTTGATGACTTTCTGTATAAGTACATCGTTATTGCTCATAAGTTCTACTGGCTGAAGCATTTCTTCGGTAACCTGGATACCCTTGATGCGGCTGGCAAGACGTGAACGGCTCATAATGAGGTTTGTGCTGACAATTATCAGTTCCTCCTCGTTGAAGGGTTTGGTGATGATGGCATCAGCTCCGGTCAGCAAGCCTTTGAGCCTTATGTCTTCCTCGATGATGGACGTGAGCAAAAGAACCGGAATATGAGCCGTATTGGTGCTGTCCTTGATGCGTTTGAGCAATGTTATGCCGTCCAGATCTGTCATCATAAGATCCATTATAATCAGGTCCGGAGAGTTTGTAAGGGCAAAATTATATCCTTCGATAGCACTGTTGAATGTGATGACCTTGAATCTCGAAGCCAGGACGCTGCGGATATACCTGCACATTTCTTCATTCTCGTCTATGGCTATCACTGAATATTTCCTGCTGCCGGCAGCAGACTTGACGCTGTCTTCGTTGGGCAATATGTCGCTGTAATACACACTCTGCTCTAACTTGTCCTGCGCGGAGGAGGCGTTGTCGGCGCGCTGACTCTTTGGTATATGGCTGTTCCCCAACGGAATTCTGATCAGGAAGCGCCTTCCTTGTCCTTCGTCCAGGTTCGATGCGGCAAGTGTTCCTTTGTGATGAGCGACGATGATATTGTCAAGGTAGAGGCCTATATCCGTCCCTGAAATATTGCCCGACTCTGAACGATATGGCAATTTGAACATATGCTTCAGCTGTTCTTCAGTAAAAGCCATGCCGGTATCGCGGAACTCTATTTCGGCAAACTTGTCCTTTTCCCTTGAGTCGACGCTGATCCTGCCTCCTTCGGAAGTCGCCCTGATGGCATTCCCAAGCAGGTCGGAAATGACTCTGCCGAAGCTGTTCTGGTCAATCCATACAGGTTGCTTTCCTTTGCCGTGGGTATACGAAATGCTTACACCTTGCAGTCCGGCCCTGTGTTCGACACCGCTGAGCAGATCGGTGATGAAATCGATCAGATTGACTTCAGCATACTGCATAGAAGATGAATCTTCGTCAAGCCTCCTGACATCCAGCGACTGGTTCAGGAGCGACATGGCTTTCTCCGCATTCCTCTGCATTGATTTCAGGGCCTTGTCGGTTTCGTCGTCATAATTGTTTCTGAGCAACTTCTGCAGAGGTATAGTGATCAGTGTCATAGGAGAACGCAGCTCATATGACAGCCTTGTGAAGAAGTCCAGCTTTTTTTCATTTGCCTTGTTGCTGGCTTTCCTTCTGGCGAAGGCCTTGTACAACCGGCGCAGGGCGACAGCTGTCAGGACGGCGGCAAGGATGTATACCAGTACTGCCGGCCAGGTGGCGTACCAGGGCTGGCGGACGGTAATGTTCAGAGAAGCGGCCGGAGAAACAATGCCGTTCTCGTTCAGCCTGACTTTAAGAGTATGGCGTCCCGGTTTAAGGTTGTTCAATGTAATCATATTGGAGCCGACCGGGGTAAGGTGACTTCCCTTCTCCCGGTCCAGAGAATAATCAACCCGTGTGTTGTCGGTTTCACGGAAATCCAACGCCGAATAGAAGAGTTTTATGTCGTTGTCTCCAGAATCAAGATTTATCTTCTCCGTGCTGGAGAACCGGTTGTCGGACACGGGTCTTTTCCCGGATAAGGTTCCGGGGTGGACGGATATCTCATTTATCTGAAGCCCCGTCAGGGCAGGGGCTGCATCAGGTGAAGGAAACGAAATGCGGTAAGGGTCGAAGCATGTAATATCGTGCTGTCCGCCGAAGGCTATGAACCCGCTGGAGGGCTCTTGCCAGTAGCTGCCCCTGACATACTTCGTGTCTGAGAGTCCGTGCCCAGCCTGATAGGTGTCAATTTTGTTCTCGGCCGGATTGTACTTTACAAGCCCGTTGAATGTGCTGATCCAGATGTTGCCGTCATTATCTCCGGCAATTCCGCAGACCACGATGTTCTTCAGACCTTCGATTGTGTGGTGCCGGCATGCGTCGGTGGACTTGTCGTACGAGAACAGGCCTGCGGATGTCCCTATCCATACGATTCCGTCATATCCCTCATAGAGAGCATATACGGTCGAGGCGTCGAGCGCAACGTTGGTCTGGATCGATTTCGAGGTTCGGTCAGTGTAGCCGTATACTTTTACTCCGCCATAAGTGCCGCACCAGATGTTGCCGTCTCTGTCGAAGAGAAGGGTGTTGACAGTGCCTGCTCGGATGTTGCGGCCAAGTGTTCCTGTCGCCAGATCGTAGAAAGCGATGCCGTCTGAGAAAAGCGACAGGACGAGGGCCCCGTCGGGGCAAGGCAGTATTTTCTTGACATACAGCCCCTCGGTGCTGTTGACAATGCGGCTGGCTCCTGATTCTTTGTCGACAATGTATAGCCCATGGTATTTCGTGCCTGCCAGAATATGCCTGCTGTCAAGCTCGAATAATGAATAGATACTTGCCGGGAGTGTCTGGACCAGTATGCGCTCGCCTTTGCTGTCATACCTGAACAAATCTCCGTTTTCGGAGCCGGCCCAGAGAATCCCGTCGCTGTCGGAATAAACGGCATCCAGCATCTCGTCGTTAGATGTATTGATTTTCGGCGGCCCGATGGATACAAAGTCAGGCAGGCTATGGCTTATCATAGTGAGGCCATTGTATACGCTTCCAAGCCAGATGTTGCCTGACCGGTCTTCAATCCAGTCGTCAATGGTTATGTGGTTGAGGTCAACTTCCTTGTTCTGGAATCTGTCCATCGGGACAACAGTCATCGACATCCTGTCGATAGTCCTGAATCCCTGTCCGGCCGTAGTGATAAGGATTCTGCCATCATGGGTTACGAGCATTTTCGCCTGAGTGTATGGGGCGCAGTCATTATGAAGCTTGTCGAAACATGTGTCCTGTGCGTTCCATCTGTATATGGAGAAACCGGAAGAAGCGAAGATGTCTCCGGCAAATTCCACAAATGATGTCAGCGTCACTCCGGAATCTACAATCTTGCACTCTCCGTCGTCGAGACGGTATATTCTGCCCCGGCTTCCCGATATCCAGGTGACTCCAATGCTGTCTACGAATACCTCGACTGCCGAAGAATTCGTCAGCTTGTTTATTTCCTCCACCGGTTCGGCTGTCATGCTTTCCGTGTCCAGCCTGTAGATATTGCCTAGGACAATCCAAAGGTCTCCGTTCGCAAGTTCTACCATATGTTCGGTAGGTATCCTCCTTCCGTCGGGGAATCTGACGCTGGAGAACGATTCGGAATAGCTGTCGTATAACTGAAGTCCGAGATTCGTTCCGACCCAGAGACGTCCGCGGCTGTCGGGGAACAGCTCGTAGATGTAGTTGCTCTTCAGGCTGGTAGTGTCGCCTTCCCGGGTATAGATATGGTCGAACGTCCATCCGTCATATCGGTTAAGGCCGTTGATGGTTCCAACCCAGATGAATCCGTCGGCATCCTGGCATATTTCGGTAATCAGGTCGCAGGTGAGTTCTCCGTTGCCAAAGTACTTAGAGACAGGAATCTGAGCTTGTGCTATACAGTACAATAATGATATAAATAATGAACAAATGAGCCTTTTCATAGTTGTGAAGCGGAACTAATTATAAAACAAAGATATAAAAAGTTAAATAAATGAGATGCAAAATGGTCGAATGAGATTTTTTGCAAATATTGTAAGATTATGATACAAGCCCGCCAGAGTGGCTGTATCTAATTTTGTATAAACAAAAACAAACCTAAAAACAAAGCATATGAAGAAATCAAAATCTTTATTGTCCAGATGTCTTGCTATGCTTGTCCTCGGACTTCTCTCAATCGGTGCATTTGCACAGCCCCGGGAGGTCAGAGGAACAGTAACAGACATCAACGGCGACCCGATGGTAGGTGTCAATGTCCTTGAAAAGGGCACGACCAACGGTGTTGTCACTGATCTTGACGGCAAGTACGCTCTGAGAGTCGCTACTGCTGAACCTGTACTAGTTTTCTCATTTATCGGATTTATCGGCAGCGAAGAAACTGTCGGTACCAGGCAGGTCATCGATGTGACGATGAACGAAGACAGGCAGAATCTGGACGAGGTTGTCGTAATCGGTTACGGTACTGCGCGAAAGATCGATATCACAGGTGCAGTTACACGTGCGGATATGACAGCCCTCGAAAACTCTCCTAACGTAAACGTGCTTCAGGCACTGAAAGGGACTGTTCCGGGCCTGAACATCGGCATAGCCACAACAGCCGGAGGTTCTCCCAGCATAACCATCCGCGGTACAAACACAATCTCGGGAAGTACTGAACCCCTCATTGTGATGGATGGTGTAATATACAGAGGCAGTCTTTCTGACATCAACACTGCAGATGTTGAAAGTATCGATGTTCTCAAGGATGCCTCATCAACTGCTATCTATGGTAGTCAGGCGGCTAACGGTGTTCTGCTCATCACCACCAAGATGGCAAAGGAACCGAGCAAACCTATCGTTGAATATGCCACCTCGTTTTCTTACCAGACTCTGCTGAACAAATCCATGAAACGTCTCGACAAAGAAGGCTTCAGCCAGCAGATAAAGGATATCTACCTGTCAGAAAGCCGCATGGGGGAGAGCATGACAACAGAGAACCCCAACTTCGACCCCACTACAAAGTTCCGCAACGAACGTGCAATCTCAGGTTATCTTGCCGGAGTCGATACGGACTGGTGGGACCTTCTGACAGTTGACGTACCTTATATAATGAATCACAACCTCAGCGTTCGCGGCAAGAACGACAAGAGCAGCTATTTCGCAAGCTTCGGCTACACCGACCAGAAGAACCTCGTATACAACGATACTTTCAGACGCTACAATGCAAGGGTGAATCTGGACACTGAAATCACTGACTGGATGAAACTCGGCGGTCAGGCATACTTCAATGTCAGTGACCTTTCCGGCGAGAATACGACCTTCGGCGACCTGTTCTCCATCCCGGCCTGTGTGTCTCCCTATGACGATGACGGAGCTCTTGCCACATATCCTTATATGACCACGCTGAATCCGCTCCTTAGCAAGGATAATCCGGATGTCAACAAACGCTATAATATGTCGGCCAATGTCTATGCTGACATATCCATCCCCTGGATCGAAGGATTGAGCTACCGTGTCAATTTCGCGAACGACTGGATTATCACTAACCAGTATAATTTCGATCCGTATGACAACAACCTTCAGGGCGTCGCTTCCAAGAACTACGGTAACCTGAAAGAGATGCAGTTTGACAACATCCTCACATACAAACGCCAGTTCGGCCAGCACTCAGTCAACGCAACATTGGTGTATGGAGTTGAAAAACGTGAATATGAGTCCACTTCTACGACTGCTAAAACCTTTACCGACATGTCGTTGGGATATAACAATATGGGGCTTGCACAGCAGGATCTGAACGTCATCGGTTCAAGTGCCTGGGCGGAAAGCAGCCTATACGGCATGGCCCGTCTTGTATATTCTTATGCAGACCGCTACATCCTGACAGGAACCATACGCCGTGACGGATTCTCCGGCTTCGGCGAGAACAACAAGTTCGGTTATTTCCCTTCAGCCGCGATAGCATGGCGTGTAAGCGAAGAGAATTTTGTAAAGGATAACGTCGGCTGGCTCGACAATCTAAAGCTGCGCCTCTCTTACGGTAGCAACGGTAACAGAACTGCCGGCCGCTATTCAACTATGGCCTCGATGGCAAACCAGAGCAACTTCAGCAGTGCGAAAGGCTATATCTTCGGAGATGGAGCTACTGCCGAGTTGCTTCAACTGATGAAGACCCTTTCAAATCCCGATCTTAAATGGGAAACCACCAATTCTGTCAATTTCGGTATCGACTTCGGATTCCTCCGCGGCAGGCTCTTCGGAACATATGATTTCTATGTGTCAAACACCAGGGATCTGCTTTACAACATCAACATCCCGCTAATGAACGGTATGGTCACCAACTCGATTCCAACCAATATCGGCAAGCTGCGCAATGTTGGTCACGAAATCAGCATCACCGGTATCCCGGTTCAGAAAAATGACTTCCAATGGACTGTGACGGCCAATTTCAGCCGCAACCGCAACAAGGTCATAACTATCCTCGGCGCTGACGAGAACGGTGACGGCGTGGAAGACGACCTGATTGCCAGCAACATCTTCATCGGTCAGCCGCTGAACACCATCTACAGTTACAATTATATCGGTATGTGGCAGCTGTCAGACTACTATGCCGGCAACATTCCCACAGGTTTCTATTATGGAACTTACAAGGTTGAAGACATCAACGGAGACGGAAGAATCACAGCCGCTAACGACCGCAAGATCATCGGTTACAGGGATCCTGCGTACCGTCTCAGTATCCAGAATACCTTCACATACAAGAACTGGACTCTGAATGTATTCGTCAATGCCATCCAGGGCGGCAAGAAGTATTACCTCGGCCAGCCCGCATCAGGGATGCAGATTCCGGATCACCTCACAAACAACAGTTTCATGAAGTTCGACTACTGGACACCGGAGAATCCGAACGCCCGCTACCGTCAGCTTGGAGCATACAACACTACCATCGGCGTCGGAGGCTCTCCGTATGTTTCACGCAGCTTCATCCGTCTGCAGGAACTCTCTCTCAGCTACAGCATTCCAAGAACGTTCCTCAGGAAGGTAGGAATGCAGTCGGCACGAATCTATGTCAGCGGCAACAACCTCTTTACCATCACAGACTGGGACGGTTGGGATCCTGAGGCAGGGCAAGGACTGTCTTACTCTATCGGAGGGTATCCTACGATGAAGAACTATACTGTCGGTCTTAATTTGTCATTCTAAAACCGGGAATCATTATGAAAAAGATAATATACATATTTCTTGCAGTTGCGCTGAGCAGCCTGACTGCCTGCGACGAGACCAACTGGCTGAAAGAAGAGCCTCTCGATTTCTATACCGCCGAGAACTCCTACACGACTTCGGCCCAGTTCCAGCAATCCCTGAACTTCCTTTATGACCTGATCCGCGAGATGCACTGGAACAACAGCGGTGACTATGCTGTTACGATGTTCCTCGGCGACCTTTCATACGGCGGAACAGACCCCGACCTCAAGTTCAACAACTGGGAGACATGGGTTACCGCAAATACCACAGCGGCCAGCTATCACTGGCAGAGATGCTACTCTGGTATCGAGAATGCCAACGTAATCATCAACCGTCTGACACTTACCGACAAGGTAGGAAATGCAGAGAAGACTGTAGTCGATGGTGAAGCTCGTTTCTTCCGTGCGTATTTCTACAACCTTCTTGCTAATATGTATGGAGGTGTACCTATCGTTCTGGAAGAACCGACTGCTCCCCGCACTGACTATGTCCGCGCCACCCGTGAAGAGGTATATAAGCAGTGCAAGGCAGACCTCGAGACTGCAATCAGCGAACTGCCGGACATTACGGCAGTGAAAGACGGCAAAGTCAGCAAGCAGGCTGCCCAGCACCTGATTACTGAAGTGTATATCTCTTTGGGTGAATACCAGAATGCAATCACTTCTGCAACTGCCGTCATCTCCCATCCGAATATGGCCTTGATGACATCCCGTTTCGGCACACGTGCAAAAGAAGAAGGTGATCCCTATTGGGACCTCTTCCAGACCGGCAACCAGAACCGTTCGACTTCAGGCAACACGGAGTCGATTCTGGTGATGCAGTATGAATACAAGAGTGCAGGCTCAAGTTACAGCTCTCAGCTTCCCCGCCAGTTGCTTCCTTTCTATGTAGGACTTCAGGTCAAGGGAAAGAACGGAGGAAACGTGCTGGCCTTCACTGACCTCACAGAAGAAAAAGGCGGACGCGGCATCGGCGTGTTCCATCCTACGGACCACTTCCTGTACGAGATCTGGGGCGACGATTTCGATACGGATTATCGTAACAGCAGCAGGGAAATTGTCCGTGACTTCCGCATCGATAACCCGAACGCAGCCGGTTACGGTGAATATGTCATTGCCGACGGATGGTTGAACAGCGCCGTTTCCGGAGAGATAGTGTACACCAAGAACGATGCAGGATACCGTAACTTTTATCCCTTCGTCGTTAAGTTCAGCCGCGTCGGTGATCTGCCTGATGACTGCTATGTGCATACTTCCGACGGTTCAATCAAGCAGACATTGCTTGGCGAACACGTCATTGCATACCAGTGGGGAAGTTTGAGCGCGAACTGCGTTCTCCGTGACGAATATCTGTATAGGCTTGCCGGCACCTATCTGCTGCGTGCAGAGGCATACCTTGGAAACAACCAGAAGGATTTGGCTGCCGCTGACATCAACGCAGTCAGGGCCCGTTCGAATGCAACTCCCTGCACCGCTGCAGATGTCGACATCGACTATATCCTCGACGAGCAGCTCAGGGAACTTTACTTCGAAGACTTCCGCATTCCCACCCTTATGCGTCTTGGCAAGATGGTGGAGAGGACGCAGAAATACAACTATTTCGGTTATAACGTGAAATCATATCAGGACCTGTTCCCGATTCCATATAGCGAAATAGAAAGAAATACCGGGGCAACGCTCGAGCAAAATCCCGGTTACTAAATTTTCATAGTTTAGGTATAATTAATGGTTAGGTTAGTGAGGGGCGATGGTATTACCGACATCGCCCCAAATGGCCAATTTATGCTTAAATTTGCATTCATGAAAACTACGATAAAGAGAATAGTAATCATAGCAGCCCTTCTAGCAGTGTGCGTGCAGGGATTAGCGGCGAAGAGTCCACGGACAAGAGTTGATTTCGATTTCGACTGGAAATTCATTCTCAACAGCGACAATGCGGCTTATGTCCAACCGTCTTTCGACGACAGCGGCTGGGAGGACATCCAGATACCGCACGACTGGAATATCAAGGAGCAGTTTGTGGAAGGCCGTGGTTCTGACGGTTCAGCAGCCAATCTTCCGGGAGGTATCGGCTGGTACCGTAAATCTTTCAGCGTGCCAGCGTCCTGGAAGGGAAAGACAGTGACGATCATATTCGACGGAATACAGCACCAGAGCGACGTCTACATCAACGGACACCATCTGGGGTTCCACCCTTATGGGTACACCTCAATTGTCTATGACTTGACTCCTTACCTGAAATACGGGCAGAAGAACGTCATTGCCGTGCGGGCCAATACCACAGGCCAGCGTCCCCGCTGGTATGCCGGAGCCGGAATATACCGCCATGTGGTGATTGATGTGACCAGCCCGGTTCACGTTGATACCTACGGTACATACATCACCCTCCCGGAGGTGAGCAGTTCTTCTGCAAGAGTGAATGTAGTGACCACCGTTAAAAACGACAGCGGAAAGACTGTCACTGCAACAGTATCCCAGCGCATTCTTGATGGCTCCGGCAAACAGGTAGGGAAGACAGTAACAGGCAGCGGCAGCATTGCCGCAGGTTCGACAGGTGATATTTCTGTAATCCTGGAGATGTCAAATCCTTCCCTCTGGAACATAGACAATCCGGTACTTTACACAATGGAGACAACTGTCAGGACTGGCGGTTCTGTAGCAGATGTTTACACTACCACTTTCGGTGTTCGCACTGCCCGTTTCGACAAGGATCGAGGTTTCCTTCTCAACGGAGAGAGGGTGAAACTGAAGGGGGTATGTCTCCATACCAACTCCGGCTCCCTCGGCGTAGCCATGCCTGACCGTGCCTTTGAACGATGCCTGGAGATTCTCAAGGAATATGGTGTCAATGCAATCCGTTTTGGCCATCATCAGCCGCAGAGCACTTTTCTGGATATGTGCGACCGGATGGGTTTCGTCGTCTATGACGAAGCTTTTGACAAATGGAAATCCGGCTATTATTCACAATATTTCGATGAATGGTGGCAGAAGGATCTTGAGAATATGCTTCTGAGGGACCGCAACCATCCCTGCGTGGTGGTGTGGAGTATCGGAAACGAGCTCTCGGAGGCCAACCTTACCACCGACGAGGGGGTAGAGAGGGCTGCCATGCTCCAGGACTTCGTCCATTCATTCGAGCCGACCCGTCAGGTGTCGCTGGCTGCCCAGAACAACCATCAGTTCAAGTTTGCCGGCGTCACCGACGTCATCGGATACAATTACCTTGAGGCAAGACTGATTGCCGAGAAGAACAGCATAGCCCCTGACAGGATAACGCTGGTGACAGAGGAACTGCCGTTCTATCGCGGTGAGGAGGGGAATATCCGCAGCTATACTCCGCTCAATCCTTGGGAACTCATCTCCCAGACCGATTTCATAGCAGGAGGGTTCATATGGAGCGGTGTCGACTATGTCGGCGAAGCTTCAATGGGCAGCCGCGGCTGGCCGAACGGTCTTTTCGATGTGACAATGTATGAAAAGCCCCGCGCCGCATATCACAGGGCTGTGTGGAACAACGAGCCGATGGTGCGTATCAACGTGCCTTACTCCGAGGCAGACATCGAAATGGGACGTGACATCTGGCAATGGCCTAAACTGGTAAATCACTGGAACCTGCCCAGGTCATATTTCGGGACTGTGATTCCTGTCGAGACTACTACCAATTGCGATGAAGTGCAGCTCTATCAGGACGGTCATCTGATGGGTACTCAGAAGACGGCTGATTTCACCAATCACACTATAGTATGGTATCTGCCCTACAGGCCGGGAACCCTTGAAGCGAAGGGATTCATAGACGGCAAGGAAGTGGCCAACTGCAAGATTGCGACATCCGGAGATGTTGTCGCAGCAGAGGTGAAAGCCGACCGCGACAATATCAAGGCTGACGGCCAGGATCTGAGCTTCATCACAGTGGTCCTTAAGGACGAGAATGGTGTTCCCGTGCAGACCGACGACAGAATGGTGTCCATCAGCGTAGAGGGCGACGGCCGTCTGCTCGGTCTCGACAGCGGAGACCTGCGCCGTCAGGGTTCGTTTGCCGGCAACTCACTGAAGACCTATTTCGGCCGCGTCCAGGCAACTGTGCAGTCTTCCCGCAAGGCCGGAGCTATCACCGTCAAAGTTGAGGTAGAGGGCATAGCCTCGCCTTATTATGTGACAGTCAGTACCCTTTAGAAGAGTGCTCCCGCCGGTCCAAAGAGTGGACCGGCGGGAGCATTTCTGTATAAGGACTAAAGGTCAATCCACCGGATTTCGCCGTCGCGGCCCCAGTAGGTCATCTGCCGCTTGGCGTAATGGCGGGTGTTGCGCTTGATGGCGTAGACTGCTTCGTCGAGGGTGCAGCCGCCGTCGAAATAGCGGAAGAGTTCCTTGTATCCTACGGTGTTCAGCGCCGCAAGGCTGCGCATGGGCAACAGGCTACGCGCTTCTTCGGTCAGGCCCTGTTCCATCATTGCGTCCACGCGTCGGTCGATGCGTTCATAAAGCACGCTGCGTTCCCTGCGCAGCCCGATCTTCTCGATCTCGAAGGGACGTTGCTTGGCGGTCGAGGTCTTGTAGTCGGAGAATTTGCGCCCGGTGGCGATGGTTACCTCCAGCGCGCGGACCACCCGCTGCCAGTTGGCTATGTCGATCGCCTCGTAACTGGCGGGGTCCAGGCGCTTGAGTTCCATACGCAGCGACTCCACGCCTTCCTCGCGGGCCCGCCTGGTCAGTTCTTCGCGGAGCTCCGGATCTGCGGGAGGGAAATCGTCGAGCCCCTTGCAGAGTGCGTCGATGTAGAAACCGGAACCGCCGGCCATCACGACTGTGTCGTATTTCCTGAAAAGCTCCTCCAGCAGGGCCATCGCGTCCAGCTCGAACATTCCTGCCGTATATGGTTCGGTTACCGAGCGGCAGGCGATGAAGTGGTGCCTTACTCGTGAAAGTTCCTCAACAGACGGCCGCGCCACGCCGATGGACATTTCCTTGAATATCTGACGGGAATCGCAGTTGACTATCTCAGTGCCGAGACTCTCGGCAAGGCTGACCGCATAGCCGGTCTTCCCCACGGCGGTGGGGCCGAGCACTATCGTCAGTTTTTTAGGCATTGAAAGGGAGATTAATCGTCACCGCCGGAATCCAGCCCGTCCTCGAACTCGCTGAAAGCGTCATCGTCATCCTTCTCGTCCTCGTCGTCATCGTCATCTTCGTCGTCATCGTCGATGGCCGGACTGCTGCTTGCACGGGGGATGTAGACCTGGGGATCCTCATATTTGGCTGAGAACTGGTCGGGGTCGTGACCCTTCTCGAGAGTTGTCTGGGGATAATGGCTCCTGGGATCTTCCGGCTCCTCCGAGAGGATCGTCAGCACGATGCAGCTGTTGTTGTGCATGTCGTAGCAGAAATGCAGCACATTCTGGCCTCTTTCTGCCAACTGGGTGAAGGTCACCTGGTCCATGGATCCGTATCCGATGTCGAAGAGCCCGTATACGGCGGTCATGGCACCGCTCTCGTCAAATGCGCGGTATACCACGATCTGGTCGGAAGAGAAACTCAGATCGTTGATTATGAATTTGTTGAAATCAAACAGACTCATCCGTGCAGGGATTTCATACTCCCTGACGAACACCTTGCTGGAAGGAATTGTTGCTCTTAATTTGTAGATCATATCAGTAAGCCGGAGCTCTTTTCGTCTTTGCAAAATTATAAATAAAAGCCTACTTTTGCAATCCGGAATGGATTCTGTTTCAAAACCGGTCACAGATTGCTACAAGAGCATCGCAGCCCCCTCTAGAGGACTTTATAAAGACAAAGGGAGCAAGTTTCTCTCTTTCGCATATCCGGTTTCTTCCGAAGCCCAGGTCAAGGACATCGTGGCATCTCTCAAAAAGGAATATTTCGACGCGCGGCATCATTGCTATGCGTATCGTCTCGGTCTTGCCGGCGACAAGTGGCGTGCGAACGACGACGGGGAGCCTTCATCTACCGCAGGCCGCCCCATCCTGGGCCAGATCCTATCGGCTGAACTCAGCGACATCCTCATAGTCGTGGTGCGTTATTTCGGAGGCATCCTGCTGGGCACCTCCGGACTGACGGTGGCTTACAAGTCGGCGGCCGCCGACGCCATCGCCAACGGCACCGTCATAGAAAAGGTGGCCTCGCAGATATTCGAGATACGCTTCGACTATCTCCAGATGAACGATGTCATGAAGGTCCTCAAGGAACTCCAGATCGTTCCGCTGGAGCAGAGCTTCGACGAGCGCTGCCTGATTGCGGCCCCCGTCCGCCTGCGGGACATCGACAGATTCAAGGAAATGCTTAAAAACACACAGATATGCCAAAGAGCCTGATATCGATCCACGACTTCTCCAAGGATGAGATGCTGCACATCCTGGACGTGGCTTCCGAGATGGAAAAGAACAAGTCCCAGAAAATCCTGGAAGGCAAGGTGGTCGCCTGCCTGTTCTTCGAGCCTTCGACCCGCACGCGCCTGAGTTTCGAGACCGCAGCCAACCGTCTCGGAGCAAGGGTGATTGGCTTCAGCGACGTGGACAATACCTCCATCAGCAAGGGAGAGAGCCTCAAGGACACCATCAAGATGGTTTCCAACTACGTCGACATAATCATAATGCGTCATCCGCTCGAAGGTGCGGCCCGCTATGCCAGCGAAGTCAGCAACCTTCCCGTGGTGAATGCCGGTGACGGCGCCAACCAGCATCCCAGCCAGACGCTGCTGGACATGTATTCCATCCGCCAGTCGCAGGGCCGCCTCGAAGGCCTCACCATCAATATGGTGGGTGACCTCAAGTACGGCCGCACGGTGCATTCGCTGCTTCAGGCCATGAGCCACTTCGACCCGAGCTTCGTGTTCACCGCTCCCGCCGAGCTGCAGATGCCGGGCGAATACAAGCAGTTCCTCGCCGAACGCGGCATATCGTACCGCGAGACCACTTCGCTCAACGAGCATCTCGACGACTGCGACATACTGTATATGACAAGGGTCCAGCAGGAACGCTTCTCCGACCCTATGGAATACGAGAAGGTGAAGGACGTCTACCGGCTTGACGCTTCGATGCTCGGCGGAGTCCGCAGCAACATGAAGATACTCCACCCGCTGCCGCGAATCAACGAGATAGCGCAGGACGTGGACGACACCCCTTATGCATATTATTTCAAGCAGGCCGAGAACGGAATGTATGTCCGCATGGCAATCATAGCCTGCCTGCTCGGTTACAGATAGGAGGACAGGAAAATGAAGACTACAGCAAGACAACTCATAGTCAACGCCATCGAGAACGGCACCGTGCTGGACCACATCCCTTCGGAGAACCTCTTCAAGGTGGTCGAGATCCTCAACCTGGCCGAGTGCGGACACCAGATCACCATCGGCAGCAACCTCGAGAGCAAGAGCTTCGGCCGCAAGGGCATCATCAAGATTGCCGACCGCTATTTCGAGAATGACGAGCTTAACCGCATAGCCCTCGTGGCACCGCAGGCCACCATCAACATAATCAAGGACTACAAGGTGGTGGAGAAGCACAAGATCACCATCCCCGAGGAGGTCGTAGGGATAGGAAAATGCGCCAATCCGATGTGCGTCACCAACCATCAGAAGATCGCCACGCGCTTCAAGACGATAGTCGAGAGCGACGGCATCAAACTTCTCTGCCATTATTGTGAAAAGACCACAAAAATTATAAATTTGCAGCCCTGACCCGTACCCTGAAAATCAGCAAACAATAACTATAAAATGAAGAAAGCTTACAATTTTACCGCCGGCCCTTGCGTCCTGCCGCAACCCGCCATTGACGCGGCCATCGAGGCCCTCAAGGACTTTGCAGGAACAGGCGTTCCGGTTGTTTCGATCTCCCACCGTTCAAAGGAATGGCAGGCAGTGATGGACGAGGCCCGCAGCCTTTGGAAAGAAATCCTGAACATTCCCGACAATTATGAAGTACTCTTCCTCGGCGGTGGTGCATCGTTGCAGTTCCTCTACGTGGCAATGAACTTCCTCGAGCACAAGGCAGCATATCTCGAGACCGGTGTCTGGGCGAAGAAAGCCCTCAAGGAAGCCAAGGGTCTCGGCGATGCATACGCTGTCGCATCGAGCGCAGACAAGACTTTCTGCTACATTCCCAAAGATTACACTATCCCTACTGACGTAGACTATTTCCATATCACTTCCAACAACACCATCTACGGTACCGAGATCCGTCACGACATCGACAGCCCGGTTCCGCTGATCGCTGACATGTCGTCCGACATCCTGAGCCGTCCGGTGGATGTAAGCAAGTACGCACTCATCTACGGCGGTGCGCAGAAGAACGTAGGCCCTGCAGGTCTGGCTTTCGCAATCGTCAACAAGGATGCGCTGGGCAAGGTGACCCGCTACATCCCCACTATGCTCGATTACCGCACCCACATCGACGGCGGTTCGATGTTCAACACTCCTCCGGTATTCCCGATCTTCGTGATGACCGAGACACTCAAGTGGCTCAAGGGACTCGGCGGACTGGAAGCCATCAACAAGCTGAACGTCGCCAAGGCTGACAAGCTCTATGCAGAGATCGAGCGCAACAGCCTCTTCCGCGGCACTGCAGCCAAGGAGGACCGCTCTATCATGAACGTATGCTTCGTGATGGCAGAGGGCAGGGAAGCTCTTCAGGACGAGTTCCTCGCCTTCGCACAGGCACGCGGAATGGTCGGCATCAAGGGCCACCGTTCAGTCGGCGGTTTCCGCGCATCTATCTACAACGCCTGCCCGATGGAGGCCGTGGATGCACTTATCGCCTGCATGCAGGAATTTGAAGCTGAACACAAATAACCGATTGTTGAGATGAAAGTATTGGTAGCAACAGAGAAACCTTTCGCAGCCGTTGCCGTGAAGGGTATCCGCGAAATTGTCGAGGCCGCCGGCCACGAATTCGCACTCCTCGAAAAATATACTGACCCCAAGGAGCTGCTCAAGGCAGTGAAGGATGCTGACGCACTCATCGTCCGTTCCGACAAGGTTACCCCTGAAGTGGTCAATGCAGCAAAGAACCTCAAGATCGTCGTAAGGGCGGGTGCAGGTTATGACAACCTCGACCTCGACGCCCTGAGCGCCGCGAAGGTGGTGGCAATGAACACCCCCGGCCAGAACTCCAACGCAGTGGCCGAACTGGCAGTGAGCTTCATGGTCTATATGTCACGCAACCAGTATACCCCCGCCACCGGCAGCGAGCTGAAGGGCAAGACCCTCGGCGTGCAGGCCTACGGCAACGTGGGACGTCTGGTGGCCAACATCGCCAAGGGCTTCGGCATGAACATCATGGCCTTCGACCCGTTCATCCCTGCCGAGAAGATCGAGGCTGACGGCGTGAAGGTGGCTTCGTCGCTCGAAGAACTCTACAGCAGCAGCAACTTCATCTCCCTGCACATCCCTGTCACTCCGCAGACCAAGGGCTCCATCGGCTATGCTCTCCTGAGCCGTATGCCGAAGGGCGGCTGCCTTGTGAACACCGCGCGCAAGGAAGTCATCAACGAGCCTGAGCTGGTGAAGGTGCTCAGCGAGAGGGAAGACCTCAAGTACATCACCGACATCGCAGCCGACAACCAGGCAGAGCTGAACGAGAAATTCGGCGTGAGAGTGTTTGCCACTCCCAAGAAGATGGGTGCCCAGACTTCTGAGGCCAACATCAACGCCGGTCTCGCCGCAGCCCGCCAGATCTGCGATTTCTTCGCTACCGGCAACACCCGTTTCCAACTGAACAGATTCTAATCACATATAATGGTAAAAGTAAAACCCTTCGCAGCAATCAGGCCTCCCAAGGCCATTGTAAAGGAAGTGGCCAGCCGTCCCTATGACGTGCTGTCTTCCAAGGAAGCCAAAGCCGAAGCAGGCGAGAAGTCGCTGCTTCACATCATCAAACCCGAAATCGATTTCGACCCGATAGCAGAGGAGCAGGATCCGGCGGTCTATGCCAAGGCCGTGGAGAACTTCAAGCTCTGGCAGCAGAAGGGCTGGCTTGTGCAGGATGCGAAGGAGAATTACTACGTATACGCCCAGACCATGGACGGCCGCACCCAGTACGGCCTCGTGGTCTGCGCCAACACCGAGGACTATCTCAGCGGTGCCATCAAGAAGCACGAGCTCACCCGCAAGGACAAGGAAGAGGACCGTATGAAGCATGTGCGCGTGCAGAGCGCCAACCTCGAGCCGGTGTTCTTCGCCTATCCCGACAATGCCGTCATCGACGCCATAGTGGCCAAATACACCGCCGGCGAGCCCGAGTACGACTTCGTGGCTGACGACGGCTTCGGTCACAAGCTGTGGGTGATAGACGACGAGAAGGACATCAAGGCCATCACCGAGGCTTTCGCTTCGATCCCTGCGTTCTATGTGGCTGACGGACACCACCGTACGGCTGCGGCAGCCCTTGTGGGCTCTGAGCGCAAGAAAGCCAATCCGGCACACGACGGCAGCGAGGAGTACAACTTCTTCATGGCGGTCGTATTCCCTCAGAGCCAGCTCAAGATAATGGACTACAACCGCGTGGTGAAGGACCTCGCCGGCCTCACTCCCGAGGAGTTCATCGAGGCGCTCCGCAAGGATTTCACAGTGGAGGAGGCAAAGTGCAGCGGCCCTTACCGCCCCTGCAGGCTTCACAACTTCTCGATGTACCTCGGCGGCCGCTGGTATTCCCTCGACGCCAAGGAAGGCACCTACGATGACAGTGACCCCATCGGCCAGCTCGACGTCACGGTGCTTTCGAACCTCGTGCTCGACAAGATACTGCACATCGGCGACCTGCGCACTTCCGACCGCATCGACTTCGTGGGCGGAATCCGCGGCCTCGGCGAGTTGCAGCGCCGTGTGGACAGCGGCGAGATGGCAGTGGCCTTCGCGCTCTATCCCGTGACAATGGACCAGCTGGTGAGCATCGCCGACACCGGCAACATAATGCCTCCGAAGACTACCTGGTTCGAGCCCAAGCTTCGCAGCGGAATCACCATACACAAGTTCTAATAATACAGTTATGACAGATTACTCAATGAACGCCAATCTGCTGGAAAAGGCGATTGGCAAGCCTTGCAGCGCCTTCACCAGAAAGGACCTGATCGATTTCTGCATCTCGCACAAGGTAGAATTCATCAACTTCCACTACTGCAGCTGGGGAGGCAAGTTCAAGACCCTGAACTTCGTGATCCACAGCGAGGAGCATCTGGAGAGCATCCTTGCAGCGGGAGAGAGGGTGGACGGCAGCAGCCTGTTCCCCTTCATCAAGGCCGGCGAGAGCGATCTGTACGTAATTCCCAAATACAAGACGGCCTTCCTGAATCCGTTCAGCGAAGTGCCGACGCTCGACTTGCTCTGCTCATATTACGGCCGCGACGGAAAGCCCTACGGGAGTTCTCCGGAGTACATCCTCCACAAGGCCCATCAGGCCCTGACCGCAACGACCGGCCTCAAGATGCAGACTATGGGCGAACTGGAGCACTACGTAATCACCGACGAGGAGGATATGTATCCCGTGCCTGACCAGAAGGGCTACCACGAGAGCGCTCCGTTCAACAAATCGGCAGAGTACCGCAAGGAGGCCATGCGCTTGATCGCGCAGGCCGGCGGCAAGATTAAGTACGGCCACAGCGAGGTGGGTAACTTCTGCCTCGACGGCAAGAACTATGAGCAGAACGAGATCGAGTTCCTGCCGGTGGACATCGAAGATGCAGCCGACCAGCTGGTCGTCGCCAAATGGATCATGCGCGAGCTGGCCTACAAGCGCGGCCTCAAGATCACCTTCGCCCCGAAGATTACCGCGGGCCAGGCCGGAAGCGGTCTGCACGTGCATATGAAGTTCACCCGTGACGGACGCAGCGTAATGGTCAAGGATATAAACGTTCCTGCTGACGCAGGCGACGGCAAGGCCAACCTCACCGAGGACTGCCGCCGTGCCATCGCCGGTCTTATGATGGCCGGAACTTCGCTGCCTGCCTTCGGCAATCCGAATCCGCTGTCATACCTCCGTCTGGTTCCGAACCAGGAGGCTCCCACGTCGCTCTGCTGGTCGTTCAGCAACCGCAGCGCGCTGGTGCGCATCCCTCTGGGCTGGACCGGCTGCACCGATATGGCCGCCGAGGTGAACGGTACGCACGAGGCTTCGAATCTTGACTTCAGCTCGAAGCAGACCTTCGAATGGAGGGCTTCCGACGGCTGTGCGGACATCTACCTGCTGATGGCTGCTCTCTGTGCCGCAGTGCGCCATGGTTTCGAGACTCCGGAGGCTCTGGATGTAGCAGACAGGACTTATGTGGGTCTCGGCGTGGACATCCACGACCGTAAGCACAGCGCCCTGGCGGATTCGCTGGAGCAGCTGCCTGATTCCTGCGTTGCCGCTGCCGCCGAGCTGGAGAAGGACCGTGCGGTGTATACTGCGAAGGGTGTGTTCTCCGACAGCATCATCGACTATATGGAGCGGTACCTGCGCGACTTCGACGACGCGCAGCTGCGTGATGCCATCTCCGGAAGCAAGAAGCTTACCTTAGATCTTGTAAATCAGAATCTGAACGTCGGCTAGCCTGCAACAGAATCTTGTAGAAAAGCCAGCAGACTGTGGCGCAGACCGCGCCGCAGAGGATGCCTGCAAGCACATCTCCGGGGTAGTGCCTGCCGAGGTATATGCGGCTGTAGCACACCAGCAGCGCCCAGGTGAGCGAGAAGACTGTCCAGGCCCTGCGGCGGAATATCAGCGAGGTAAGGATTGCGAAGCCTGCGGTGTTGGCAGCGTGGCCGGAGAAGAAGCCGTACTGGCTGCCTGCCCCGTCGATGAGCCGCACAAGGTTGCCTATCTCCGGGTCGTGGCCGGGTCTCGGCCTGCAGACGCGGTCTCTCACGAAATCTGAAATCTGGTCGGTCAGGATGACGCAGAGCACGACGGTTATCACCCCGAAAATACCGATGCGGAAGCGCACGGCGTCTTCGTATTCCCTGCGGACAAGGCTTCTGGGTGAATACAGCCTGGGAAAGAACATAGCCAGGGCTATGATCAGATACATAGGGAACCAGAAATCTACCTTGGAGAGGGTGATCATCAGCTGGTCCGCCCATGGCGAGGTCCAATGGTTGATGTCGAGAAGCAGCTGCTTGTCGAAGCTTATGATCTGCTTCATAGGCTGCGGCTGTTATCCCTTGTAGAACGGCAGCTTCACGACTACGGCCTTGAGCAGGCGGCCGCGTACGCTGATGAAGATCTCGGTGCCGGGAGCCTTGTAATCGGCTGCGACGTAGCCCAGTCCGATGGCCTTCTTCACAGAGGGACCCATGGTTCCGGAGGTAACGTGGCCGATCACTTCGCCGGCAGCGTTGCATATTTCGTAGCCGTGGCGGGCGATGCCCTTGTCGACGAGTTCGAAGCCTACCAGGCGTTTCTTGATGCCTTCGGCTTTAAGCTTCTCCATATGGGGCCTGTCGATGAATTCACCCTTGTTGTCGTTGAACTTGGTGATCCAGCCCAGGCCGGCTTCGATGGGTGAGGTGGTGTCGTCGATGTCGTTGCCATAGAGGCAGAATCCCATCTCGAGACGCAGGGTGTCGCGGGCGCCGAGGCCTATGGGCTTGATGCCGAACTCCTGGCCTGCCTCGAACACTGCGTTCCAAAGTTTCTCGCCGTCTTCGTTGGCTACGTAGATCTCGCATCCGCCGCTTCCGGTGTAGCCGGTGGTGGAGAGGATGGCGTCGTGGATGCCGGCGATGTCAACTTTCTTGAAGGTGTAGTATTCCATCGACATTATGTCCTGTTCGCAGATCTTCTGCACGGTTTCCATTGCCTTCGGACCCTGCACCGCCAGCTGGCAGATTTCGTCGGAGGCGTTGTAGAGTTCCTTGCCGGGGGTCATGCCGAACTTCGGGGCCTGGCTGCAGAGGTGCTGCCAGTCTTTGTCTATGTTGGCTGCGTTGACTGCGAGAAGATAGGTCTCTGCGTCGATGCAGTATACTATCAGGTCGTCGACGATGCCGCCGCGGCCGTTGGGCAGGCAGGTGTACTGGGCTTTGCCGGGATACAGCGCTGACACGTCGTTGGATGTCACGTACTGGAGGAAAGCTGTGGCCTTGGGGCCCTTGACCCAGATTTCTCCCATATGGGAAACGTCGAACACTCCGACTCCGTTGCGGACGGTTGCGTGCTCTTCATTTATTCCTGTGTATTCGATGGGCATCAGGTAGCCTGCGAAGGGGGCCATCTTTGCTCCGAGTGCGATATGCTTGTCTGTGAAGACGGTTTTCTTTTCCATATTCTATTCGTGAAATCCTGTTGTTGTGTCGTAGATCCAGATGTCTTCGGGGCAGGTCTTTTCGTAGCGCATGAACTTGTGCATGCTGCGAAGGGCTTCGCGCAGGTCGTCGGTGCCGTCGGCCAGCAGCACGTCGTAGCCTGTACGGAAGCGGACGGCGGTGATGTCATAGCCCTGGCTTTCGAGATAGGCTTTGTAGTTGACTGCGTTGGAGGGAACCTTGAAGCCTCCCATGGCTACATAGTAGCGTGCGGGGAGCTGGTGCAGCGCTGCTTCCTGCTCTGCGGCGAGGCGCTCTGCCTCTGCTGCTACGGAATCTTGTCTGGCCTGCTCTTTCAGGGCTGCCAGTTCCTGCTTGAGGACTTCGATGTCCTGCGACGTGGGTTTGCCCAGCATGGAGCGGACTGCGTCGCAGCTGCTTAGCGTCAGACAGGCTGTCAGAAGGATCGCGGACAATCTCAGAAGTCTCATAAAAACGTGTTTTCGTATCTTTACAAAAGTAGACAATTGCGGCATCAAAGGCAAAAAAATCGTATATTTACAAAGAATCACACAACAGCTGCCAATGATAGAAAAAACTCTGACGCTTGAACACTTTGATCCGGTCGAAATCTATGGAGTCAACAACAAAAATCTCAATCTTTTCAGATATCATTTCCCGAAAGTTAAAGCGGTTGCCCGAGGTTCCCAAATTACAGTGGAGGGTGCCCAGGAGGATATTGAAGCATTTGAAGCGGCTTTCAACGCCCTCCTTTCAATCAAGGAGTCCAAGGGTGTAATCAACGAGTACGACATCGATTTCCTTTTCGAGGAGAAGGGGCGTGAGGCTGAGGTGGGCAAGGTGGATATGCAGTCTGACGCGGACTACATCATTGTCTACGGCAACGACGGCAAGTGCATCAAGGCGCGCACGAAGAATCAGAAGCGGCTGGTCAAGGAGTATTACGACAACGATTTGATATTCGCGCTGGGTCCTGCGGGTACCGGCAAGACTTATACTGCGATTGCGCTGGCTGTGCGTGCTCTGAAGAACCGTGAGGTGAAGAAGCTGATCCTGACTCGTCCGGCCGTGGAGGCGGGGGAGAGGCTTGGCTTCCTTCCGGGTGACCTGAAGGAGAAGCTGGATCCGTATCTTCAGCCGTTGTACGATGCTTTGCAGGATATGATTCCGGCGAAGAAGCTTCAGGCTTTCATGGAGGACGGGACTATCCAGATCGCGCCTCTGGCTTATATGCGCGGCCGTACTCTTGACCGTGCTTTCGTAATTCTTGACGAGGCTCAGAATACTTCGCTGGGGCAGCTTAAGATGTTCCTGACGCGTATGGGCTGCGATGCGAAGTTCATCGTTACGGGCGACATCACTCAGATCGATCTTCCGCGCAAGAGCGATTCGGGTCTGGCGCGCGGCGTGGAGCTGGTGCGCGGCATCCGCGGCATCAGCGTCATCGAGTTCGGCCGCGAGGACATCGTCCGCCACCCGCTCGTCACCAAGATTGTTGACGCCTTCGAGAAGGCTTCTGCTGCCGACTCCCCTGAAGAATAATCCCTGGCGGAAAACTGCGAAACGTCATCTGGCCCCGCAGAGGCAGGTTCCGCGGGACGGACGGAAAACCGCCTCGTATCCCGGCAGACGGCCCTTTCGCGGGACAGACGTGCTCTCGGAAACTGCTGCCTGCACGGAAAGCAAGGCCTTCGGGGGGTTCCGTTCGCTGACGCTCACTCCAATCCCTCCCATATAAGGCGCCTGCAGGCGCTAGCGAAAGCCGTGTGGGGTGGCAGGTGCTGATAGCAGGCTGGAGCGGCAGGGTTTGGGACAGCGTCCCAGTAACACATGGCCAGCCCCCGCTCAGGCCTTCTTTCCGATGCCGCAGCCGGCAAGGCTTGCGGCTGCAATGCTTCCGGCAACCGACGGGCTTACGCCCGCGCCCCTCCAGACCCCCTTCTTTGCCGACCATAAAGGCCCGGCCGGCAAAGTGGGGCACAATGTTGCCTTGAAGCATTCAGCCGACACGCCATATTGCCGTCCGCTCTCGGGCAGAACTTATCCTCGGACGTCAGCAGGAGACCTTAAAAATCTCCTGCTGGCGGACGGGAGATAAGTTCAGTGCTGGTATGGCCACGAAAAGGTAATGCCTGCGAGTAAGTTCATGAATCGAAGTTATCCTAGCCGGACAAAGCGAGCCTTTACCAGAGCTCGCTTTGCTGGCTGGAGATAACTTCTTCTACTCCGGCCACAACAGAGGGGCCCCGCCAACCACTTCTTTGATTGCGGGGTAGGTCTCGGGCTAAAATGGGGTAGGTCCTGTAAAATGGTCCGGACCTACCCCAAGAAACTGCCCCTGGCATATCTCCAGTGGGGTAGGTCTGGCACTATTCATTTGACCTACCCCAAAACAAGGCAGGACCTACCCCAATATAAGGCAGGACCTACCCCAAAGTAGCATGCGAGGCAGTTACATATCGCGGGTGCTGTTCTGGGAAGCCAGCCACTCAGAAGGGGTCTGGCCGGTGCGTGCCTTGAAGTTGCGGAAGAAAGTCACTTCGCTGGAGAAGCCCGACTCCTCGCTGATCTCGGAGAGACGCATGCCGGGATTGTCGCACAGCAGCCGCTGCGCATAGCGGATGCGGTAGCCGTTGACATAGTCCACGAATGAACAGCCGGCTTTGCGGTTGATGCAGTCGGACAGGTAGCGCACGTTAGTACCGAGCACCCGCGACAGATACTCCTTGGACAGGTCTTTCTTGCGGAAGGCCTCGCCCTCCTCCATAAGCACTGCGATCCGGGCCATCAAGTCGTCCATCCTGCGCTCCATCTCCGCCTCGTCGCTTACTGTGTCCTCCGCAGCCTGACCGTCCCGGCGTTCGGCAGCGACAGCCTCACGTCTCTTCCTCAGCCACAACGCAACCGCGGCAGCAACGGCGAGCAGAATACCGGCGGCAATCCACCAGAACGGGAAGACCTGCTCCTTCTCGGACGCTTCGGGGGTAAGGATATATGCGCTGGCGAGGGGGTGATAATTATCGCTTTCCAATCCGCCGACGGCAGCAAGACGGCCGCCGGGCATGAGCGTCATGGATGAGAATACCCCCGGTTCGGGCATCTGGGCGTAGTACAGGGTCAAAGGGGCCTTGCCGCCACGCAACGCTTTTCCGTATTCAATCTTGCAGATATACAGACGCTGTGTCGGCGATTCGCTGTAACTGACCAGCCAGGATGCCTCAGCAGTCTTGTCGGTGAGCAGTCCGCCCCACGTTATCTGTTCTCCATCCATGCCGGTCATTGGTATGGAGATTTCCGTCTCCAGCAGGGAAAACTCTTCTCCCACCACTTTCAGGATGCCGGACTGGCCGTCCTCTTTGCGGCGGGCGGGAATCAGCCAGGCATATCCATCTATGCGTTCATCGCCGATGAAATAACGCGCCATCTCGCTGCATTCACTGGCAATCGGCTGCCATTGCTCCAGCAGCGGGACAAGGAATGCATCGCCCTTCAGCTGGTCTACGATTATCGAATCCTGAAGAGCGCCGTCACTGCCGTCACAACCGAAAATCAATGCGTTGTCGGAACTGACCGGCAGTACATAAGGGATCGACCTCTGTTGTGATACGTCCTTTACCTGGATCCCGCCCTTCTCAGGGGACCAGAAGGCGATTGCATCCTTTCTGTACCAGTTGCCGCTGACCAGGAGGGTGCCGTCTGCAAGGACGGCAGAGCTGAAACGGGTGCGCCGGTTGTCGAGGATGGGAAGGGGTTCGAACGTGTGGGAAGAAGGGTCGTAACACTCGACGCCCCAGCTCTGCCCGATGCCGAACGACTGCTCGCAGCCGCCGGCAAGCAGGATGTCGCCGGAAGGAAGTGTCACCCACGTACCGAAATCATGAGGATAGAGAGTCTGCAGCAGATGCCAGCTGCCGTCCTTGTAGTATTCGGCAGTTTCCGTCAGGACAAAACCCGTGGTGTGCCCGCCGATTACCGTCAGCTCCCCACCGGGACACGCCAGCACATGCCCCGCCCGCGGCACGTTCAGTTCCGGCAGCCGATCCACGGCCACCGGCCGGAATGATGCATCGAGAGAGGCCCTGGCCACATCAAATCCCGCCGGACCGGAAGTTTCCCCGGTGCAGGCGACGCAAATCAGGACCAATAGCGGCAAAAGTTTCTTGGAAAACATCTGACGGCTTGTACTACAGCGATTTGCACAAATATAGCAAATCTATGTCTTATTCAGATATTACTGATTTTTGCAGTCAAGATTTGTTTGCGTTAATTGCTTGCGTAAGAGAATGTGGTTTTAGGGATAAAATTACGCTGGTTTGTAGAAACATTATTAAGACTGCCTCCATGTCCTTGGATACAAGCTCCATTGACCGTCTCTCCAAAGAATTTGGCACTATAATAGCCGCCTGGTTGAATCTGGTAGACACCTATCAATAGATTGCCTCCATGGTATTCATAAGGTGTGCTGAAAGTTACAGACATAGTACTTTCTCTTCCGTTGAGAGGTCCTTCGTAGACAACGGTGGCATCCGAAGGACCACTATAAGTACTAATGGCGGTATTATCAACTTCTTTCATAAAAATCTGGAATGTGCCCCAATCTCCGCCAGCGGGAGTTTGTAGATATAACATCATTTCCTTTATCTTCTTGCCGTTCATTACACTTAACTCTGCGGCAGGCATCACATATTCGCATTTTAGATAAGCATCTGCGTAATATCCATATACTGGCACATAACTACTAGTTTCTGTCCCATCATGAACAGTCAGCGTACCTTCAGTATAGACAGGACGTACTGCCATCTCATAAGACAGTTTACCTAATCTCATCTGGACCTGGCGACAATTGAGGTCCCACGGATCATCAACCTGTTTGCTGGAAGACCAATAGCATCCTTCGTAGCCGTCCCAGGGGAGGAAAAGGAAACCGTTATTGGCCGAAACCACTCTACCGCGCTGTCCGTGAATATAAAGTTCAGTCCATGTGCAGTTGGCAATAATTGCCTGAAATTGATTATACGAGGGTAGCGTAACTCCGGGGATGGAGTTGGCATCTACGAATGCATAGCATGCTCCCAATGTCTCCGGCTCAGACTGACCATAGTTACAGGTATGCCACCATAAGTTGGGATCAGAACCTTCGTATGTCAACTGAACCAGCTTGTCACTTCCCACGGCCTGCCACTTGCTGTCGCCGTTGGCCGGCAGTTTCACGGAGCTGTGGCTGGCGAGAGTCTTGCCGGTGACGAAATAATCGTGACGCTCGGTACCATCGGCCTTCGATTTGGCGAAATAGTAATTCGTACCATAGCCCCAGCTGGTAAGTTTCCCGCTGAAAAGGTAGCCGCCGCTGTATGCATAGCCAGGCATATCGTGAGCCGCCGTCTTGTCGGTCGTCTCGTTGACCGTACCGTCTGAGGAGATGGAAGCCACACCGACAGGGATTACGGCATCACAGCCGAGAGAATAGGCTTCATCTGCAGCATCGGCATCCTCCACGAAGAACTGCACGTAATTGTCAGGAACTTCCATTTCGAAAGCGCCGGACACGCGGTTGCCAACAACAGTATAATCGAGAGTCGATGTAAAATAGTATGCGTAATATGACTTGTCGAACACGAAACTTGTGCCGCTGGCAGACACTGTAGCGTTGCTGCCGAAAGGCAGGAAAACAGCACGCATCGTGCCTGTGGCTCCATTCGACAGGCCCAGGGCACCCGGAGTGGCGGTATCTCCTTCATATTCGGCAGTAGTCCAAGCAGATCCGTCATAACTCATCTTGAGGAAATTCGGGGCTGGAACGTTGCTGAAGAACACGAAAATGGCATCACCTGCCTCCCAACTGGTCTTGACGGCTTTTGTCCCGGCATCAGGGTGTTTGGCCTGAAGGTCAAAAACGATGGGGCCGGCAGCGGGAGTCTGCGGCAAGTTTTCTTCTTTTACAAGTTCGATTGGCTCCACCGTGCAGGAAACGACGGCAAGGATCGCGAAAATTGAGATAATAAACTTTTTCATTACCACTCCTCCTCCTCTTGATTCATTCCTTTTTTGAATTCGGGGTCGCTAAGGCAGAGGACTCCCTGCGTCTGGATGTCGATGACCTCGCTCTCGGGCGGGCAATAGGCAAGTTTTGTCGTCATGGTCTTTGTGAAATTGATTTTTCACAAAGTTACGGTCAGCCCTTCCGGGGCGACTTTCAAAACGAGAAAACCCGACTTTCAAAACGTGTAATCCACTTTCAAAACGAGTAATAGTGGCAGCAGGCGTCCTATCTCCTCTCCGAATCCAGCTTCAGCCCCGGAGTGTGCCATACGCGCATGTCGTCCTGGTCGCCGTAGACCAGATAGGCCTCGACACCTTCGCCGGCGAGCTGTGATGAGATGACCTGGCGAGCGGCGTCCGGGCCGATCACCATGAACCAGGTGGCATATGCGTCTGCGGTGGCCCCGTCGCAGGCCAGGACCGTGGCGCTCAGCAGCGAATGCCGCACCGGAGCGCCTGTCACCGGATCCACCGTATGAGAATATTTCTGCCCGTTCTCCACATAGAATTTGCGGTAGTTGCCGCTGGTGACCAGACCGCAGTCGCTCACCGACACCACATCCTGCTTCAGTGCGCCCGACACGTTGTTGCCGTCCTCCGGCTTGTCGATCCAGATGCGCCACGGGCCGCCCTGCTCACGCTCGCCCTTGCAGACGATCTCTCCGCCAAGCTCCACGATGTAGTTGCGGCTCCCGAAGCCTTCCAGCACCCGTGCCATAACGTCGCAGCTGTATCCCTGCGCGATCGCATTGAAATTGAGCCGGCAGCGCTCGTCGGCCCTGGCCAGGAAAGTCCCCTCCGGCGTCTCCTCGAAGCTGAACAGGTCCATCCCGATGTATTCCTTCATGCCTGCCGCCAGCAGCGCCTTCTGCTCTGCCGTAGCAGTGCTGTCAGCGAAACCGAAACCCCAGAGGTCGAACAGCGGTCCGGCCGAAGGATCGAACGCTCCGCCGCTCTTGAGCCATATGTCGCGGGATATATTGAAGATGTCGATGAACACGCTGTCGAGTGCCACCCGCTCCCCGTTGTTGACGCGCGAGAGGATGGAGCCTTTGTTGTAACCCGAGATGGAATTGTCGATGACCAGCAGCACGCTGTCCAGCGCATCCTTCACCTCCTGGCGCATGACTCTGCCCGGAAGACTGCACTTCACCGACCATGTGCCGCCCTGCGCGAATCCTTCCAGGGTGACGTAGCGGTCCTTGCTGCAGGAGCAGACAAGCAGCGCAGCCAGCATCACCGCTGCAGCAGGCAGCAAAAGCTTCATCGTCCGTGTTCTCATACGTTCCGGTGGCACGATTTTGGCTCCACCGCCTGCAAATTTACAATAAATAGTTATATTTGCATTTCACAGACTTTTAGCCACGATGAAGAAGATAAGAGGATTCGCCTGTCTGATATTGGTAATGGCCGCCGTGCTTTCCGTTGCATCCTGCGAGGAAAAGGCGGACCCGTCATACGAACATATGGTCGGTGTCACCGATTTCGAGCTCGCATCGTTCCTCCCTGTTTCACAGCTCATCGAGCTTGAAGCTTCTGGCGTTGCATATCCCGAAAAATACACGCTGAAGTGGCGCATCCCGGAACTTTACGAAGACACTCTGACCGGATCGCATCTGACCATCAGAACTCCTGACGAGCCCGGATATCTGACCGTGACTCTGTATACACAGGCGTGGGGCTACTACGAGCTTGACAACAGCAAGTCGGCCATCCTGATCGACAGCACCAAGTCTCTCACAGGACGCAACTTCCGAGGCAGGCTCATCACCGACCCGCGTGACGGCCAGAAATACCATACCACCTACGTCGACAGCCTCGAGTGGTTCTCCGAGAACCTCAAGTGGGCCGGCGCAGGCACCTGCTACACCGACTGCGACGTGCTGCAGCCCATATTCGGCAGGCTCTATACCTGGAATGAGGCTACCGGCGGCGTAGAGGGTTCCGGTCTTGCCGGAGGTCCGCAGGGCGCCTGCCCTGAAGGATGGAGCGTCCCGACCGCCGAGGACTGGGAGAGTCTCAGCAAGGGGCTGAACAAAGGCGTGCCGATGAAATTCCTGTCGAACTGGGCAGGCCTGGGCCAGAAGCTCACCGTGGAAGCCTATCTGAACGGCAAGAAACTGTGGCCGATCTCTCCCGACAACCTCAAGACCAACGATGTCTTCTGGAACGCCCTTCCCGCAGGTTACAATATGCGCGCAGAAGGGATTTACCGTGAATTCTCAAGCTACGGCATGTGGTGGAGCTCTGCGAAGAGAAACGACAGCCGCGCCTATTACCGCTATATCTATTTCGATGCAGATTACTGCGGCGTGAACTACGCTGATATCGATAACGTAGCTTTTTCTGTAAGGTGCGTGAAACGCAGAGGCGGAATTGAGCCGTTGTAGGCCGTCTACGTCCGATGAAACCTGTCCCCATACTAAGCGAAGAGCAGCAGCTCAAGATCGTCGAGGCCATCGTGAAGGCTGAGTACCGCACCAGCGGTGAAATCCGCGTGCACGTCGAGCCCAAGTGCAAGACCGACCCTGTATCCCGCGCCGTCAAGGTGTTCGACCGTCTGGAGATGTACGACACGGCCGCACGCAACGGTGTCCTTATATATCTCGCATATGAGACCAGGGTGTGCGCCATCATCGGTGACGTGGCCATCAACGAAGTTATTCCTGCAGGATTCTGGGACGGCATCCTTGCCGATATGCAGTCCGCATTCGCCGCCGGCAGTTTTACTGAAGGCATAATAGGGGCTGTAGAGGCGGTAGGAGATGCTCTGTCGGAGTTCTTCCCTTACCAGAGCGACGACGTCAACGAGCAGCCGGACGAGATATCTTTCTTTGACGAAGATGAAGAAGACGAAGAGGAGGAGGACCCGGATGAGGAGGACTAGGACATTCCTGGCAGCGTTCCTGCTGCTGGCCGCCATTGCCGCGGTTGCCAAGGTTCCGGAGAGACCCTATCCCCAGCGTCTGGTCAACGACCTTGCGGGAGTCTTCACAAGCTCCCAGGTATCCCAGCTAGAGAACCGTCTCGTGGCATTCGACGACACGACTTCCAACCAGATTGCGGTTGTCACCCTTTCTGACCTCGAAGGTCAGGACATCTCCATGGTGGCCTATGAGATAGGAGAGAAATGGGGCGTGGGCCGCGAGAAGTCTGACAACGGCATCGTGATCCTCATAAAGCCCAAGACCAGCACCAAGAGCGGCCAGGTGTTCATCTCCGTGGGTTACGGCCTGGAAGGCGCCATTCCGGACGCCATCACCAAGCGCATCGTGGAGAACGAGATGATCCCTCATCTGCGCAACGGCAACGACTACTATTCTGCAGTGAACGCGGCCCTGGACGTGCTGATGCCCCTGGCCTGCGGCGAGATTTCGGAGAAGGACTATGACGACGACGTCGGCGACTTTGTCCTTGCCATGCTGGTACTGTTCCTTATAGCTGTGATATTCCTGGTGTTCGTGGCGTTCTCGAGCGGCGGCAGCACCAACATCGGCAGCGGCAACAAGGGCCACAACCTTGACCTCTGGGACCTCATAGTCCTGATGAATTCGGGCAAGGGGTCTTCTACCTGGGGAGGCGGCTCCAGCCGTGGCGGCGGATTTGGCGGCGGTTTCGGCGGTGGCGGATTCGGCGGATTTGGCGGCGGTCACTTCGGCGGTGCGGGAGCCGGCGGCAGCTGGTAGCCTTACATAAGATTGTTCATCAAAGCATATACGGTGAGACCGGCGATCGACTTGATGCCGGTCTTTGCGTTTATGTTCTTGCGGTGCGTGTTGACTGTGTTCATCGATATGTTGAGCATATCGGCGATTTCCTTGCTCATATAACCCTTGGCCACGAGCACCAGCACTTCCTTTTCCCGTTCGGTGAGGGCTTCTCCGGCAAACTCTTCTGAGGGTTGGGTCTTCTTGCGGGCGCGCTCGCCGTCCTTCCCGTTGGTGAACACGGCTTCCTCCAGCACGGTGTGCTTCCCGAGGTCTTCGGCCAGCTGGAAGATGTCGAAGGTGAGCTCTATGATCTCTTCTGAAGATATGTTCTCGGGCAGATACTTGAAGATGATCTGTATCAGGTCGGACAGTTTCTCCTCGATGCTGTCGTGGGCTCCGATGAAGGCTTTGCGGCTGCGGGCGATGTCTTTCATCACGGTGGGGAAGATGTGCTCCTCCTCGAAGGCGAAGTGGTCTTCGACTTCCTTGCGGTAGTCTTCGAAGAACTTGCGGAGGGAATCGCCGTAAGGGCTTCCGGCTTTCGCTGCGACTTCGTTGAGGTGTCTTGCGATGTGGGGCAGCCTTTCGTCTATATAATAGTGGTGGGAAGCGCGCAGGTACTTCAGGAATGTGGGCAGCTCGTCTGCGGTGACCGTAGTGCTGCCGGGGGAGAATCCTTCGTAGCAGTAGACGTTGCAGACATAGAGGAACAGCTCGGTGCTCACGCCCTGTTCATTGCAGATCTGGCCTATGGTCTTCTCGCCGAATCCTACGGGGATTCCGAAGCGGGGCAGCAACAGCAGCAGGTTGCGATTCTGGAAAATCACATCCGAGAGCTTCATTGATGCTGAGAACGGCCTGTCTGACATAAAATATGTTTGAAATCGTCTGCAAAAATATCAAAATACTGCCAAAAAGTCCACAAAAGTGACGATTAGTCACATTTTTCGGGGTGGGCACAGGGTTTGCCGTAATGTGGCTTCGAAACACGAAAAACCAGTTAAACAATTAATATAGGAGACAATTGAAATGACACTAGTTAGAAGAAATCAGAATTGGTTGCCGTCATTTTTCAATGACTTTTTCGACAACGACTGGATGGAAAGAGTCAATGCATACAACAATGCTGCTGCTCCTGCCATCAATGTGAAGGAAAACAAAAACGCTTATATCGTTGAGGTCGCCGCACCCGGAATGACAAAGGATGATTTCCAGGTTCACGTGGACGAGGATGACAATCTTGTGATCGCTATCGAGAGCAAGAAGGAAGACAAGGAGGAGAACAAGGATACGCACTATCTGCGTCACGAGTTCTCATACGCTAAGTTCCAGCAGACTATGCTGCTTCCTGACGATGTCGACACCGACAAGATCGACGCGAAGGTCGAGCACGGCGTGCTGACCATCGACCTGCCGAAGAGGGTTATCGTAGAGGAACCCAAGACGAAACGGCCGATCTGCATCAAATAAAAAAAGGCTCCGAAATTCGGAGCCTTTTTTTTTTACTTCAAATCTTTCATCGTGACTTCTATCTGCCGGGCCAGCGCCTGCCAGTGTGCCTGGGTGGCGCTGTCTGACGACTTGGCCTTGGCCATCCGTTTCTGGAGGTCGGCGAGCTGTGCGAGGATCAGCATGCGGCTGTCGGAGTTGCGCGATGCGTCGCTGCTTACTACCGACAGTGCGGTGGTCACATACCTCCTTTGCAGATATCTGCGGTAGCTGTCTACCTTGACGCCCTTGCCTAATTCTGAGAATATTTTGCCTGAGAGGTCCGAGAGATATTCTTCGGGGCTGTAGTTGGCGTCGTCATATATTGCGAACTGCTGCAGGCGGTCGAGCTTGTCGATGCTGAGCAGGTTGCTGGCGCTGACTACGTTGTTCACCAGGGTGTAGAGGTTGTTGTCGGGACGGTCGGTGAGGTCGAAGATGTAGGGTACGTCGACAAGCCACTCTGGCTTGTGGAAGAGCTGCTGGTCGAGGAATTCGAGGGCTGCTTTCTGGCGGGCCTTTGGCACGGCTTCGTACTTGGTCATCTCGGGCTGCTCGATGCTGTGGTTGTTGATGAAGCGGCCGCCGATGTTGGCTGACACGTGGCCGAGATATCTGTTGAACTGGCTTACGACGGCTGAGTACATCCTGGATACGTTGGTGTACATATCGGCTTCTTCTTTGTTCCACTCGGGTATCTGGCCGATTACTCTCTTGAGGTTGAGGATTCCGTAGTTGCTGGCTGCTACCGCATCGTCGCCGAGGTCTTCAGTGAGGGCTCTGGGGTCGCCGTCACGGCCTTCGCCGCCGAACCACAGGCGGGGGTTCTCGGCGAGCCTGTCGATGATGATCCTGTTCCAGTAAAGGTGGTCTTCCTTGGCTGTCTTGAAGTATGTGGGTGTGTATCCGAACTCGATGGCCCATTTGTCGTAGTCGTTGATGCGGGGATAGAGTCCGGCTTTGCCGATGTTGTCTTCGGGCTGTGCTACGTAGTTGAAGCGTGCGTAGTCCATTATGCTTATGGTGTGTCCGTTGGCTTCGACCCATTCCTTGTCGCGGAGCTTCTCGACGGGTGTCTGGCTGCTGGATCCCATATTGTGCCTCAGTCCGAGTGTGTGTCCTACTTCGTGTGAGGATACGAAGCGGATCAAATCTCCCATCAGTTCTTCGTCGTATTTGATGGCGCGGGCTCTGGGGTCTACTGCTCCTGCCTGCACCTGGTACCAGTCGTGGACGAGTGTCATCACGTTGTGGTACCAGCCGATGTGGCTTTCGAGGATTTCGCCTGAGCGGGGGTCGTGTACGTTGGGTCCGTATGCGTTGGCGATGTCTGATGCGAGATACCTGATTACTGAGAATCTTGCGTCTTCAAGGCTCATCGTGGTGTCGTTCTCGGGCCATTCTTCGGCTCTGATTGCATTTTTCCAGCCTGCCTGTTCGAAGGCTGCGTTCCAGTCGTTGACTCCTGCGATGAGGTATTTGCGCCACTGCTTGGGTGTTGCGGGGTCGATGTAGTAGACGATGGGTTTTATGGGTTCTACGAGTTCGCCGCGTTTCTGGCGTTCAATGTCTTCGGGTTTGGCTTCGAGTCTCCATCTGGTGATGAATCTTATGCTCTCGACTCCCTGCTGTTCGTCGCTGAACTGTGTGTAGCCGCCTGCGAAGTATCCTACTCTGGGGTCGAACCATCTTTGCTGCATGGGTTCTTCGGGCAGGAGTACGATCGAGGTGTTGAGTACCATCGTGACTGCTCCGGCTTCACGGCCTGCGGGCAGGTTGGTTGCCTGGGGGCCGCCCTGGCCGGGTGCTCCGGGGGCTCCTGCGGGTGCGTTGTATGCGAAGGTCTTGGTGACGGTTACTTCTGTGTTGATGGGGTATGTCCTGATGCTGTTGATGTAGCTGGCGTCGGGCTTCACTCCGCCCAGATTGAACTGGCGTTTGTCACCGGGGCTCAGTGAGAATACCTGCAGATCTCCTTCGAACAAACTGTTGGCTTTGATTCTGGTGACTCCTTCGGGGGCGTCTTTCTCGGGCTTGAAGGATGCTACGATGGGGTTTTCGGAGCTGATGTCGACGGCTCTCTTGATGGCCTGGTCTTCATCTGCCTGGATGCTGAGTACGTCGGCTCTCAACAGCAAAGTGCCGTTGGTTGCTTTTTCCCAGTATATCATTTTTTCGTTCACTTCTTCGCCGCCGTATGTTCCGGCTCCGGCTGTTATGCTGACGAATCTGGTGACTGCGAGCATTCTCCTGCCGAGCAGGCTGTCGGGCACGTCGAAGTACCAGTCGTTCTCGTGGTTTGACACGCCGACCATTCCGGGTGTGACTTTGAGTTCGATCTTTTCTTCGGGTTTGTCGTTTTCTTTTGCTGCGGGTGCTGCGGGCCTGGGGGGCTGGGCTGCCACTACTGTGCAGACAGCGATGAGGCTCGCTAGTGTGAGTGTGAGTTTTCTGAACATGGTTGTGGTATCTTGTGAAACAAATTGTAAGGTACGCATTTTAGTCCTTAAGACGCAAATAATGTTGGATTGTTATGAAATATTGGTAACTTTGAGCTGAATAATTGAATTTATATGAAAACGACATCTGTGGCTCTTGGTCCGCATTTCGAGGATTTTATTCAGGATAGTATTCAGAGTGGCCGTTATAACAATGCCAGTGAGGTGGTCCGTTCCGGCCTTCGTCTCCTGGAAGAGCAGGAGCGTGCGATTGCTGTTCTTCGCTCTGCGATAGAGGAAGGTCTGGACAGTGGAATTGTTGAAGATTTTGATTCGAAGGCGTTCCTTCAAGAAATGAGAGCGAGAAAGAATGTCTTTTTGCACTTTGACTTTTCTGCAAAGTAGCGGCTAGTTCTGTTTTTTCTCTTTTACTTTCCTTACGTCTTTTACGTGCTGTTTTTCGGT
>JAFZBF010000027.1 GCA_017561885.1 Bacteroidales bacterium | reverse complement strand
CCAGAAAGATGCTGACGACTTGAAGTCGAAAGTGACGGCTGACGTCAAGATGGCTTCTACACAGTCCATCTCTGCCCTCAAACAGCAGATAGAGAAGACCCTGATGGCCAAAGTTGTCGGAGGTGAAGTTAAGTCCGCTCTCCAGGATGCCAGCTTTGTAAAGCCGCTCATCGAGACAGTCATCAAATCGTTCAATGCCGCCGACATCGCCCCCGCCGGTCTCGACGTCATTATTCCCGAGAGCATGAAGGCCAGTCTGGGCAAGGCGCTCGAGGCAGGGCTTGCCAAAGAGCTTAATTCATCAGTCACTATTGATTACGCCAAGAACATTGCGGGCGGCTTCAAGATCGCCCCTAAGGACGGCGGCTATTTCATAAGTTTCGCTGACGGCGACTTCGAGAAGATGTTCAGCGAATACCTCCGCCCCGCAGCCAAGAAAATACTGTTCTCAGAATAAGCGTAATGAACAACTACCCTTATATAATTGCGAGCCTGCCGGACTATGTCCTGGACTTCGAGCAGAAGGACTGCGACTACCGTTCGGTGAGGGACAGCATTTATGAACTCCTGGAGCCTCTGGACCGCAGGATGGTCGAGTGGATGGAATATGGCTTCGACGACGCCAACCTCACTCCCCACTTCTACCGCACCTGCCGCAAATGCCGCAACGAGTTCATACGTGAATACTTCGACTTCGACCACAAGGTGCGCACGGAGAAAGTAGCTTTCCTCAACAAGGATGCTACAGGAGAGTATTTCGACGAGAAGGCCGCGCTGCTGAAGATATTCGAGAACAAGAACATCCTCGAGAGGGAGCGTGAGCTGGACATGCTGATGTGGAACAAGATCGGGGATATCGTGCTTTTCGACGTGCTCGATTTCAACATAATCCTCGCATTCCTCGCCAAGGCCAACATAATTTCCCGCTGGAACAGACTCGACCGCACTTCAGGAGAGAGGCTGTTCCGCAAGTTCGTCAAAGAGGTCAACGACACTTACAACGCATCGAAAAACAAAAACAACATATGAAAAAAACAACAGGTATAGTTACCGGCATCATCTCGAACCTCGTCACGGTTGAGTTCGACGGGCATGTGGCAGAAAATGAAATCTGCTACATCGATCTGGGTGGTGTCAGACTGATGGCCGAGGTCATCAAGGTAACCGGCAAGAACGCCTTCGTTCAAGTCTTCGAAAGCACCCGCGGCCTGCGTCAGGGCAACAAGGTGGAGTTCGACGGCCACATGCTGGAAGCCACCCTCGGTCCGGGCTTGCTCTCAAGCAGCTACGACGGCTTGCAGAACAACCTAGAAACGATGGAAGATGTATTCCTCAAGAGAGGCGAATACACCTCCCCTCTCGACCATTCCAAAATCTGGGAGTTCACTCCCATCGCAAAGCCGGGCGACAAGGTTTTCTCTGCTGACTGGCTGGGCGAAGTGAAAGAAGGCTGGCTGCCTCACAAAATCATGGTGCCCTTCTCTTTCAAGGGTGAATACACCGTCAAGAGCGTGGCTGCCGCCGGAGAATACAAGATCGACGACACGATTGCAGTCCTCACTGACTCTCAAGGTGAAGAAGTTCCCGTGACCATGGTCCAGAAATGGCCTGTCAAGGTGGCTATCGGCGGCTTCGTCGACAAACCCCGTCCCTATCGCATCATGGAGACCGGCGTGCGCACCATCGATACCCTCAATCCCATCGCAGAGGGTGGAACCGGATTCATTCCCGGCCCCTTCGGCTGCGGAAAGACCGTGCTGCAGCATGCCATTGCCAAGCAGGGTGACGCAGAGGTCATCGTCATGGCTGCCTGCGGCGAGCGTGCCAACGAAGTGGTGGAGATCTTCAAGGAGTTCCCCGAGTTGGTTGACCCGCACACCGGTCGCATGCTGATGGAAAGGACAGCCATCATCTGCAACACCTCCAACATGCCTGTTGCAGCCCGCGAAGCTTCAGTATACACCGCCATGACCATCTGCGAGTATTACCGCGCGATGGGTCTGAAGGTGCTGCTGCTGGCCGACTCCACCTCCCGCTGGGCCCAGGCTCTCAGGGAGATGTCCAACCGTATGGAAGAGCTCCCCGGCGCCGACGCATTCCCCGTCGACCTGTCGGCTATCATATCCAACTTCTACGCCCGCGCCGGCATCGTAAACCTGCGCAACGGCAAGACCGGTTCAGTTACATTCATCGGTACGGTATCGCCTGCCGGCGGTAACCTCAAGGAGCCCGTCACCGAATCTACCAAGAAAGCTGCAAGATGCTTCTACGCTCTCGCCCAGGCCCGTGCCGACAGCAAGCGCTACCCGGCCGTAGACCCTCTGGATTCATACTCCAAGTATCTGGAATACCCCGAGATCGTCGAATACCTCAACAAGAGGGTCGACCCTCACTGGGTGGAGAAGGTCTTCAAAGCCAAGAACCTCGTGCGCCGCGGAAAGGAGATGGCGGAGCAGATCAACATCCTCGGCGACGACGGTGTGCCCATCAGCTACCATGAGGCCTTCTGGAAATCCGAACTCGTCGACTTCGTCATCCTCCAGCAGGATGCTTTCGACAAGATCGACTGCGTAACTCCTATGGACCGCCAGGAATTCATGCTCACCGAAGTCCTGAACGTGTGCGACATGGAGTTCCACTTCGACAACTTCGAACACTGCCGCAATTTCTACAAGGAAATAATCAACGCCTTCAAGCAGATGAACTATTCCGAGTACAAGAGCGAGCAGTTCTACAAATATTTCGACCAGGTTAAAAACATATTGAGCCATGGCAACAACTAACGCATACAGGAGAATATATACCCAGCTTGAGGCTATCACCAAAGCTACGGTAACCCTCAAGGCCAGCGGTGTCAGCAATGACGAGCTTGCAACAGTTGCCGGCCGCGCCGCTCAAGTAGTAAAGATAAAAGGCGACCTCATCACCCTGCAGGTGTTCGCCGGCACGGAAGGCATCCCTACCGACGCCGAAGTAATCTTCCAGGGCGAACCCCCTACCCTCAATGTCAGCGACGAACTCGCCGGCCGCTTCTTCAACGCATACGGCGAACCCATCGACGACGGTCCGGCAGTGGAAGGTGAACGCCGCCAGATCGGAGGTCCTTCGGTGAACCCCTACAAGAGGGAGCAGCCGAGCCAGCTGATTCCCACCGGTATAGCGGGCATCGACCTCAACAACACCCTGGTGTCAGGCCAGAAGATTCCGTTCTTCGCCGACCCCGACCAGCCCTACAACCAGGTGATGGCCCAGGTGGCCCTCCGCGCCGACGTTGACAAGATCATCCTCGGCGGCATGGGCCTGTCAAACGACGACTACCTGTATTTCAGGCAGGCCTTCGAGAACGCCGGCGCCCTCAACAGGATCGTCAGCTTCGTGAATACCACCGACGAGCCGCCTGTAGAGCGTCTGCTGGTTCCTGACATGGCGCTTACAGCTGCCGAATACTTCGCAGTTGACAAGAACGAGAAAGTGCTCGTGCTGCTGACCGACATGACGCTGTACGCCGACGCCTTGAGTATAGTGTCGAACCGTATGGACCAGATTCCTTCGAAGGACTCAATGCCCGGTTCCCTCTATTCAGACCTCGCCAAGATCTACGAGAAGGCCGTGCAGCTGCCCAGCGGCGGTTCCATCACCATCATCGCCGTGACTACGCTTAACGACGGCGATATCACCCACGCCATCCCCGACAACACCGGATATATCACCGAGGGCCAGCTGTTCCTCCGCACCGACACCGACACAGGAAAGGTCATCGTCGACCCGTTCCGCAGCCTGTCGCGTCTGAAACAACTTGTAATCAACAAGCAGACCCGCGAAGACCACAGCCAGGTGATGAACACCGCAGTGCGTCTGTATGCCGACGCTTCCAACGCCAAGACCAAGCTGGAGAATGGTTTCGACCTCTCCGACTACGACCTGCGCTGCCTCGACTACGCAAAGGAATATTCGAACAGGCTTCTGGCCATCGACGTCAACATCTCGATCACCGAGATGCTCGACACGGCATGGGAGCTCTTCTCGAAGTATTTCACCAAAGCCGAGACCGGTCTGCGTGACTCACTCATAGAGAAATATTGGAAAGATAACAACTAGCAGTCATGGCCATCAAGTTCCAATTCAACAAGACTTCCATGAACGAGCTCAACAAGCAGTTGAAGGTTCGTGTGCGCGCCTTGCCCACCCTCAAGAACAAGGAATCTGCCCTGAGGGTTATGTCAAAGCTCGCCAAGGACCGTGCGCAACAGCTCAAGGAAGAATTGGAAGAGGCTTTGCAGAGCTATGATTATATGTCCGGGCTGTGGAACGAATTCGAGCCCAATCTGATCAGTGTCGACGATGTGATCCTCGAGACTGTGAAGGTGGCCGGAATCAAGACTCCCGAACTCAAGGAAGTCATCTACAGCGTCAAGCCGTTCGACACTTTCGCCAAGCCTATGTGGTACACCGACGGTGTCGAGATCCTCAAGAGGCTGGCGCAGCTCGGCATCGAAAGCGAGGTCTGCATCGAGAAGGCCCGCATCCTCGATTTCCAGCGCAAGAAAACCACCCAGAAGGTGAACCTCTACGAGAAGGTTCAGATCCCCGGGTATCAGGAGGCCATCCGCAAGATCAAACGATACATGGAAGACGAGGAGAACCTGTCCAAGGCATCCCAGAAGATTGTAAAGAGCCGTCATCAGGCTGAAGAAGAGGAGGACGAAGCATGATCACCCAAATGACTAAATATTCCATCATCCTCATGAGCGGGGAGATGGACGGCTTCCTCTCCGACCTTCAGAGTCTGGGACTGGTTGATGTAACCCGCAAGCAGAAACCTTTTGACAAAGCTTCGGGAGAGAAGTTCGTACAGATAGAGCATTATAACAGAATCTGCAAGGCTCTCAAAGGTTACGCGGATCCGGATGTTCCGGCCGCTGCTCTGTCATCCCCTGCCGAAGTGATCGCAAGCACGGAAAGCAAGCTCGCGGAGCTCACGGAGCTGCAAGCCGCTCTCAAGGACTGCACTACGCAGGCCAGGCATGCCGAGGCATGGGGCGAGTTCAACAGTGCGGACATAGACCGTCTGGACAAACTTGGTCTCATCCCCAAGTTCTACCATGTCAAGAAAAAGAAATTTGACGAGAACCTGCTGGAGGAATATCCTTGCGAGGTGATTGCATCGGACGATGACTCTGTATACCTCATAGCTCTTCAGACCAAGGGCGAGCCTTTCGACTTCCCCTTTGCCGAGTGCGACTTCCCCGAGAAGTCCGCTGCAGAATATGAGACTCAGGCCGCTGAGCTGGAACAGAGTATCGAGGCGGCGCATCATGACCTCTCCGCTCTCGCGGCCTGCATCCCCATGCTCGAGCACGAGCAGGAGAAACTCGCAGAGCAGCTCGACCTTTATTTTGCATCAAACTCCGCCCGCAAGGAGGCTGAGGAAGTGCTGTCGATCATCGAAGGCTTCGCTCCGACAGAGTCGGACGAGAAGGTGAAAGCATTCCTGGACGAGGCGCCCGTAGTTTATCTGGCAGCAAAGGCGAACGTGGATGACAATCCTCCCATCAAGTTGCGCAACAACAAGTTCTCGAAGATGTTCGAGGTCCTGACCGGAATGTACGGCATGCCCGATTACAACGAGTTCGACCCCACCCCCATCCTCGGTCCGTTCTTCATGCTGTTCTTCGCGATGTGTATGGGCGATGCGGGATACGGCATCCTTCTCATAATCATAGGTCTGCTGCTCGGCAAGTCGAAGATGAGCCTGTCCAAGCTCGGGCCGCTGGTAACGACTCTGGGCATTGCCACATTCGTCATCGGCCTCATCCTGGGCACATTCTTCGGCATTGACCTCTACACTGCATCGTGGTATCCTGAGCCGCTGAAGAAGTTCATCTTCCATAACCAGATAATGGGATACGATTCCAAGATGGTTCTTGCCCTTGGCATAGGTGTATTCCACATTATACTCGCCATGATCATCAAGGGAATTGTCTACACCGAGGCTTACGGTTTCAGGCACGCAGTCAGCACCTGGGGCTGGGTTCTTCTGATCATAGGCGGCATAGTGATCGCTGCCCTGTCACTGCTCAAGGTGATGCCTTCAGAGATTACCAAGTGGGCCGTAATAGCGTTAGGTGTGGTTTCAGCACTCGGAATCTTCATATTCAACACACCTGGCCGCAATCCTCTCCTCAATGTAGGAGCCGGGCTGTGGGACACCTACAACAAGGTGACCGGCATCCTCGGCGACGTGCTGAGCTACATCCGTCTGTATGCCCTCGGACTGGCCGGCGGCATGCTCGGCGGCGCTTTCAACGACCTTGGAATGATGGCGTTCAACGGGGTTCCGGTGCCGGGCGTAAACTATCTTGTGCTCTTCTTGATCCTGGCCATTGGACACGCCCTCAACCTGGCGATGTCCTGTCTGGGAGCATTCGTCCACCCTCTCCGTCTGACGTTCGTGGAATATTTCAAGAACTCTGGCTACGAGGGCAAGGGCAAACTGTACAAACCATTGGCGACAAAAAAACAATAACATATATATTATCAAATTATTAAATCATGCTACAATTAATTCTAGGTTATCTCGGATTCGGACTGATGCTCGCATTGGCCGGAATCGGCAGCAGTATCGGCACGACTATCGCCGGAAACGCTGCAGAAGGTGCATTGAAGAAAAATCCTGACAAATCATCGCAGTACATGGTGCTTTCAGCCATGCCCGCCACACAGGGTCTGTACGGCTTCGTTGCCTTCCTGATGTGGATCGGCAAAGATTTCGCCGCCGACGGTTTTAAGCTGTTTGCAGTAGGTCTCGGTGTGGGAGTAGTCTGCCTGTTCTCTGCTCTCCGTCAGGGCAAGCTTTGCGCCAATGGTATCATCGGTATTTCTCAGGGCCACGACGTAATGACCAACACTATGATTTACGCCGCCCTTCCTGAGTTCTACGCCATCCTTGCGCTGGTTGCCGCTCTTATGATTTAAGGCCAAAGGCCTGATGCCAAAGATATATATCATAGGAGGATGCAACGGAGCAGGCAAAACCACTGCTTCTTATACCATTCTCCCTGATATGTTCAACTGCCACGATTTTGTCAATTCCGACGAGATCGCGATGAGGCTCTCCCCGGACAATCCGGAGTCTGCTGCCATAAGGGCGAGCAGGATCATGCTAGAGCGGATGCACGAGCTGATAGAGCAAGGCGCCGATTTCGGAATAGAGACGACACTGGCGACCAGGACGCTGATCAAAATCATCAAGGAAGCACAGATGAGCGGTTATGTTGTGACCCTCATCTTCTTCTGGCTGAATGTTCCTGAGCTTGCCCTGCAAAGGGTCAAACTCAGGGTCGCGTCCGGAGGCCACAACGTCCCGGAAAGGACCATCCTGAGAAGGTATCACATGGGAATAACCAATCTCTTCGAGTTGTACATCCCCGCTGTAGATTACTGGATGATCGTGGATAATTCAAACACGCCGAGCGCAATGATTGCCGAAGGCGGAAAAGACGTAAGTACTAAACTACACAACAAAACCATTTACAATCTGCTTATCAACTATGAGCGAACAAGAAACGAGACAGCTTAGAGAGAATCTTCTCAAAGGGCTGGATATCACGTTCGATAAATTGGTCGAGCAGAAAAAGCGGAACAACGAACCTCTCGCTTTCTCGAACAAAGGAAACGTGGTACAGGTAGATGCAAGCAAATTAGAAAACAAGTAAAAACTCTGCCAAATCTAGAAAGGGCGACCTCAAAGGTTGCCCTTTTCAGTAACGATGGAATTCTTCAAAGTAGATATTGAAATGCTGCAGAGACTCATAGCAATCGCTATGAGCCGCGGCGGTGATTATGCCGACCTCTTCTTCGAGTTCAGTTCTCTGGACGAGATGCAACTCAGGGACCGTAAGGTCAGCTCAGTCGGACAGCACGTAGACTATGGTGTGGGAATACGAGTCCTGAAAGGAGAACAGACAGGATATGCATATTCCGAGAGCACAGAGTGGGACAAGATGGAAAAAGCTGCCGCTACCGCGGCAGCCATTGCCGACGGCCTGGTACAGGCCCCACGTCCCGTATGCGTCACAGAAATCAGGCACCCCAGCTACTATCCTTCCGAGGACAGCTGGAAGGCATTTGACAGTTCCAGAAGGATCGACTTCCTTCAACGGTTGAACGATTCTGTTTACGCGCTGGACGGACGTATCACTAATGTGATGGAGGTGCTTTCAAGCACCTATGACAGGACGCTGTTCTTCAATTCTCTCGGCGAACTGGCAGAGGATTGCGGTCCTCTGTCATCCCTTGGTGTAAGCGTTGTTGCAAAGGAGGGCACCCGCAGGGAAACCGCTTCCTTCTCGCGAAGCTTCCGTATGGGCAGCGAATTCCTTTCGGACTCCCTGATGGCCGAGATGGCTTCCGAAGTGGTCCAGCGCTGTTCTATGCTGTTTACTGCCGGCAGCGTCAAAGGAGGAACGATGCCTGTGGTGATGGGTGCAGGCGGATCGGGAATACTGCTGCACGAAGCTATAGGACACGCATTCGAAGCTGACTTCATACGCAAGGGAACATCCATCTTCACGGACAGTCTAGGCAAGAAGGTATGCAGCGAAAAGATTTCCGTGGTGGACGACGGCACTATTCCGTTCAACCGCGGCAGCATCAACATAGATGACGAGGGCGTACCTTCGCAGAAGACCTATATGGTCACAAACGGCGTCCTGACTTCTTTCTTGCACGACAGGGTCAGCGCGAAGCACTATGGGGTCGCCCCCACTGGCAACGGACGCCGAGAATCGTTCCGTTACAACCCCATTCCCAGGATGCGCGCCACCTATATGGAGAACGGCGACGCTACGAAGGATGACATCATAGCGTCGGTGAAGAATGGTGTGTTCCTCGACACTTTCTCCAACGGACAGGTCCAGATCGGCGCCGGCGACTTCACCTTCTATGTGAAGAGCGGCTGGCTCATAGAAAACGGCAAGCTCACGAGACCGCTGAAGGACATCAATGTCATAGGCAACGGTCCCCAGGCTCTGGCGGATATCGTTGCTGTGGCATCCGACTGCGTTATTGATGACGGAAAATGGACCTGCGGAAAGGAGCAGTATGTCCCGGTAAGCTGCGGTATGCCCACCGTGCTCGTCAGCAAACTTTCAGTCGGCGGTATCTGATAATACAAAATTCCTCTGGGTCTTATCCGCTGCCGGCAGCAATGCCTAGGGCAACCGCGAATTTATTCCACAAATTCGCGCCCCTCCGCCCCTTCTTTGCTCGGCAAAAAGGCCAGCCTCGCAAAGCGGGGTACCATGTTGCCTTGCGGCATTCTGCCGGCAGCGGATATGTACGTGCTATTTGATACGTGTAAGGGGCTCGGGATAGAGCAGATATTTCTTCGCCTTGCGGAGCCAGCGCTGCTCCTGCTGCTTGATCTGCTCCTTTAGATCCTCCCAGCTGCATTCGTCGTTGAAATATGCACCGATCAGCGGTTCCCCGAAAATATCTTCGGCATCATCGTTCAATGCGAACTGCTCACAACTATCCTTCACCAGCTTGATGAGGCGCACAGCGTGAAGCACGCTGTTGTAAGGTTCGGTCGGGTTGGCCAGCAACTGATAGCCGAAACACTTCTCGCCGGCATACAGGCCGTGGCCCGGTGTGAACGATGTCCTCCGCAGGTAAACCCCTTTGTTGTATGCAGCCTCCACGGAGTTGAAATCCTTCATGAAAGGAGCCCCGAACAGCTCGTAAGGCCGTTCCGTACCAATGCCGCAGCTGACATTTGTTGCTTGCCAGAGATACTGCCCGGCGTGAAAATATGCGGTAAAGTATCCTGCGAAATCATCCGAGGCAGGCACGCTCCAGGTCAGCAGCTCGCGTCCCGCCATAGTAGCGTCGGCAGATATGACGTGCAGAGGGAATTTGGCACCCAGATCCGTGAAGAACATATTGGCCATCTCAGCCAGCGTCATTCCATGCTTGTGGCACATCCCGTATTTGAAACTGCCTTCCACATTGCGGCCGCAGGGGTTCGGACGGTCCAGAATATATACCGGAATGTCGCTGCCAGAATCCTTGCACTGCCGGAAGAAGTTGAACAGCCTGCCGTAGAACGGGTCGAAACAGTCGCCAGTTCCCTGCCTTTCGATGATCAGGGCGTCCACGTGTTCTGCAGCGAGGGTGTCGGTGTCGAGCTGGTCCTCGGAAAGGAGCACGACATCCCGTCCCCTGCCGGCCAGGATTTCCCATAGATAGCTTTCAATCTCCGGATACCAGGCCGTAGGGCTGTCCAGTACAGCGAGACGGCCGTGAGACAGCACCCTGTCCTGCTGTTCGAAGAGTGATGTGGTGCGGAATGAGAACATAACGTCAGATGTTTTCTGCCACGGCTATGACTTCATCGGCAAGAGCCTCGGCCTGTCTGCGGGCGGGAGCCTCTGCATAGATACGGATTATAGGCTCGGTATTGGACTTGCGGAGTATCACCCACTTGCGTTCAGCCTCGAAATCGATGTGTACTCCGTCGAGAGTGTTTATCTTCTCTGAGGCATATTTTTCTTTCAGAGCTTCGAATATCTTTTCAGCCTCGGAAGGGTCAGACAGCGAAATCTTCTTCTTGGCAATGAAATAGTCGGGATATGTCTTGCGCAGGTTCGATGCGCTGAGTCCTTTCTGGGCCAGGTTGCTAAGGAACAGCGCGGTACCGATGAGGGCGTCGCGTCCGTAGTGGAGCTCAGGGAATATGACGCCTCCGTTGCCTTCTCCTCCGATAACGGCTCCGACCTCACGCATCTTCGTGGTAACGTTCACTTCTCCCACAGCAGCGGTGAAATACTGGCATCCGTGAGCTTCTGTTACGTCCCTGAGCGCCCTTGAAGAGGATATGTTCGAGCAGGTCGGACCTTTTTTGTGTGAAAGTACGTAATCAGCAACGCTTACGAGGGTATATTCCTCACCGAAGGGTTCTCCGTCCTCACATATGAATGCAAGCCTGTCCACATCCGGATCGACTGAAATACCGAGATTTGCATGCTCGCAACACACGGTCTGGCTCAGACCGACAAGGTTTGCGGGCAGAGGCTCGGGATTGTGGGCGAATCGGCCGTCCGGCTCGCCGTTTATGGTGATGCACTCCACTCCGAGCTTGTCCAGCAACTTCGGCATCACCAAGGCGCCGACAGAATTGATCGGGTCGAGTACGACCTTGAAATGCGCATTGCGGATGGCCTCCCTGTCAACCAGAGGATTCGACAATACCTGATCTATATGGATGTCAGTATAATCTTTGTATGTCACCTTTCCCAGCGACCTCACCTCTACGAAATCGAAGTCATCTCTGGTGGCTGTGTCCAGAACTGCGGCACCCTGTGAAGCTGAGAGGAACTCGCCGTCGCTGTTGAGGAGCTTGAGGGCGTTCCACTGCTCCGGATTGTGGCTGGCGGTTATGATGATGCCGCCGTCGGCCTTCTCCCCAATAACTGCCAGTTCGGTGGTCGGTGTCGTAGCCATTCCGATGTTTACTACATCAGCGCCGCAACCAACGAGCGTTCCGCAGACCAGGTTCTCCACCATGCTGCCTGAGATTCGTGCATCCCGCCCTACCACGACTTTCGCTTTTTTCCCTTTTATGGGAAGACATTTTACATATGCTGCAGTGAATCTGACTATGTCGACCGGTGTGAGGGCATCCCCGCAATTGCCTCCTATCGTGCCCCTTATACCTGAAATTGATTTTATAAGTGTCATATTATTCTATAAAAGAGTTGCTAAGGTACGAAATAGATAGAAAATGATTTGCAAGATTTAAGAATGTTTGTATCTTTGCGTCCCCAAAAGAATCTTAATATTAAAAACATAAGTCATGAAAAAAGGAATTCATCCCGAAAGTTACCGTCTTGTTGCTTTCAAGGACATGTCGAATGATCACGTGTTCCTGACCCGCTCATG